>JAJFGC010000251.1 GCA_021776345.1 Hyphococcus sp. | reverse complement strand
TAAGAAAACCATCATATCGGTGAACAAGCTCTTCGATTTGATAGGTCGCGTAATTGTAAGGAGCAATTTTTGAGCGTCCATACCAGCGATCCTCAATCATGTTTTCATGCAGGTCGGGATCATAGGACGGATATTTGCCCGCATTTTTTTGGCGCTTCTTCAGCGCTATAGCCATGTCTTCGCGAACTGACTGCGCGAGGTCGAATGCTTCTTGCTGGCGTTCGGTTTCTTTAAACGAGTCAAAGCACGTTATCGCCAAATAGAGCGGTCGGTAAGCGGCGTCTCGAGGTGTTTCAGCGATTGTGTCTGCTACAAACTTGACGGCGCGATCATGTTCCCCATTTGACGTCCAGTGTTGACACAATGAGCGTTCGGCGAACCCCATGATGCTTGCGAATTCAGGGCTGGGGCGAAACTTCTTGCGCTCTTCGGCGAGATTTTGTTCGAGTTTTTCAAAGTCCTCAAACGCCCGCGTATTCATAATCGCCAGTCGTTGACGCGCCATCCAGCCATACCAGTCGTCCCGGTCGGCAAAGTCTTGAAAAATCGCGTAGGCTTCATTCGGTTTAAGGGACATGAATTCCAGTTGGCCGAGGAAGAACTGTTCATGCTCATCCAGCCCCTCGCGTTTCGCAATCTCAACTAACGGCCAGGCGATGGCTTTTTGACTCCATTCCGGTTGCAGATAGTTTTGTGCATGAATGTAATAAACGAGCGTAGAGGGGAGCGCGGAATGACGCTCGACTGTTTCGGCGGGCAATGTCGGTCCGGCGGCGTCTTTTTTCACTTGAGGGGCGCCCCCGCACTGCCAGGCTGCTGCATCAGGAATTGGCGTCAACAGCGCGGCGCCAGCCATCAAGGCGACGGCGGTGTATTTGTTTGCGCGAAAATGACGCGAGAAGGGACGAAGAAAAAGTGCCACACAAAACCTCGTTTGTTGATTTAGAGACACTAGATCGTCTGACGTTTTGTCCGAGGTGTTAAGCGGGCTGGGGCGCGATAGTGATCAAGGGTCGTAAAATGTCGAGGAGATGAATAGCTACAGGGTCGGTTTATGGTGATCGATGGTCGTCAATGCGGGATGAGCGGTCGCAGGCTTGTCATGGAATATGGCGCTCGATTTAGTCGGACGATCGCAGCAAAGCCTTGAAATCCGATAAGCGCCTGCGACTAAGCGGGGCCTCTTCGTCATTGGAAAGCAACACAACAAAGCCGCTCGAGTCTGCTCGCGGTTTTATTGCGATAACGTGGCGTGCATTGATCAGCGCACTGCGGTGAGATTTTAAAAATCCGCTGTTGCTTATTTCCTTTTCAATGGTTGATAGGGTTTTTCTGACCATCGTAATGCCATGGACGGTATGCATTTCAACATAATTGCCGGCGGCCTTGATCCAGAAGATGTCATGCAACGGGATCGAAAACGTCTTTCCATTATCCTTCACCTCGTAACGCGACAGCGCGGCGGGGGACTTATGGCGAAACGGCATGGCAAGCAGGATGAATACCGCGGTCACGATGTAAACAATGAGCCATAGCCCGCCGAAATCCAGCCAGACTTCGCCGTAATTGTGCAGGAAGTGAATCGGTTCCCAGAGCCAGGCATGGGTCGCGAAAAGCGTCAATTTGGCAAATGTGAAGGCGAGTAAATGAAACGCCGCCATCACGACGCCAAGGCCGGCAAGCCAAAGCAAGATGAGTGCGGGTTCTGCCCGGTCTTTCGAATAAAGTCGGTGAATGAGCGCCCAACAAAAGCGCGGCGCCAATATCCATAGGCCGTAGACCGCCATCATGATGAAAAGTTGGGGAATAACATCAACATTCGGCGAACGGGCGACGTGGTAAAAGTTGATCTTGACTGCCTCGAGCGCATAGAGCGCCAGCGGAATAAAGCTCGCATAAAGCCAGTAGATCGAGCGCCATGTTGGCAGCGTTAAGCGCGCCTTCTCAGAGGGCGGAAATTCATTGCCGAAGCGGGCGGCGAGCTGGGAAAGAAAGCGTTGTTCCTTCTGATCCATGAACAAACTCCGGCATTCGTGAGGGTCGAGTTTCACGCTATTTCGCCATTGATCCAATACCGTTTGACACGGAATTGCGACCGGTTGTCCCATAAGAACGTGGATTTGTGAAAATTATCGCCGCAAAAAACAGAGCTGCGCCTAGCGCGCGGCGGCGTTGTTTTCTTTCAGGAAAGCCGCAATCTCATCAAGCGCCTGGTGCGCTTCCGGCAGCATCTGGTCGAAAATGTGCCAGACATGCGCCATGTGATCCCAACTTTGAAGCTTTGCCGGGGAACCGCATGCTTGCGCCTTCGCTACATAGCGCCGGGCGTCATCATAGAGCATTTCCTTGGCGCTGACATGGATGAGTGTCGGCGGCAGATCGGAGAGATCGGCAAAAATAGGGGAGACGACCGGGTTTGCCGGCGATACGCGGTTTGCGCGCCATAAGCCCCACAATAAAACTGGGTGTGGCAGCTTTAGCAGGGGCGCCACCAACGGCTTCAACATCAAGTCGGTTTCAAAATTCTCTTTGATGCTCGGGCTGGTGCAGGTGGAATCGACCGCGGGCGACATCGCGAACACGGCGTCGGGCGCACGCTTACTTTCATCGCGCAGCCAGTTGATGAGTGATAGAGCGAGATTGCCGCCAGCGCTGTCGCCGCCAACGGCAATAGTGGACGCATCGCTTTGTCCATCCGGGCCGTTCGCACAAATCCATTCATAAGCGGCGCGGCAATCTTCTATGCCATCCATCCGCGAGTTTTCCGGCATCAAACGATAGTTCGGCGCAAACACCGCACAGCCGGTTCGGTTGGCGAGATTGGTGATGATCGGGCGGTGGCTGACGGCGCTGCCAACGGTATTGGCGCCGCCGTGAATATAGAAGATGCGGCGCGCGTGATCGCACTCTTGCGGCAATGTCCATTCGCCTGAAACCGAAAGACCATGTGCGTTCGCCGTTGCGTCTTTAAACTCGCAATCAAATTCCCGCGTGAGGCCAACGGAATCAAACCGTTTTCTTTTCGCGGCGAGTTTGTCTTTTGCATCCCCTGGCGCACTGGCGGGTTTAACAAAATTTTCAACGAGATAGTCCCGAACCGCTAACGTGCCCTGCGATTGCGGATCGGGCGTAAACGTGACCGGAAAACCCGCGTTGTCATAATCGGATAGATTTTTGCCTTTAAGATGAAGCTGAGTGATCGCCGCGGCAGCGGTAATACCGAAAAGAGGCAGGCCGAGGCCGAGGGTGATGAACATCTATATTGCGCCTTAAATTGCGAAGGTGATTAATAAATTTAGGGTGGAACGCGAGGATGTGCGACGAGTTTATGCAGTAACTCGACGGGGAGCTTTTTGTATGGTGGAAATAGCGCCAAATTTCGTAAAGTGTTGCTTGGCGTCTTTTTGTTGATCGGGCTCAATCTCTTAAGATGTGGCCTGTTTTTAGAAGGTGAGTCCCAGTGACAGCAGAAAAACTATTGAATGAGCGAATTGAAAAGCTGGAGGAGCGGGCAGCGTTTCAGGACAAAGCCATAGAAGACTTGTCCGACGCAGTTACCGATCAATGGAAGCTGATCGAGTCTTTGAAACGCGACGCCAAGCGCCTAGCCGACAAGTTAAGGGAAGTCGAAGATTCATTTGCTCAAGGCGAGGTCAAAGAGCCGCCGCCGCCTCATTACTAGCGTCAGATCTTCTGGTTGTAGTCGCCGATCTCAGGGTGCTGTTTCAGGACAGCGTCCAGTTCCGCAAACATCGCTTTCATGTTTTCTTCCGAAGTCGGGCTTTCGAAGACAACAACAAGTTCTGGCTTGTTGGAGGAGGCGCGCACGAGGCCCCAGGTGCCGTCTTCGGCGGTAATGCGGACACCGTTCACGGTCACCACATCGCGGATTTTCTGGCCGATAATGTCGCCGCCAGCCTCAGCGCGATCGACAAAAGTTTTCACGATTTTGTCGACGACGCCATATTTCAGTTCATCGGCGCAATGAGGCGACATGGTTGGGGACTGATATGTCTTCGCCAGCGATTTGCGCAAGTCCGAAAGCTTTTTGTCCGGGTTTCGGTCAAGCATCTGCAATAAGGCGATAGCGGCGACCAATCCATCATCATAGCCGCGACCGATCGGTTCGTTGAAAAAGAAGTGCCCTGATTTTTCAAAACCGGCCAGCGCGCCCATCTCATGGCTCTTGCGCTTGATATAGGAGTGGCCGGTCTTCCAGTATTCCGTCTTGGCGCCGTTCGCCTGCAGGATTGGGTCGGTAACGAAGAGCCCGGTTGATTTAACGTCGACGACAAACTGCGCATCCTTGTGCAAAGCAGAGAGATCGCGCGCAATCAAAACGCCGATTTTATCAGCAAAGATTTCCTCGCCTTCATCATCGACAACGCCGCAGCGATCGCCATCGCCGTCAAAGCCGAGCGCTATATCAGCGCCGTGTTCGTTGACGGCGTCGCGCATGGCGTGGAGCATTTCCATATCTTCCGGGTTCGGATTATAACGCGGGAAGGTGTGGTCAAGATCCGCGTCCATTGGAATGACCTCGAGCCCCATGCGTTCCAACGCTTCCGGCGCGAAGGCGCCGGCGGTGCCATTACCGCAGGCGGCGATGACTTTCATTTTGCGTGAGAAGGTGACGCCTTCGGTGACGTCAGCGATATAGCGCTCGCGCATGCCGTCGATATATTTATAGGCGCCGCCGTCGAATTTTTTGTATTCGCCTTTAAGGACGATCTCTTTAAGGCGTCCCATTTCTTCCGGGCCGAAGGTGAGGGGACGCGCCACGCCCATTTTAACGCCGGTCCAGCCGTTTTCATTGTGGCTGGCGGTGACCATCGCGACGCAGGGAATATCGAGATCGAACTGCGCAAAATACGCCACTGGCGACAGCGCCAGGCCGATATCGTTGACTTCGATGCCGGCGGTCATCAAGCCGACGGTCAGCGCTTGTTTAATTGAAATCGAGTAGCCGCGGAAATCATGGCCAACGACGATGCGCGGTTGTTTCCCCATTTCCCTGATCAGCGTGCCAAGCCCCTGTCCGAGCGCCTGAATGCCGAGGAGGTTGATTTCTTCTTCAAATATCCAGCGCGCATCATATTCACGGAACCCCGTCGGTTTGACGAACGGCGTCATTTCATAGGCGAGCGTATTTGACTTCAGATCGGCGCGCGGGGTCGGCAGCATGGGATCGTCCTTTAACGGCGTGGAATTTGGCCGCACTTTAGGGCCGCCGGTTTGATATGCAACCACGAGAAAATGGCGAAACTATTGCGCCCGGCCCCCCGTGACTTTCGCGTGCGTTTTGCCCATAGTCCCGCGTTCAAATCCGGCCTTCGCGGCGGGAATAATCGCAGGGCGCCTGGTGGGGCTAGAATAAAGAGGGATTCGGGTTGATGGAATTGCCGTTGGGTATTGGCGAAGTGGGCCAGCGCGGGCGGGCCATCTTGGCGGCCATCGCGACATGGAACTTCAAATAGTTTATCAAAGAGGGTGACGAATGGGCGCGAAAATTCTTGAAATGCTAGGGGGCAACTTTGTCGGCCTCATAGGCGTTATTGCGATTATCACGATCGCACTCATATTTTCACGCAACCGCAGGGCAATTAACTTCAGGATTGTGTTGAGCGCCTTTGCTCTGCAAGTCGCTGTCGCTTTTTTTGTGCTATATACGTCGATTGGAAAAGACGTCATCAGTGCTATGGCGCAAGGTGTGTCGAACATTCTGGGATACGCCAATGCCGGTATTGATATGGTTTT
>JAJFGC010000026.1 GCA_021776345.1 Hyphococcus sp. | reverse complement strand
TTGCCTCCAGCTTAAAGAGCAGTTTTCGTTCAAACCCGTCTTTCTCATAGGCCTTGGTAACTGCGTCGAAGTCATCGCGCAGCATCAGTTCAAGATGTTGATCAGACATAGCAGGCTCCATTGGCGCTGGTGGGGTTAGGGGTGGGCGGGGCGTCCTCGTCGCTCACGGTCAACGCCGCGCGCATCTTTTCTCGCCCTCGTGCGATATATGTTTTGACTGACCCCAGCGGTACGCCCAAAGACGCAGAAGCTTCGGCATGGGTGAAGCCAACCGCATCGCATAACAAAAGCGCTGCTCTTTCCGCTTCTTCAAGGGTCGCAAGGGCGCTTTGCAGATCCAGCGATAAACCCGTTGCTGTGCGCTCGTCGGTTGTCGGCGCGCCATCTGCCGTCAGCGCATCATGAAGGCGCTTCGTTGCGCGTTCCTTTCGTTTCAGTTGCAGGAACTCGCGATAGCCAATGGCGAATAGCCATGAACGAAAAGACCGTCCGGTCTCAAACGTCGCGAGCGCGCTATTGGCCTTCATGAATGCCATCTGAGCAATATCATCAACCAGTGATGCGTCGCCGGAAAGCCTCAACAAAAACGCGCGAAGCTGCGCCTGATACCGCCGCACAAGTTCGGCGAATGCGCGGTCGTCCTGCGCCGCTTTGGCGAGGACGACCAGCTCGATATCGCTTGAGGTCATGGCGTGCGCCATTCCTTTTCCGAAACCTAGATGGTCGGCTCGCGTGGTGCAAAAAAGTGAAAGGCGACATAGGCGATGCCAACGAGGCCGGGGAAAGCCGCAATGCCGAGCATAATGTCGACGGCCTCGGGTTCCGGTATTGAAAAGCCGAAAAGGGCAAAGGCAGCCGCTACGGCGACCAGAATAATGCCTTTGCGCAAATCTGCGTTGCGCCCGACATTGTCGCGAACAATCGCCTCGACCAGTTGCGGATCAGCATTACCGGTTTTTTCGATCGCAACCTTGATTGCTTCGTATACCACCATGCGCTTTTTGTAACTGAAGTGAAAAGCGGAATAGGCGATGAAGGCGATGGCGCCAAATACTGCAATGGGAATAATAACATCTTCAGACATGAGAGCTTCCTTTTCTTTTTGCTCTTTTTTATGGGCTGGCGGGCGCGCCCGCTTGCTTATGCCTATTATGCGCCGAGATGGCGGTTTGGATGTCGCGACCAGATATTATTATCACATTCGGGTTGAAACGGGCGGATTCGGTGTTGAGCCGTGGTCACCAAAGCAAAAACGCCCCCGCAGGCAAGCCGCGAGGACGTATTTCACGATCCTGTCGCTTCCCCTAGTTGAGGGATGGAATCCGCAATGTCTGACCTGGATAGATTTTATCCGGGTCGGACAGCATTGGCGTGTTGGCTTCAAAGATCACTGGATATTTCATCGCGTCGCCATAATGCTCCTTGGCGATCTTTGAGAGCGTGTCGCCGCTTTTGACCGTATAAAATACCGTCTGGTTTGGCTCGTCTTCAATCTCAATGTGCGATTCAACCTCGCCAATGCCCGGCGTGTTGCCGGCGGCAACGATTGCCTTTTCGGCTTCTGCGCGGTTTTTCGCCGCGCCTTTCAGAACGACGCGATCGCCTTGCTCTTCCACGTTCAGGTCTTTGACCTCGGTCTTGTGGCCGGTGATGCGGTCCTTGATGCCCTCCGCGACGTTGGAAATGCCTTCGCGAAATTTCTCGCCAGCTTCTTTTGCAAACTTGAATAACATGTGTCTTCTCCTGAGTATCTGTTGTTAGTTACGGCCGAATAAGCCGCCAAGCAATCTCTTGCCCGCCGCTTCCAGCATGTCGTCTTTGTAATCGCCGTCGCCGTCGTTACCGGGGAATTGCATCAGACCGCCAAGTTCCGCCGGCGCTGCTTGCCGCCAAGAATATGCGCGACTATTTTTTGACCGTCGCCTAATGCATCGTCTTGCGCGGTGCTTCGTGTGTGATCTGTTGAGTGACCACTTGTGTTAATTGATCCATGAGTAACACATATGTTCCCACCGTCCGTGAAATTTTTCGCCCCTCCAGCGTTATCCAAATACTCCTGACAAAGGCGCCGGACGGCCTCTTAAGCCCCGTCCGGGTCTTCTTAGGCGCTATTGCAGGCCCTGCAAATTCAGAACTGAAGTTTTAAGCCTTGCGAAAAAGGCTGACAACAAAAAGCAAGACCGCGCCGCCGATAAAGGCGGCAAGCACCTGCCAGAGGAGGCCGCCGCCGCCGCCGCCCAGCATGCCGAGGATAAAAAAGCCGAGTCCCCCACCCAGAATCCCAACGACGGAATTCCATAATGTGCCGAGGCTTTTTTCCTTAAGCGCCATGCCGGCGAGATTGCCGCCAACCGCGCCGATCAAGAGATTAATGATAAGTGCGCCAATGCCTTCCATTGGTCCCTCCTTCTAAAAGTCACTCTCTCCACCCGTGGCTTGGGGCGGCTTGGTCTGCGAAGCAAGCTGCGGTGCAGCATTTTCCCCAGAATCCGGGTTGAAAGGTCTAGAGACTCCGCTATGAAGGCCCATGGAGCGCCAAAAACCATCATCGAAACCGGGAAACCCCCGCAAGCGCGCGAAAAAATCCAATATCGCGAAGACAGCGCTTGGCGAGGAGCCGGAAAAGCGCGGCCGCAACAAGTCTGCGCCAATGAAAGGCGAGGCGGCACAGCGCGATCTCAATGTCCACGTCAAAACCGCCAAGCACCGCGAATATGGCTCGACCCTCTGGCTGAAGCGCCAGCTCAACGACCCTTATGTTCGCAAAGCCAAGGCGGAGGGCTATCGCTCCCGCGCCGCTTATAAACTGATTGAGCTGAACGAGAAATTTCCGATCCTCAAACCCGGCGCCCGCATCGTTGACCTTGGTTGTGCGCCCGGCGGCTGGTTGCAGGTCGCGGTGAAAGCTGTCGGTAAAAAGGGCAGGGTTATCGGCATTGATTATCTGAATGTTCCTGCGGTGACCGGCTCAGAGGTTCTGGAAATGGATTTCCTTGATGAAGGCGCGACCGATGCGTTAAAAGAATTGCTCGGCGGCGGCGCAGATGTGGTTCTGTCCGAAATGGCGGCGCCGACCACGGTGCACAAGTCGACGGACCATTAGCGCATTGTAGCGCTTGCCGAAGCGGCGCTCGATTTTGCCGAGGACGTATTGGTGCCCGGTGGTGTTTTTGTCTCAAAAGTTTTCGCCGGCGGCGCTGAAGGTGAACTCTTGACCCGCCTCAAACAGAATTTCGACATCGTCAAACACGCCAAGCCAAAGGCTTCGCGCTCGGGCTCGGCGGAGAAATATGTTGTGGCGACAGGGTTCAGGGGTAACGCATGACCATCCTCACCGTTATCGATGACGTCGCAAATAATACCGTCTGGGTTGGCTCCAACGGCCGCGCGACGCTCGGCAATCTTGTTGGCCCGTCGATCGA
>JAJFGC010000250.1 GCA_021776345.1 Hyphococcus sp. | reverse complement strand
TCGCGGTGTTCGACGTCATCTCGGTGAGGAAGGTCACGGAGAGACACAAGCCGATCATCATTAAAAGCACCGGCATATTGGCGAGCGCGGCTAGGTTCTCGCCAATCAGCGTATCAAGGCCACTAGCCCGGAAGGCGCCGGCGATGCAGATGCCGCCGGCAAATAAGAGCAGCATCCCCCAGGGAATGTTGCTTGCGGCCTTCCAGTCGAGAAGCCCGGAGCCTTTGCCGTCAGGCACGAGAAACATAATAACGACGGCCAGAACAGCCACAGTAGAATCGCCGGCCATGGTCATGCCGAGCGCGCCTGACCAGCCGCCAAAGGGTTCCGCGCGTGTCACCCACAAGAAGATGGCGAAGGCAAAGACCATCAACGTGCGGATCTCATCCGTGCGCCAGGGGCCGGGATCGCGCAAGGCTGGCGCGGTAACACCGCCCATGGATCGCGTCAGCCATAGCCAGATCACCGGGATGCCCAGGACAACAATCGGTACGCCTGTCATCATCCAGCGGGCGAAGGAATATTCCTCGCTCGTCGCCAACAAATAGTTCTCGGCAAAAATGAGATTGGGCGGCGTGCCGATCAGCGTTGAAGTGCCGCCAAGGGACGCGGCAAAAGCGATCCCGAGGAGTAAGGGCACGCCAAGCTTCGGGTTGTCCGAGCGCGCCAGGATCGCCAGCGCCATCGTCGCCAGCATCAGCGTGGTCGCCGTGTTTGATATCCACATGGAAAGAACGGCAGCGGCGATCATGAAGCCCAGCACCAACCGCCGCCCCGATGCGCCCACAAGGTTAATCATCATCAGCGCCAGCCGTTCATGAACGCCGGATTTTTCCAGCGCTTTGGACAACATGAATGAGGCCATCAACAAGATGATCACATAAGAACCAAGCGCCGCCGCCGCCTGTCGTTGATCGAGAACGCCGGCAAGCGGAAACAGCGCAAAAGGCACAAGTGACGTTGCGGGGATGGGCAGGGCCTCGGTCACCCACCAGAAGGCAGTGAGTGTGGTGATCGCAATTGTCCAGATAATCGCTCTGTCGAGCCCATAGTAACTTGCGGTCAAGCCGGCTGCCGCGCTTGCGGCGAGGCCCAAGAAGATGCGCATTGGTTTCATGGGGCGCCATTAGCAGGGGTTTGGCCTAACCTGTCCAGATTGTGATGCGGTCTTCATGCCGTCATCGGCTTATAATGGGTCCTTGGGGGCGCAGATGCAGGAAGCGCACATGAAATTTGTACTTGTCGTGATCATCGCGGCGGCGATGGTATCGATGGCGTTAGCAGCGCCCGATGACGCCGCCATTGCGCTATTTGAAGCTGGAGCTTTTGAGGAAGCCGCCGCCGTCGCGGAACAATCGGGAAACGCTGAAAGCTTTGCTCTTGCAGCAAGGTCGCTCAATGCGGCAGCCTATTTGGAAACGGATAATAAGACCGCTCGCCGAACCGCAAAGCGCGCCCTCGGTTTGGCGGAGCGTGCGATCGAAGAAGATCCCGCACTAGTTGAGGGGCACTTACAGGCAGCGATCAGCTACGCGCAGCGCGGGGCGAGAATGTCGCCGATCCGGGCTTTTGTATCGGGCACCGCTGGCAAGGCGCGTGACCTTCTTGATCATGCATTAAGTATAGAACCGGACAATGCTTGGGCGCTTTCAAGTTCTGGCGCCTGGCATCTCGAAGTTGCCCGACGGGCTGGTGATGGCAGTTATGGGTCAGACCCGGATCTTGGACGCCAGCAATTTGCAGCGGCGCGAGCGGCGGACCCCCAAAATCTGTTGATTGCCTATGAGGCGGCGCTGCGCCTCTTGGCTGATGATGATGCGACGTCGCGCGAAATTGGGCTGGCCGCCCTCAAAGATGCAACGACATTGGCGCCGCAGGACGCTTTTGAGCGCCGCATTCAGGCGCGCGCTGAGGTTTTCCAAAAAGCCGTTGATAGCGGCCAGGAAGCGGAGCGTGATTTCATCAAGGCGCAGCCCTGAAGGTAGGGATCGCCGTCAAGGCAGAGTGACAATGATCTCTTTCATACGCTCGACGAATTGATGAATATGCAGACCATCGACGAAGCCATGATGCGCTTGAACCGCAAGGGGAAAACGAACGCCGCCATTGTCAAATTTGAATTGGCCGACGGCGATGTTCGGAATCGAAACGTCGCCATGACGGGCAATCGGGTGGTCGAAGGCGGTGAAGTGAAGCCATGGCGTACAGGTAACGAACAAATAATCCCGGCCGTCTAACTCAGCCCCCCGAATAGAGGTTGCTTCGCGGGCAATGGCGCTGTCTTCCACATACCGGCGAACAAAGACGTCGAAGTCACGAGCATGATCAATCGTTGAAAAATTCAGATTGTTGTTTTTGTCGAGGACTGTGTGTCCGGTCTTGAGAGCGGTCACCTCAACCGGTTCGCCGCCCAGAATGCGCCAGCGAAAATTCTCAATATCGAGGCTCGCTTCAGCGATAGCGAATAAGAGCGCAGCAAAAGGCGGAACGCCTTGAGATTTCGCCTTTGTCACAAAATCCGGGCAAGAAAATTCCGTCGTGATGTTGACCGTCGGGTCCTCATAAGCGCTGAAGAACGCGATATGTTCCTGGCGTATGCGCAACAATGTGTTCCTTTGGCTGGTCGGTGTTTATGGATGCAGACCGGAATACTAGCAGTGGCGGCGCTGACATGAAATGCTTGGCTCGGCTGGACGTTGCGGCCCCCGCGCGCTAGGGCGTGGCTCATGTCATTACAACAACCGACCCCCGAATTTGTTTATCGTCTCGCCACGGCCACAGAGTGGTTTGCCGCGCAGGAAAGCGGCGCCGTGCCCACCCGCGATATCGACAAGCGCGACGGCTATATACATCTCTCGACCCGCGAACAGGTGATTGAAACCGCGACCCTTCATTTTGCTGATGCCGAAGATCTTCTGGCGCTTGAGATACCATTTGCCGGCATCGCCGACCAAGCAAAGTTTGAGTTGGCGCCGAAAAGGGGAGAGTTATTTCCCCATCTTTATGGCGCGCTCACGGCCGCTCATGTCGCTCGTGCGATCAAGCTCAACAAAACTGACGCTGGGTTTCGGTTCGGAGATGCGCTTTGAGGCCTCCGCTCTTTCTCGCTGACCTTGGCGCCAAAGCGTTGACAACGCTCGACGCGGAAACGGCGCACAAATTAACGATTCGTATGCTGAAAGCGGGCAAGGGGCCGAAGGTCCGGTTAAAGATGCCGGGGCTCGCTATTAGCGTCGCGGGCATTGATTTTCCAAATCCGCTCGGGCTTGCCGCGGGCTTTGACAAAAACGCAGAAGTCCCAACTGCGATGCTCGATCTTGGCTTTGGCTTTGTCGAGGTTGGCGCTGTAACGCCAAAGCCGCAACCGGGAAATCCACGCCCGCGTATTTTCCGTCTGCGCGACGATGCGGCAGTGATCAACCGTTATGGCTTTAACAATGATGGGCTTGAAAAAATTGCGACACGCCTGAAGCGGCGCCGAAAACATGGGGTTGTTGGCATAAATCTCGGGGCCAATAAAGATAGCGATGACCGCACGGAAGATTATGTGATGGGCGTTAAGGCGCTCGCCGGCCTTGTTGATTTCTATACGGTTAATATTTCTTCCCCCAACACGCCAGGCCTGCGCGCCTTGCAAGACAAGGCGGCATTAGAGCAATTAATGTCGCGTGTTTTAAAAGAGCGTGATAAAGCCGCTGCCGGGACCCCCGTGTTTTTAAAGATCGCGCCTGATCTTACCGATGAAGACAAAGCTGATATCGCAGACGCAGCTAAAGCGCTCGCCCTTGACGGGCTTATCATTTCCAACACAACGGTTACCCGCCCGGACAGCTTACGCAGCCGACACATCGGCCAAGCCGGCGGGCTTTCGGGAAGGCCTTTGTTTGCACCATCAACTGCATTGCTCAGAGAGTATTACGCGGTGTTGCGTGATATTGTTCCGTTGATCGGTGTTGGCGGCATTTTTTCCGCGCGCGACGCGTATGAAAAAATACTCAACGGCGCCGCACTGGTGCAGCTTTATACGGCGATGGTTTATGAAGGCCCGGGCCTGCCTGCACGGATATTAAAAGATCTGCCGACTTTTATGAAAGCTGACGGATTTACGACGATCAGTGAGGCGGTTGGCGCGAGCCATCGCTGACATAGTTAAGTCACCGTCGGAATAATCACCGCCGGCAAAATAACCGTCACGAATATCGCCGCGTGCACCGCATCGATTGCCGCCTTGGTGGCGGTCGCCGCGAGTTGATCGCCCTTTGCAATTGCCTCAATGCGCGTTTTATGTTGACGCAGCTGATCCTTGTCAAAGTTTCGCTTGAGCAGGTCCATATTTTTAGCGAGCGCCACTAAAACGCTGTCTTCCGGTCCAGCATCGCCATTGCCGAACATGACCTGCGCCAATCGCGCCTTAAGCTCTCGTTCGGCGGATGGATCGGCTTCGGGGTAAATCTTCTGTGTAAAGAAAAAGAAAACCTTTTTCGTGCGTTCATGCAATACACCGCGTGCAACGAGATTATCGATAAGCGGTTGGCTGACGCCGGATTTCTTGCCGATTGCGGCAACCAGTGTTTTCGGGTCTTTTCCAACACCAGTTTTGTCGATGATGTCGCGACAGCGATCAAGGAAGGCGTCGCCAGTAGGACCTTTATCGCCCCAAGAAAAACGACCATCTTTTTCCTGCGATGGCATAAGCACGCCGCGCAAAATCAGTTCCGCGAACCCCGCGCCGCCAAGAGCGTAATCAACATAGCTCACAAACCGCTCGCCGGTTTCGTCATTGAGCGCCAGCAGCAGCAGGCTTTCAGGTAAATTGAGTGAAGTCATGTTTTTATTTCTCTCCCGCATTCGTTGCAAGATATATAGTGATGCGCTGGCTGGAATTTAACTGGCGCTCATCGTTTTCGCGTCAGCCGCGAAAACTGATTTCAAGCGCGGCATATAGAAGACCAGCGTTGCTCCGCGTAATAGAAAATAGAGTGAGAACGCAGCCCATAGACCATGATTGCCGAATGGACCGACGAGCCATAAGGAAATGGCCAGGAAAACAGGCGCCGAAATGATCATGGAGTCGCGCATTTCTTTTGCTCGCGTTGCGCCGATAAAAATCCCGTCCAGTTGAAAACCGATGACAACCATAAACGGGCTGATGATGACCCAGGGCATGTAGGTTTGTGTTGCTATGCGGATGGGCCCCTCCGGCGTCAGCAGGTCAATTAAAGCGTCGCTCGCCGCCCAGTAAAAAATAACAAAGAAGAAAGAGGCAAGCCCGGCGATAACGAAGGTGCGCCGTACCGCCGATTGATAGCGCGCAAGACCACGCTCAGGATCGCGCGATCCCATGGCCTGGCCGACCAGTGTTTCGGCCGCGATTGCCGTGCCGTCCAGCGCAAGGCCTGTAAACAAAAAGAGCTGCAACAAAACCTGGTTTGCCGCGAGCACAACATCGCCAAAGGCGCCGCTGCGCTGGACAAACCAGGCAAAGGAAAAGGCGAGAAGCACGGTCCTGACGAAGATATCGAAATTGATGGAGATCGTGCGGCGCAGCCGATCAATTGCGAAAAATTCTGCGTGCTTCCAGCTGCCGCTGATCCCGCCATGACGCCGTAAAACCATGAGTACGAAAACAACACAGGCGAAAAATCCGGCGACCTCGGCGATCAGCGTGCCGGCGGCGACACCGGCGGCGCCCCAGCCAAAGCCGACAACAAACCAATAGTCGAGCCCGATATTCAGGACCGTCATGAAGACCGAGATGTACATCAGATAGTCGGTGCGCTCACGCGCCGTCAGCCAGCCAAACGCAGCATAAGACGCAAGGGCAAAGGGCGCTCCCCAAATGCGGATGGCGTAATATTCGCGCGCGGCGGCAAATGTGTCCGTGCTGGCCTCGGAGCCGACCGCAAGCGCCTTGAAAGACAAAACACCAATCGGGATTTGCAAGACCACGAGAATGAGACCGATGCCGCCGCCAATGGCGGCGCCTCTGACAAGGGCGGCCCGCGCTTCGGTTTCATCTTCTGCGCCAGCGGCCTGCGCCGTCAGGCCCGCAACGCTCATGCGGATAAAGCCAAAACTCCAATAGGCGAGGGAGAAAATAACAGAGGCGAGCCCGACCGCCGCAATATCGAGCGGGCGGTCCGACTGGGCAAGCGCCCAAACATCAATGGCGCCGAGCAGCGGTGTGACGGAAGCCGCAACAGAGGCGGGCCACGCGAGCGCGAAAATTTTGGCGTAGGGAATGTGCACAGGTTGTGTGGCGGACATATGAGCTCCTGCTTCCGCCATAGACTGCGCGGCCTGCCCTGTCACGGGGGAGTGGAAATGGATTTGGAATAGCAGTTGCGCGCTTGCCCGCCTCGGCAGGCGCGCAACCCCGTGTCTCTCCTGACAAGAGGTAGAGCAAGCGCTGACGCGGATGTCAGCCGAAAGAAAAGCGGTGAGAGTGTCGCCAAAACCAAAAGCTGTGGCGCTTGGCGCCGCCGGTGAACCCGAATGCGCCAAGCGCTGCACTGGTTAAAATCGCCATGATTTAACAAAGCTTCAAAAACGCACGCGCCCCAAGCTCGCCACGATGCTTGGTCGCGCTGCGGGTAATTTCGAAAGCGCAATCAAACACCTTGTCGCGCGCGCTCCTGATCGTCGCCAGGCGCTTTCGGCGATTGAAGCTGGCGTTAAAGCGATGGATGCGGCGCAAAAAGCGTCCGTCGGGCGGGTGATCAGTCGCCCTCGCGCATTTGCGTTTTACCGGGGACATTCTCAATAAAAACACCCGCGATATGATGGGCGAGTTGTTCCTTGGTTGGCTCAACCCAGATCAATTTCTCGGATTTATTAAAGGCGATTATGGCGCCTATCGGTCCCATGGCGGGGATTGTCCGTCGGGCTCGGTACCGGGCATGACCGGCTGCATGATGAACTTTCCTATCAATGTGCAGGCGACATTGCCGATCACTTTCTGCAGCGGCAATCTCGGCGGTCATGCGTGCACGGCGCTCAAGAACGCCTTTGATAACGTCTGGGAATAACGCCGCTCTCGTCAATTTGCTTGCATCGCTGGCGCAAATGCGGCGATGCTTGAGGCCGGATGAGTGAAAACTGGAAGAATTGGCAATCCCCGCCTGGCGGCACGGGCAAGGAATTCGACAACGCTGCGATTGGCGCGCTGGCGCATCTTTATCGCGGTGAGGTTTATCGCTCGACCATCTGGCGCACCCGTCTTGATACGACAACCAATTGGGCGGTGGTGACCCTTGGTATTGCGCTGTCGATTACGTTTTCCGACCCGGCCGCTTCGCCGCTGCCGCTTTTGCTGGTCGGTATCCTGATTACCATGTTTTTGATATTAGAATCGCGGCGCTACCGCTATTTCAATGTCTGGCGTGCGCGGGCGCGATGGATTGAGACTAATTTCTATGCGCCGCTTTTATTACGGTCCTGCAAACCGGAACCGGGTGAGTGGCAGGATGTTCTGGCCGGTGACTATTTGACGCCGGAATATCATATTGGTTTCTGGCGGGCGATGGGCCGGCGCCTTCGCCGCAACTATATATGGATTTTAGGGTTCCAGGCGGTTGCTTATTACGGCAAAATTATTGTTCACCCAGTGCCGCTGCAAAACCTCGACGAACTTTTCGCGCGCATGGCAGTCGGGCCGATCCCCGGCGCCCTTATGTTTTTGATTGGCCTCTTTTTCCATGGCTGTTGGATCAGTCTTGCGCTAGTGACTTATGCCCAAGACAAGAAAAAACATAAAAGCCGCGAAGGCGTTAGCGGTATGGGGTAGGCGCCCATGAAACAAGAAAAATCTGTCGAACTTTACCTCTCAAACAGCGTATACACAGAAGAGCTGAAGGTGTTGCGTTCTATTCTTCAGTCTACGGAGCTTGAAGAGTGCGTTAAATGGGGTATGCCTTGTTATACGCTTAAGGGCAAAAATGTTGTGGGCATCGGCGCTTTCAAATCCTATTTCGGCCTCTGGTTTCATCAGGGCGCCCTTCTCAAGGATGATCATAATGTTCTGATCAACGCCCAGGAAGGCAAAACGAAAGCGCTGCGCCAGTGGCGTATGGCCGCGATGAGCGATATCAAAAAAACAACGATCAAACGCTACCTCAAAGAAGCGATTACGCTCGCTAAAGAAGGCAAGGCGATTCCTGTTGGCCTGGGCAAGCGGCTAGTAATCCCGTCGGCGTTAAAAGCCGCTTTAAGCAAAAACAAAAAAGCTGGGGCGGCGTTTGCTCACCTCACGCCCGGTAAGAAACGTGCATTTGCCGATTATATCGCTGAGGCAAAGCGGGCTGACACTAAAGACCGCCGTATCGAAAAAATTCTGCCAATGATAACGTCCGGTGTCGGGCTCAATGATAAATATAAAAACTGCTAGTGCTTACTCTTTGAGAGCGAGCGCATAGCCGCCGCCTTCTCGTTCCACGACCCGATAAAAACATGACCGCCGATCGGTATGACAGGCGGGGCCGGTCTGATCGACCACAAGCTCAATCGCGTCCTGGTCGCAATCCGTGCGGATTTCAACGACGCGCTGGACATGGCCTGAAGTCTCGCCTTTGCGCCACAGCGCCTGCCGCGACCGGGACCAATAACAGGCCGCGCCGCTCTCTATGGTCGTCGCGAGCGCCTCAGCGTTCATATAAGCCAGCATCAACAGCCGCCCATCCCGCGCGTCCGTTGTCGCCACAGGGATGAGCCCGTTAGCCCCGAACTTCGGTGCGAAAGCGATGGTTTCTTCAACGGTCCCGTCGATGCTGTCGCGGCGCGTAAATTTTTGGTTGTCGGTCATCATCCAAGCATAGCAATAATGAAGGCGGCTTCCAGTGCGAAGAAAGCAATTGTTGCGCGAGAAGCCAGCGCCCGCTAGCTAACGGCTGTGATGACCTTGCAGTTTTATGACACCATGGCGCGGGAAAAACGCGCCTTTGAGCCGGCGGACCCGACCCGTGTGACGATGTATGTCTGCGGGCCGACCGTCTATAATTATACCCATATCGGCAATGCCCGCTCGGCGATTGTCTTCGATCTCTTATATCGCGTGCTGCGCCATCATTTTGGCGAGGCCCATGTCGTCTATGCGCGCAATTTCACCGACATCGACGACAAAATCATCAAGGCCTCGAAAGAGACCGGCGCCGCCATTGCCGACATCACGAATAAATTCGCCGACATCTATCGGGCTGAGCTTCAAGACCTGAACGCGCTGTCGCCCGGTTTTGAACCGCGTGCGACAGACCACATCCCGGAAATGATCGAGCTCGTTGAAACGCTGATCAAGCAGGGCGCCGCCTATGAAGGCGAGGGCCATGTTCTGTTTTCGATAGAGGCGTTTGACGATTATGGGCGTCTGTCCGGTGTCGACCGGGATGAGATGATCGCGGGCGCCCGTGTCGAGGTTGCGCCATATAAGAAAAACCCGGCTGACTTTGTTTTGTGGAAACCGTCGAAAGACGATGAGCCCGGATGGGATGCGCCTTGGGGCCGGGGCCGGCCTGGCTGGCATCTCGAATGCTCGGTCATGATCGAAAAACAACTTGGGCGAACCATCGATATTCATTGTGGCGGGCAGGATTTGCGATTTCCTCACCATGAGAATGAAATCGCGCAAAGCGCCTGCGCCCATCAGGGGGCGCCACTCGCCCGCTACTGGCTCCATAATGGGTTTCTCCGTATGGGGAGCGACAAGATGTCAAAATCCATCGGCAATGTCGTTCTGACCCATGAGTTGCTTCAGGACTGGCCGGGCGAGGTTATTCGCTGGGCGCTGTTGTCGGCTCATTATCGCCAGCCTTTGGAATGGACGGACGAATTGCTGCGCCAATCCAAACGCCAGCTCGACCGGTTCTACCGGTTGCTGGAAGAGATTGAGTTCTCCGATGAAGCGGGCGCTCCGCCGGCGAGCATCGTTCTGGCGCTCGACGATGATCTCAATACGCCGGAAGCCTTTGCGGGCTTACATGAGATACGCGATATCGCCAGCCAGCTTGACGGTGAGGCGCGTAAAAATGCGATTGCGAGATTGCGCAGCGCTGGTCGCTATCTTGGGTTCTTTGCCCACCGGCCTGGTGATTGGTTCAAAGGCGCCGCCGGCGAGGGGCCAACAGAAATGGAGATCGAGGCGCTGCTTCAAGAACGCGCCAATGCCCGCAAGACAAGAGACTTTGCTCGGTCGGATCAGATTCGCGACGACCTCGCTGCGAAAGGCATTATCATTGAGGATGGCGCTGACGGCGCCAGATGGCGCCGGGAATGACGGAACTTGCCACATTCGCAGCGCCTGGAGACGGGCGGCTGACAGATGACATGCTCGCCGCGTTTCAAGATGATGGCGTTTTGATCCTGCGCGGATTTGCTGACCCAGCCGAATGCGGGACATTGCGTGACCAAGCGTTAGCGCTTGTCGCGCGCGAGGCGCCGGAACAAGCAGAAAACTTTTTTTCGACAACCTCAAATGTTCAGCTTAGCGACGATTACTTCGTACGATCAGGGTCGAACATCTCCTATTTCTTTGAAGAAGATGCGTTCACCGCGAGCGGCGCCTTAAAGCAGGCCAAAGCCGACAGCCTGAACAAAATGGGTCATGCGATGCATGATCTCGACCCGGCATTTCAAAAGTTTTCACGAACGCCGAAGCTTGCAGCGCTTGCAAGCTCGCTCGGTTTCGAAAAACCGTTACTGGTTCAGTCGATGTATATTTTTAAACCGCCGGCGATTGGCGGTGAAGTCATCTGTCATCAGGATTCGACCTATCTTTACACGGAGCCGGAAAGCTGCGTTGGGTTCTGGTTCGCGATTGACGATGCTGATCTGGAAAATGGCTGCATGCATTTTCTCCCCGGCGCCCACAAGGGGCCGTTGCGCAGTCTCAATCACCGCAACGAGGACGGCAAGCTCGTCACAGACATCATCGACCCGACACCCTTGCCGGAACATCTCGCAGCGCCTGCCTGCGCCAGGCGCGGCGATCTCGTCATCTTTCATGGGCGCAGCCCGCATATGAGCGCGGTGAACCAATCTGATCGCCCACGTCATGCTTACACGCTGCATATGATCGACGGCGCTAGTGTTTGGCCGGCTGAGAACTGGTTACAACGCCCCGCCGATTTACCGTTTCGCGGGTTTGACTAGCCTCACATTCTCGTGAAACCGGACATCTTTAACCGTCGTTTGTCAGCCCTATATAGATTTCAACTTCATTGACAATCAGGAGACGACGATGATCACCATCCGCAAGGGCGTTGATCGCGGCCACGCCAATCATGGTTGGCTCGATGCGCGCCATACATTTTCTTTCGCCAACTACCATCACCCGGACCACATGGGATACCGGTCGTTGCGCGTGATGAACGAAGACCGGATCAATCCGGGCGCCGGCTTCCCGACCCATTCGCATCAGGACATGGAAATTATCACCTATGTTTTGGAGGGTGGGCTTGCCCATAAAGACTCAACCGGCGGCGAGGGCGTCATCCGCCCTGGCGTGGTGCAATACATGTCGGCAGGCACGGGCGTTCAGCACAGCGAATTCAATGCATCCGATAGCGATATGCTGCATCTTTATCAGATCTGGCTGTTGCCGAATAAAAAAGGCGTGACGCCCGCCTATGAAGAGCGTGAAATCGGGACTGCGCGCGACGGCAAGCTGGCCCTTGTCGCCTCCGGCGATGGACGGGGCGGCTCCATCGCCATCCATCAGGACGCCGATCTTTATGCGTCCCAGATCAAAGAGGGCGAAACTCTTCAGCATCAATTTGGCGACAACCGGTTCGGCTGGCTGCAGATCGCCAAAGGCGGGATTGAATTGCCCGAAGGCTCGATCATGCAGGCTGGCGACGGCGCCAAAATCGAGGGCGAGGCTGTGCTTTCCTTCAAGGCGCTGGCGGCTGCCGAGATTCTTTTGTTTGATTTGGCGTAATCGAGGCGCCACATAGGCTCCATGATCAGCAACCTTTATTCCGGCGGCATTCTCGATGCGGCGGCGGCAATCCCGCCGGCGCATCGTCTTGAGCGCCCACAAGCGTCGGCAAAGAAAGTAAGCCGGGTATGCGGCTCTGAAGTTGAGGTTGATCTTGTTCTGGAAAATGGCGTCGTTGCCGACTTTGGCATGACGGCGAAGGCCTGTGCTTTGGGGCAGGCCTCTGCGTCGATTGTTGCGCAAAATATTCGCGGCGCCGGCGTTGAGGAACTTTATCGCGTCCGCGATGACATGCGCGCGATGTTGAAGGAAAATGGACCGCCGCCATCGGGTGAGCGCTGGCAAGGCTTGGCCATGCTTGAGGCGGTTAGGGATTATCCGCAGCGCCATACCTCGACCATGCTTGTTTTTGACGCGGTGTGCGATTGTCTTGATCAGATAGGTTCAACACGCTGAGCTGGGAATGCGTGTAAAGCGGTCCCGGGGTGTTGATATCGGTCAAGAGCTGGATGCGACGGTGCAAGAACCAATCTGCGACTGCTGTCAGGCGACAACAACGCGGTCATGCAACAGTTTCGAGATCGCTATCATCTTGATACAAAATTTGCCGCCTATGGATCGTTAGCGCCGGGTCGCAGGAACCATCATCGATTGAAAAATTATAACGGCGTCTGGCGTGAATATCTCTGCATCGCTGGAACCCTCGTCGATCAGGGTTGGGGCGCAGCGATAGGATATCCCGGCATTATCTGGGATCCGGACGGCGTGAAAGTCGATGCACCATTGCTTATTTCTGAAAGCCTGAAGGAAGTGTGGGGTCAGTCAGACGCCTTTGAGGGAGATGAATATGCGCGGTTGCTGTTTACGGTATGGCGGGGCGATGAAGCGGTTGATCTTTGTTACGCCTATGCCCTTCGCGGTGGGTCGCGTGACCGGATCGAAGAATATTTGCGGTCAACCACGGCGACCTAAACTGGCGGCCATGAGTAACGCAAAGGTGAGCGTCAAGCGGGTTAAGTTAACCGAAACGTAAACCTGGTGCGCTTGAACCCTGCGCTTTGATCGCCATCTTTCGCCTGAAAGCGGTCGTTTTTTCTCTCCCCCGAAAGACCGCTTATCCGCGCCCGCGCCTGGTTTCCCCCCAAACAAGCGCGGGCGTATTTTTATCTAAGCGGCGGCTTCGCGCGACTGTGTTGCATCGATCGTTGTTGACGCCTCATCCTTCAGCCATTCCACGAAAGCCTGAACCGCTGCCGACGACGATTTCGACGGCGGGTGGACGATGTAATAGGAAAACTCGGTCGGCGTTGTCATGTCGAAGGGGATAACCAGGCGCCCGGCTTCAAGATCCGCGAGCGCCAGCGCGGCCTTGGCGAGGGCAACGCCTTTACCGGCAACCGCCGCCTCGATCACGAGGCTCGACTGGTTAAACTTCAATCCGCGGTCGCCTTGCTTGTGGCACACGCCCGCCGCTTTCAACCACATCGGCCAGGTCGGACAGCTCTCGTCTTTGTCGGTGCTGGAATCATGCAGAAGCGTTTGATGCACCAGATCGCCCGGCGCCTTTAGCGGCGTGTCGCCGGTCAGCAGTTGCGGGCTGGAGACCGGAATGATCTGTTCCGACATTAAATGTTCCGCGACCAACCCCGGATAACGCCCGCCGCCATAGCGGATCGCGAGATCGACATCTTCAACCGCGAAATCGACCACATCCATATCCGCCGAGACCCAGACATCAATCTCCGGATGGTCGGATTGGAATCTGTCGAGACGCGGCACCAGCCATTTTGAGGCGAAGGACGGGGCGACCGAAACAGTGAGGCGGCCTGTATCGGCCTTTGCCTCAAGGATCTTACCGGCCTCGGCAAGCTTGTCGAAGCCTTCGCGCAACACCGGCAGGCTCGCCTGAGCCTCGTCAGTTAGGAGCAACGAGCGCTTCTCGCGCCTAAAGACCGGGATCTGCAGGTAATCTTCCAGCGCCTTGATTTGTTGGCTGACCGCACCGGGGGTGACGTGCAATTCTTCAGCTGCTTTAGTAAAGCTTAAATGCCTGGCGGCGGCTTCAAAAACGCGTAAGGCATTGAGGGGTGGTATTTTCTTCACTTTGGCCTCTCTCTCGGCAGTTTCGCTGACCCAAATGGAATAGTTACTCTAATCATATCATCGACAATCGCGCAATCACATTGATGTGACTTAGCGTTAGTTTTCCTAAAACGTAGAAAACACACCATTTAGTCGAATACTTTTAGAAAACCTATCAATAGCTCTAATATTAATCGTTTGAGCGACAGGGGTAGCGAAATTAGCTTCTCTTCACTTGGTGGAGGCCTTGGTGCAACTGATTACATCATTAGAAGAACTAACATGAATAGATTTCCTGCTTTTATCGACCTGAAAGACCGTAATGTCCTGATTATTGGCGGCGGAGACGAGGCGTTGCGCAAGGCGCGGCTGGTCATTGCCGCGGGGACAGTCCCGACAATGATCTGGTCGGCGATCGATGTTGGCTTGCGGGCGGAGCTTGGCGATCGCGCGAGGATCATTGAAGCGGCGCCGGTACCGGCAGATTTCAAAGGCGCCGCGCTGGCTTTTATTGCGATCGAAGACGCACCCACCGCGGCTGATTTGGCGCAGGTCGCCCGGCGCGCCGGTGCGCTCGTCAATGTCGTCGACCGGCCTGAGCTTTGCGATTTCACCACCCCCTCGATTATCGATCGCGGCCGTCTGACGGTTGCGATCTCAACGGATGGCGCTGCGCCGGTGCTGGCGAAGAAACTGCGCACGGATATTGAGGCGCTACTGCCGCCTCGCACGGGCGCCCTTGCTGATTTTGCTGATCGCTATCGCGGCGCTGTAAAATCGAATATCGCGCAAGCAGATCGCCGCCGCTTCTGGGAGGCCTTTTTTGCCGGGCCGATCGCGGCGCAAGTTCTGAGCGGCGATGAGGCGGGCGCCCATGACGCGATGGTTGCGACGCTTAACCGTCCGCAGACGGAGCAAAGAGCCGGTGTTGTCCACATCGTCGGCGCCGGGCCGGGCGATCCCGATCTTCTCACCATCAAGGCGCTGCGACTATTACAGAATGCCGACGTCATTCTTTATGATCGGCTGGTCAGCGATGAGATTTTAGCGCTCGCCCGGCGTGATGCTGATCGATTTTATGTCGGCAAGGCGAAAGCCGATCATGCCGTTCCACAGGAAGAAATCGAAGCGCGGATGATTGCGCTGGCGCGTGCAGGCAACAATGTTGTGCGCCTCAAAGGCGGCGATCCTTTTGTCTTTGGGCGCGGCGGTGAAGAGCTCGAGACATTGCGCGCTGCTGGCGTGTCTGTGTTTGTAACGCCGGGTATTACGGCGGCGACCGGCTGCGCAGCCGCAACCGGCATGGCGCTGACCCATCGCGACTTTGCCCAGGCCGTAACTTTCGTCACCGGCCACGCCAAAGGCGACGCCGAACCCGATCTTGACTGGCAGGCGCTGGCCGATCTGAAAAACACGCTTGTTGTTTATATGGGTGTCGGCAAAGCAAGCCAGATTGCCGGGCGGTTAATCGACCATGGCCGCGCCGCTTCAACGCCTGTCGCCGTGATTGAGAACGGCACGCGCGCTGATCAGATCTCCATCAAGGGAACATTGAGCGATTTACTGGCATTAATTGATGCGGCCGGGATTACAGGCCCTGCATTGCTTGTCATTGGCGAAGTTGCGGCGCTCGCCGATGCGCAAAGCTTAAATGACATCATTGCACAAGAAAGGAATGTGGCATGAAGGCGGTCACAGGTAATCTTTTGAGCGACGGTTCCGTTGTCTATCTTGGCGATGATGATCAATGGACGTCAGATATTGGTGCTGCTGCAAGGTTTGAGGATGATGACGCCCTGCCAGTGATCGCCGCCGCGCAATTGCGCGTTACGGAAATCGCGGACGCTTATCTTATCGATGTCGAACCGAGCGGCGCTCCTGTGGGGCGTGCGGTTATTCGCGAAACCATTCGCAGCGCAGGACCGACGGTTAGAACTGATTTGGGGCTTCAGGCGGAGTGCTGCGGATGAGCCGAAAGCTACAAATCTACGGCGATCCGATCAGCGGTAATTGCCTGAAGACGAAATGGACGGCCGATTATCTGGGCGTCGATTACGAATGGATTGCGCTTGATATCCGCACGGGCGATACGCGTACAGATGAGTTTCTGGCGATCAACCCGTTCGGACAAGTGCCGACGGCGGTGCTCCCGGATGGGCGTATCCTCACCCAATCGAACGCCATCATGGTTTATCTCGCCGAGACAAATGACGGGTTGCTGCCAGGCGGTCCCTATCAGCGTGCGCAGGTTTTTAAGTGGCTGTTTTGGGAACAAAATTCCCACGAACCCTATATTGCCGGACGACGCTATCGTAAAACCTATCTCGGCCATGATGATTCCAAGATCGACGCGGAATGGATTCCTCGCGGAAACGCTGCGTTGGCGCTTATGGATGAGGCGCTGGGCAAGTCTGACTACATTGCAGGCGATGTTCTGACGCTCGCAGATATTTCCTTGGTTGCCTACACACGCGTGGCTCATGAAGGCGGGTTTGATCTTAGCGACTACGCCGCCGTGCGCGCATGGATTTCGCGTGTTGAAGGCGACCTTTCTATCAACCCGGTTCCCGAGGCTTCCTGATGTATCGTTATGATGAATTTGACGCGACAATCGTCGCCGAGCGTGTTTCACAGTTTCGTGGACAAGTGGAGCGGCGCCTTGCCGGCGAGCTGACCGAAGATCAGTTCAAACCGCTGCGATTGATGAACGGGCTTTATCTGCAACTCCACGCCTATATGCTGCGTGTTGCGATCCCATATGGCACCTTGTCGTCAAAGCAGATGCGCATGCTTAGCGCTATCGCGCGTAAATATGACAAGGGTTACGGCCACTTCACCACGCGCCAGAATATTCAGTTTAACTGGCCGGCGCTGGTCGATGTGCCCGATATTCTTGATGATCTTGCCTCCGTCGAAATGCATGCGATCCAGACCTCCGGTAATTGCATCCGCAATGTAACGTCCGACCAATATGCCGGCGCTGCGGCGGACGAGATCGAAGACCCGCGCATTTGGTGCGAGGTTATTCGTCAGTGGTCGACTTTTCATCCAGAATTTTCGTTCCTGCCGCGCAAATTCAAAATCGCTGTAACCGCGTCGGACACTGACCGTGCGGCGGTGAAGGTTCATGATATCGGCCTCAGGCTTCATAAAAACGATGCTGGCGAGGCCGGGTTTGAGGTGATCGTCGGCGGTGGTCTCGGCCGTACGCCCTATGTCGGCCATACGATCCGGGAGTTTTTGCCGAAGAAATATTTGCTGTCTTATCTTGAGGCCATCTTGCGCGTGTACAACCTCGAAGGCCGCCGCGATAATCTCTACAAAGCGCGGATCAAGATTCTGGTGAACAGCGAAGGTGCGACGACTTTTGCTGATATGGTCGAGGCTGAATGGGCGGCAATCAAGAAAAATGAAATTGATCTGCCAGCAGAAGAAATTGACCGCATCCGCGATTATTTCGCGCCGCCGGCCTTCGATAAACTGCCGGAGACCAGCGCCGCGCTGGAAGAAAGACGCAATAGCGACAAGGATTTTGCCCGTTGGCTGCGCACCAATACCCATGAGCACAAAACGCCCGGCTACGCGATCGTCAACATATCGTTGAAACCCATTGGCGGCATTCCGGGCGATGCGTCCGATGTGCAGATGGCAGCGGTGGCGGACATTGCCGAGCAATATTCTCACGACGAGATCCGCGTCACCCACGAACAGAATCTGGTTTTGCCGCATGTAAAACGGGACGATCTCTACGCCGTCTGGAAGGCGCTTGATGCGCAAGCATTGGCGACGCCGAATATCGGCCTCGTCAGCGACATCATTGCTTGCCCCGGCCTTGATTATTGCAGTCTCGCCAACACACGATCGATCCCTATCGCCCAGCGGATTTCTGAGCGCTTCGCCGACCTCAATGAGGAAGAAGATATTGGCGAGTTAAAGATCAAAATTTCCGGCTGCATCAACGCCTGCGGACATCACCATGTCGGCCATATCGGCATTCTCGGCGTCGATAAAAAAGGCGAGGAATTTTACCAGATCACGCTTGGCGGATCCGGCGCTGAAGACGCGTCTCTCGGCGAGATCGTCGGGCGCGGCCTTTCCTCCGGCGATGCCGTGGACGCCGTTGAAAAGCTGATTGGATTTTACCGGCAGAGACGTCAGTCGGGTGAACGTTTCTTAGATACTTACCGGCGTCTCGGCGCCGAGCCCTTTAAGGAGGCGCTTTATGAAGCTGCTTAAATTTTCCGGAAATCTGCTCGCCCCGGCGTTGGAAGAACCTCTTAGCGAAGTCATGCTCGATGATTGGCGCGCCAATCGGCAAGCTCATGCTGGCGCAACCGCGCTCGCCATTCCTAATGATGCAAGTCTCGGCGACATTGTCGAAGATTTGAGCGGTTTCAGCACGGTTATTTTGACATTCCCGACCTTCAAGGATGGGCGGGCTTATTCGCAAGCGCGGATCATCCGTGAACGGTTTTTCTATACCGGCGAAATTCGCGCCCGCGGCGATGTCTTGCGTGATCAGATATTATTTATGACGCGCTGCGGCTTCGACGCTTTTGAGTTTGAGAGCGGCGACGCCAATGATGCGCTGGGCGAATTCTCTTTTGCTTATCAGGCGAGTGCTGACCGGGTTGAGCCTGTCTGGCGCCAACGCCTGTCCCGCGCAGCAGCAGCGTAGGGATTTGGCCCGATGAGCACAAACGCCACAACGCTGGCTGCCCTGCCGCAGCCAGAAGAAATAGATCGCGAGGAGCGCGCCCGGCGTCTTGCGATGCAATATTCGTGTTCATCGGCGGAAGAGATTTTGCGTCACGCCATAGAAACGGAATTTCCAGGTCGCGTTGCGCTTGTCTCCTCGTTTGGCGCCGAGTCTGCTGCGCTCCTTCATCTCGTTTCGGAGATCGACAAGAGTGTGCCGGTTATTTTTCTCGAGACCGGAAAGCATTTCGCACAAACACTAAGCTATCGAGCAAAAATGGCGCACCAGCTTGGGCTTCAAGATGTCCGCGATATTAAACCTGATACGGAAGAAGTCGCGCGCGAAGATGCTACTAGCGGCTTGTGGAAACAAGACGCTGACGCCTGCTGCAATCTCAGAAAGGTGCGTCCATTAAGCAGTGCGCTTGACGGTTTCGACGCATGGATTACCGGGCGCAAGCAATTTCATGGCGCGGGACGGATCAATCTGCCAGCGTTCGAAAGCTCGCCGACGCACATCAAGGTCAATCCATTGATCCGATGGTCGAAGGACGATGTAGACGCCTATGTCGAACGACATGATTTGCCGGTGCACCCGTTGGTTGCCCAAGGCTACCCGTCAATCGGCTGCTGGCCGTGCACACACCCGGTTGCGGCGGGCGAGGATATCCGCGCTGGCCGATGGCGCGGCGCCGCAAAAACCGAATGCGGCATTCACGGTCAGGTGAGTTCGCTTGATGGTAGTGGACCAGGCTAAATGGGCCGCTAAAAGACGAACAATAGTCAATTTGCGAAGGCAAGGGAGCCAGGCCGATGAAATGCTTAACGGCAATTGTCAGCATGTTCATTTTTGGCGTTGGTTTGTTCACCAACGCCGCACGCGCTTCTGGCGATGGCGCCGAGGCTGATAAAGCCGCAATCCTGGCGCTCGATCAGGCCTACAGCCAGACCTGGAAAGATGGCGATGAAACAGGTCTGATGGCGCTGTTTACGGACGATGTGGTGGTGATCCCGCATCATGGTGATCCGCAGATTGAAGGGCGCGCCGCGCTAAAAGATTTCTGGTTTCCGAAAGGCGGTTCCAAAACCATTGTTCCACAATTTGACCATACGCCAACAGGCATATTCATTAATGGGGATGTCGGCGTCGTGCACGGCCGGTTTTCGCTGGCATGGATTTACGAAGGCGAGCGTACAACGATACCCGCGGGTAACTATTTAACCGTGGCGGTGCGCACGCGCGATGGTTGGCGGATAAAGCGACTTACCTGGAACGATGACCCACGTCGTTGGGAGCAAACGCCGGCTGACTAACGATCAGTCATCAAGCTGATCTACCGCTAACAAAAACGCCTCTAATCCCGCCCAAGCTGTGGGCTCGGCCATCATCGGCGCATGCCCGATGCGCGGGACTTCGACATAGTCGAATGTCGGATGAACGGCGCGCATTTTTTCAATGATCTCGGGGCTCAGTAGATCGCTGATAGCGCCGCGAATGACGAGTGTTGGCGTATCTTTCAAGCTTTCAAAGCCGGGCCACAAATCCGGCGCCGGGCCGAGCTCCATGAGCGCGCGAAAAATATTGGGATCGTAATCGAGCACCCACTCCCCATTATCGGTTTCGCTGAAGGTGCGTTTGGCGAAGTCCACCCAATCATCTTCGCTTGCGTCGGGAAAGGCGACTTCGTTGATCGCTTTGATGCGGCGGGTCGCCTCCTGGAGGGTCTTGGCAGGGCCGGCGTCAACGCTTTCGCCAACATAAGCAGCGATGCGGGCGATCCCTTCGGGGGCGAGGTCAGGGCCGACATCGTTCAAGATTGCTGCTTTGACCCGCTCGCCGGCGGATAGATTGGTCAGCATCGTTACGATGCCGCCAAGCGAGGTGCCGACAAAAACCGCATCATCAAGCCCAAAACCATCCATCATCGCGAGGATATCGTCGCGATAGGTTTCGGGGTGATAGTGCAGATAGTCCGGGTCCCGGTCAGATTTGCCGCGGCCACGCAAGCTGACCGTGATGACATCGCGCCCTGTGGCGGCAATTTTGGGGGCAAGATCCTCAAAATCCGCCATATTTCTCGTGAGGCCGGGGATACAGATTGCGGGTGTCCTCACTCCGCCCTGATAGCGGCGTGCTGCCATTGAGAGGTTTTCCGAATATGCAATTCGGTGAGTGCTGGGCTTGATATTCATCTTGATTCCAGTCGGTTGTGGGGCTGGGGCCTATAGGGCGATCGCACAATATTCTAGAAATACACGCCCATACGCGATGATCCAACCGTATTTTGCTGCGTGGCAACATATCTGGGCGTGATAAAATATTAACCAAGATTTCCAAATCCTTAACGGGCGCCTCAAAGCTGTTGCCAATTTGGCACGCTCGCAATTCAAAGAGCCTTGGCGAATGATCTTTTGTTGACGGTTCTCAAATATCGCCGCTAGCTTCGCGCCAGGCGGGGGCTATGCCGCTGATGTCGTATTTGGAAAGCCGGGCGATCATCCCTGAGGGTGTTCAACCTTTCAAAAGATACGGCGTCAAAAGCGCTCCCGTACGAAACCGGAGGGATGTAATGTACACGTCTTGTACAGATGGGCGCTTATTCGCGCCCAGCGTATTTTACATTTCGCCGAACCTAACCGGAGGGATGTAAATGAAAAAATCTAATCTAAATAAGAGCTTGCTGCGCTCGACGATTTTGACGGGGGTTTTCGCAGTTGCTGCGCAAGCTTACGCTCAACCCGTCGACACAGTGCCTGATGCGGACGACGCTGCGTCGTCTTCAGGCGATACTATTGTTGTTACGGGTTCACGTCTTCGCAAAGACGCTTTCTCAAGCCCGTCACCACTCGAAACGCTTGATGTTGAAGCTGGTCGTCGGATCGGTGTCTCATCATTGCAAGAACTGATCAGCCGTTCATCAGTCGTCAACGGTCAG
>JAJFGC010000249.1 GCA_021776345.1 Hyphococcus sp. | reverse complement strand
TACAAAGAAACCTAACGAAAACTCGAAGAAGGATGGCGACACGCACAGTCCATATCTTCTCGTTGACGAAGCAGCCGCGCGAATGCGGGTCAAAGCGTCGACTTTGGACGCCATGCGTTGGCGCAACGAAGGCCCGCCTTATCGTAAACATGGCGGGCTTGTCGTCTACCACGAAAAAGACCTCGATAACTGGTCGAAAGGCCGCCTCACCAATCCGGAGGCGTGACACCTTGGCGAGCTTAGCTAAAAAGCTCTCTACAGCGCCGGCCGAAAACTTGACCGCCGTAATTGTCGTTTACCAAAAAAACAGAATGAACCACCGCCTTATTTTTGGCGAACCCGCGTTTACAGTACGACGCGGGTGGCGACGTGAAATCGCCGTTTTTCAAGCAGGTAAAATATTCGGGTATGAGCGCTGGCGCGCGAACAAATTCGGCACGCAAGACTGGCGATTGTTTATTTGCGAAACGTGTAGCGCCGGATCAATGACAAAAATTCCTGGGGTAAATCCGGGCGCGCAGATGTTGCTCAGCGCGCTAGGAAAAAACCGCGTAAAGCGAACCCTTGAACGTATGGATGCGCTGAGAACCGAGCATGAAAGCTTATCAGATGTGACCCCGCGCGTATGGCGCGAAATACACAATGACATTGAAACGGGCCTATTTGTCAGGGGGAAACCATGAAGCTGGGCACGGCCATTGGTTCCCTTGCAACACTCGTTTGTGGGGCTGCGATGTGGCAGGTTATTAAGCCCCCAACACCGAACCTTATTTACAATGAAAGTGAAAGCGCCCCCCAAGGCTGGTACGTTGTCGATGACGCATCGCCCATTAAGCGAGGCGCCGTGGTTGCGGCATTCGCGCCAGCCGAGGCGCGAACGCTTGCACATAATCGGGGTTACTTGCCTCATAATGTTCCCATTATCAAAACTGTCTGGAGCATTGGGGGGGAAGAAATCTGTTCTGAAAACGGCGTCATTCGCGCCCCGAACCGTCCTGATATTTCCGTCATGGCGCAGGACGGTTCGGGGCGCGAATTACCGTCGTGGGATGGCTGTATAACGCTAGATGAGGACGAATTTTTTCTCGTCTCTACAGATGTGCAGACGTCTTTTGATAGCCGTTATTTCGGTGCGGTCCCGCTTGAAAACATTCTTGGTACGGCTCGTTTGCTAGGGGAGAGCCGGAATGATTAGGTTAGTATGGGCGCAAGTGAAGGCTGGGCGCGGGGATAGGCGCGGAGGGCAAGATAAAAGCAGGTGTCACCCCTTCGGGGTTAACCTGTTGTCTGCACATCGTTTTAGGGGGCGCCCTAATGGGCGTGGAGGTCACGCCCGCGTGCTGAAACCAATTCAAAAACAAAGACTTGCGGGAGTGACCCCTAACGGATGGACGCGCAATAGCTGCGTAAGAACGGCTTAGAATGGCGAAAACCGTTGACAATCAGTTCGAAGTGAAACTTGGCCGCATCCGTTCGCCAAGCGGATCAAGGAAGGTGACAAGCTTTTTTCGGAAGGTGGCGCGCGGCGCTAATTCGTATGGCGCGCCGGGACGACGCGCCGGCGGCGGCGTCCGTCAACGTCACGAGTTTTTTCGCCGCGTCGTAGTCAAAGTGCACCTTGTCCGCATGGACGCGAAAGGCGCGAGCGCCCAGAGGCTACATTTGAATTATGTTGAACGGGACGGAACCGGGCGCGACGGCGAGCCCGCCAAACTCTACGATGAGACCGCGTTGGAGGCGGACAAGGATGCGTTTCTTGAACGCGGCGCCGAGGACCGTCACCAGTTTCGCATCATCGTATCGCCGGAGGATGCAAACGAGTTGCAGGATTTAACAGCGTTTACGCGCGATCTCGTCAGTGAAATGGAGCGTGATCTAGGAACGAAATTGGATTGGGTCGCGGCAAACCATTACGATACGGGCCAGCCTCATACCCACCTCATCATTAGCGGCAAGCGTGACGATGGCGAGGATCTAGTTATTCCACGCGATTACATCGCGCGAGGAATTCGTAAACGCGCGCAGGAACTTGTCGAACTGGAATTAGGCCCAGTGCCGGAAATCGACGGGCGCAACCGCATGGCGCAGATGGTCAATCAAGAAAGGTTCACCACCGTTGACCGTGAGATTTTCGGGGACGCTGAAAACGGTATTGTAGATCTGTCGGCGCCCACCAGCGAAGCAAATCAGTGGCGTAAACAACTCGCCCGAATGCGCATGGCGCATTTGGAAAAGATGGGGCTTGCGACGCGACTGAAAAAAGGGCGCTGGCGCATCGCCGACGACGCCGAGACGACGTTGAAAGAAATGGGAGCGCGCGGCGATATAATAAAATCGATGCACAGGGCGATGGCGGACCGCGATCAGACGGGCATGATGGACGCGTCATCGATATTCGATCCGGGCGCTCATGATGCAAAGGCTGTTACCGGCGTGATTGTCGAAAAAGGCATTGCGGACGACGTGAACGACCGCGCCTTCATTGTCGTGGAAAGTCTCGAAGGTAAGCCGGTTTATGCGATCATTGGCGGCGAAGGCCGATTGCCCGAGCTGAACAAAGGCGAGATCGTCACCATTTCACCGCCGCGCACCGAGCCGCGCGCATCCGATTACACCATTGCGAAAATCGCGAGCGCGAATAACAGCCGGTATACCTCGCTCGCCCACATGGAAGCAGACAAAACTGCGCGGCCTGAGTTTGTGCAGGCCCACATGCGTCGGCTTGAAGCTTTGCGCCGCCGAAATCACGTCGTCAGAGACGAGGACGGGTCGTGGCATGTCCCGCCCGACTATCTCGAACGTGCTAGGCGCTATGAACAGGAAATGGTCGCGTCACGTCCCGCTGACATTACCAGACATTCGCACCTCCAGCTTTCGCAGATGAAGACTGCTATCGGTAAGACCTGGCTAGATGAACAATTGCGCGACTTTGACGATGAGCCTGATGCGCGCGGCTTTGGCGGCGACGTGGAAATCGCACGCGCGGCGCGGCGGAAATTCCTCATGCAACAGGGGTTCATTGAAAAGGATCAGTTGCGTCTCAACCAGTCCGCGCTCGACGCCTTGCAGTCGCGCGACTTAAACGCAGCAGGTGCCGAGCTTACAACCGTCCTGGGCAAGTCATATGCGCCAGCCCCCGAAACGGGGCGCATCGAAGGCGTTTATAGCCGCGCCATCGACCGGCCAAGCGGACGGTTTGCGGTCATCGAAAGAGCGCGCGACTTTTCGATGGTTCCATGGCGTGACGTCCTTGAGCGCAACCATGGGAAATCGGTCTCGGGCATCATTAGACCGAATGGAATTTCTTGGAGACTCACCAGAGGAAGAACCGTTTCGTGACGGCTGGCGGTTAAACGCAAGCGCAGGGAAAATAGATTGAAAACAAGCAAAGAGGAAAGCATGGCAAAAAAAACAGAACGCACAAGCGTCCCGGCGAAAAAGAAGAAATCCGTACCGGCGAAACCCGGAAAAGAGAAAATCGCCATTCATTCCGCAATTGTGATTATACGGGAAACGCCGGTCATGCTGGCGGATGATCTTGCTCGGTTTTTCGAAAGCACCACCAAAGCCGTAAACCAGTACCGGTCCCGCAACGCAGACCGTTTTTCGACGGACTATGCTTTTCAATTGAGCCGCGAAGAATGGGAAAACTTGAAGTCACAATCTGTGACCTCAAGTTCAGGCCATGGCGGCAGCCGGACGGCTCCATGGGCTTATACGGAACACGGCGTCGCCATGATGTCCATGGGGATGAAAAGCGAAAACGCCATCCGGCTCTCCAAAGTGATTATTGATACCTTTGTGGATTACCGAAAAGGCACGCTCCCTTCAAAGCCGGTTCTCATTGGACCGAAGGCGTCGAAATACCGGCGCGCATTGCTTGAAAAAATCTACAAACAAATGATGCAAGTTCTCGATACCGAATTACCCACGACCAGCGGCCACACTGTCAGGGAGGAGCTAAGCGCCATCGCGACCAAAGCCCTTGGCAATATCAAAGCAGTTATCGACAAGCCAGCACTGGCGAACGAAAAGGTTTCCGCCGAGGTTTCCAAGATTCTCGCCGAGGCGGAGAAGTTTTATGCCGAAGCGAGAAAGATTAATGTCGAGACCGATACGCTGGTTCTCCAAAACTATCGCGCCCGTATGGAGTTTCTTCGTGACTTACGGGAAATGGCGCAGCAACTTGAACGGGACGACTGGACGGAAATGTTTGAAGAATCGTTCGGGGAGGTTGAGCGCGACCAAATATCGATACGCCTACCCGCCAAAAAAGGACGTTCGTGATGCGGGATTTTCGCGAGGGATTCTTGAAGTCACATTTTGTGACCGCAAGATTTGCGTGAAGGGGCGGCCTTAAAATTCCTCAAAATCTCTCACAATACCTCTGTATTCGTCCGGCGCGCTGAAAACCGACATAGGATGCCCGGCAATGCCCTACACCAATCCTAACCGGACCAATTCGTCCTCATTTCAACCTCTACAAACTCAAATTTTTGCACGCTTTCCGCAGTAGACGGATCGTCAGTATTTAGACGATGCTTTGCTCAACAAATTGTTGAGGAAGGCTATGTCGCCACAATCCATACTCGTCGGACAGATCATCGTGGTTTTTACAACCGTGATCTTTGGCGTGTGGTTCGCGACGCAGTGGGTCGCCGCTCAACTTTTCTACGACCCGTATCTTGGCTCACCATGGTTCACGCTCGGCGGCATCGGTTTTTACTATCCATGGCGTTTGTTCGAGTGGTGGTACGCTTTCGGCGCTTATACGCCACGGGTGTTTTTAACGGGCGGCGCCTTTGCCGCCAGCAGCAGCATTGTTGCGATGTTCTTTGCTATCGTCGCTTCAGTTTGGCGCGGGCGCGTTGCAAGTCACTTGACGACTTACGGATCGTCTCGCTGGGCGGCGCCCAAAGACGTCGCAAAAATCGGGATGATCGAACCAAAAGGTGTTTTTCTTGGCCGGTTCGATAAAGACTATCTTCGCCATGATGGACCAGAGCACGTACTGACATTCGCCCCGACACGCTCGGGTAAAGGGGTCGGGCTGGTTATTCCAACACTTCTAAGCTGGACCGACAGCGCCGTCATTCATGATATCAAGGGCGAGAACTGGCAGCTCACGGCTGGCTGGCGTTCAACCTTTTCTCACTGCCTGCTGTTTGACCCGACAAACGCAGAGAGCGCCAAGTACAATCCGCTTCTCGAAGTGCGCAAGGGTGCAAACGAAGTCCGCGACGTACAGAACATCGCAGATATTCTTGTCGATCCTGAAGGCGCGCTTGAACGGCGCACCCATTGGGAGAAAACAGGCCATGCCCTGCTTGTCGGCGCCATCCTCCACGTTCTCTATGCGGAGGAGGACAAGACGCTGGCGCGTGTCGCACGCTTTCTGTCTGACCCAAGCCGGTCGTTTGAGCGAACGCTTTGGGTAATGATGTCAACAAATCACCTGGGTTTAGACGAGAGCGAACCCGAGACCCACCCGATTGTCGCTCAGGCGGCGCGTGAGTTGATGAATAAATCGGAAAACGAACGGTCGGGCGTTCTTTCAACCGCGATGAGTTTTCTAGGGCTTTACCGAGACCCCACGGTCGCCGAGGTAACATCATCTTGCGACTGGCGCATCGCCGATTTGATCGATGCAGAAAAGCCGGTCTCGCTTTATTTGGTCGTCCCGCCGTCCGACATTTCGCGCACCAAGCC
>JAJFGC010000248.1 GCA_021776345.1 Hyphococcus sp. | reverse complement strand
TTTGAGGGCGTGCCGACATATCCGGATGCGTCGCGCTTCTGGAAAGTGGTCGAGAAGCACGGTGTGAATATTTTCTACACGGCGCCGACGGCGATCCGCGCGCTGATGCGTGAAGGTGAGGCGCTAGTGACGAGCGCTGACCGCTCCTCTCTGCGTCTCCTCGGCACCGTCGGCGAACCAATCAATCCGGAAGCCTGGAACTGGTATCACCGCGTGGTCGGCGACAGTAAACTCCCAATTGTCGACACCTGGTGGCAAACCGAAACCGGTGGTGTGTTGATCTCGCCATTACCGGGAGCAACCGATTTAAAACCGGGCTCGGCTACCAAACCCCTGCCCGGCGTCTTTCCGGCCCTGGTCGATGCGGACGGCAAATTTCTCGACGGCGAGGTCGCAGGCAATCTTGTCCTCACCGATTCTTGGCCCGGTCAGATGCGCACCATCTATGGCGATCACCAACGCTTTATCGACACTTATTTCAAAACTTATCCGGGGATGTATTTCACCGGGGATGGGGCGCGACGCGACGCTGACGGTTATTACTGGATCACCGGCCGGGTTGATGATGTGATCAATGTCTCCGGCCATCGTCTGGGCACGGCGGAGGTTGAAAGCGCCCTCGTCGCTCACCCCAATGTCGCGGAGGCGGCGGTGGTTGGGTATCCGCATGATGTCAAAGGCCAGGGCATTTATGCCTATGTGACGCTAATGGAAGGCGTGGAAGCGGACGGCGATCTTGAAAAGCAGCTTAATGACACTGTACGCTCCGAAATTGGTCCGATCGCCAAGCCGGACCTCATCCATTTCACACCAGCGTTGCCGAAAACCCGTTCCGGCAAGATCATGCGCCGAATCTTACGCAAGATCGCGGAAAACGAATTCTCCGCCCTTGGCGACACCTCAACCCTCGCCGATCCCGGCGTCCTCGATGCGCTGATTGAAGGCCGCAAAAACCGCTAGGGTTTGGTTAACAAACCGGAAACACGAAACGGGTAATCTGGCCGCCTCTTTGCAGCCGGATAGCTTATGGCCGCCGTGATTGAAAATGACACTCCAAGATCGATCCCCCGCATGCCTCCGATTGCGGTGCTGGGCATATTTGCCGGCGCGCTGATCTTTCTTCTCCATCCGACTTTCGTGGATATGGCGAAGATCTGGATAACGTCTTCGTCTTACCATCATGGCGCTGTCGTTGCGCCGATTGCGGTCTGGATGATTGCAACGAGTAACGACCCCGTAAAAGCCGGCGCCGTCCGCCTGCCCGGCTATCTCATAGTCGCTGCGGGCGCGCTTGTCTGGTTACTGGGCAGGGCCGCAGGCGCCGCTCTTGTCGAGCAATTGGCGTTCGTCACTATGATCATCGGCGGCGTTGGCGTGGTTTACGGGGAGCAGGCTTTACGACAATGGGCCTATCCGCTCGGGTTTTTGTTTTTTATGGTCCCTTTTGGCGAGACCATCGTTCCGGCGCTGCAGACGCTTACTGCACAGATCGTTGTCTGGTTGCTCAGCCTAATTTCGATGCCTGTCACCCTTGACGGCTACCTTATCGAAACGCCTGCCGGCGCCTTTGAAGTAGCGGAAGCCTGTGCTGGGTTTCGATTTTTAATTGCTGCGGTGATGATCGCTGCGGTCTTTTCCTATGTCTCGTTTGAGGGTGCGCGCAAACGCATCTTGTTTCTTCTGTTCGCCGTTGGCCTCGCGATCGTCGCCAATGGTCTTCGCGCCTTTCTACTTGTTCTGATAGCAACGCTAACGCAAAAGCAGTGGGCGGTTGGGCCTGATCATCTGCTTTTCGGCTGGGTGTTTTATGCCGTCATCTTCATTATTCTGATTTTTGTCGGGCGCAGGTATGCGGATGATGAGATACCGGGGCCGACGGTAAGGGCTCAACGCGTCGCGGCCAACTCGCTCACGCTTCTGCCGGCTTTGGCTATTATCGGGTTGGTCTCGACATATAGCTGGAAGATCATCGACCGCCCGATTGAGCGCATAGCCCCGCCAAGCCTCTCCCTCTTTAATGCGCCCGGCTGGCGCATCTTACCGCCCGCAGAAAACTGGCGCGCGCACTTTCCCAATGCAGATCGCACCGCTGGTGCAACCTACACAAACGCCGATCATACGATTTATCTCTCCGTCGGCTATTTCACCCATGACCGTAAAGGCCGGGAAATTGTCAGTTACCACAACCGCGCATGGGACAATCAGGGCTGGCGACGTATTGGCGACCACCGAGCGGTGATTTATCTCTTTGGCGCATCGCAAGAACGATCCCTGTCTATCCTCGCTGGACCGGAACGCCGCCGCCTCGCCGCAATTACGGTTTATTGGCTCGACGGCAACGTCTATCTCGACCGCTGGCGCCTGAAAGCAGCTCAAATGCAAGCCAAGCTTAGAGGGGAAAACCCCGCCGGCGGCATTGTCGTGATCACTGCCGCCTATCAACGCGATCCAGCCAAAGCGATGGCGGCGTTGCGAGCCTTTACTGGCGACGTTGAACCCTTTGGCGCCTGGCTAATTCGTCAGAACGGTCGCTGACCCATGTGTGGCATCGCCGGTATTGTTGATCTGAAAGCCGCGCGCGAGATCAATCGCGATGCGCTGTTGCGCATGACCAACGCGCTGCGTCATCGCGGACCGGATGGCGAAGGGTTTTTCTTCGCCCCCGGCGTCGGGCTTGGACACCGTCGACTCGCCATTATTGATCGCGAAGGCGGCGCTCAACCCTTTCACACGCAAAGCGGAAATGTGCTTTCCTTCAATGGCGAGATCTACAATTTTCATAAGCTCTCGCGAGAATTATCCACAAGCGGCATAACACTAAAGACACGCTCGGATACGGAAGTGCTGGCTGAAGGCTGGTCGAAATCCGGGAACGAATTTGTGCATGCCTTACGCGGCATGTTTGCTTTTTCCTTCTGGGATGCCAACACCCAACGTCTAACACTTGCCCGCGATCGCCTCGGCGAAAAGCCACTCTATTATGGCGAGACCGAAGACGGTTTCTTGCTCTTTGCATCGGAAGCAACTGCGATCCTTGCCTCCGGTTTGATCTCAACAGAATTAAACCCGAAAGCAATCGCCGACTATTTTTACTACGGTTATGTCCCAGACCCGAAAAGTATCTATCGAGACATTAAGAAATTGCCGCCCGCGCATCTTCTTACGGCAGGACCGAGCAAGCCGCTGAGCCTTGAGCGATATTGGCGGCCGGTCTTTGCCACGAGCAATGATCTCTCTTTTGAAGACGCAACGGAGATGATGCGGATCAGACTTGATGAAGCGGTTTCAGTGCAAATGGTTTCCGATGCGCCGCTAGGCGCCTTTTTGTCGGGTGGTGTTGATTCTGCCGGTGTCGTCGCATCAATGCATGAGGCCTGGGGCAAGCTGACAACATGTACAATCGGGTTTGATGAACAATCTCATGATGAGCGCGACTTCGCTCGCGAGCTCGCCAAAAAATACGGCGCCGATCATCATGAACATGTCGCAAGCCTGGATGCGCTCTATCTCATCGATAAAGTCGCAAACGCCTATGATGAGCCGTTTGCGGACTCCTCAGCCTTGCCTACCTTCATGGTGGCCAAGCTTGCGCGCCAGCATGTCACCGTCGCGTTATCCGGCGACGGCGGTGATGAAATTTTTGCCGGCTATCGCCGGTATCCATTCTTTTTGGCGGAAGAAAAAATGCGCCGCACCGCGCCGCTGTTTTTACGACAAGCGGTTTTCGGCCCCGCAGGTGCAGTATACCCCAAACTGGACTGGGCGCCGCGGCCATTGCGGTTTAAAACAACGCTTCAGGCGCTCGCCAAATCACGTGCAGAAGCGTACGCGGCGGCGGCGGCCATCAACCTGCCAGAACGCGCGCGCGCGATCATGCACCCCGATTTGTGCAACGAGCTAGGCGGCTATCGCCCGCAATCTATCATCGCAGACGCCGTGCAAGACACATACGCGCACGAGCCTCTGTTTTTCGCGCAGCACGCCGACCTGATGACGTGGCTGCCGGGGCGTATGCTGACAAAAGTAGACCGCGCCTCAATGGCTCATTCACTGGAGGTGCGCCCGCCATTACTGGACCACAAACTTGTAGAGTGGGCCGCAACTTTACCGGCAAATTTTAAACTCAATAAAGGCGAAGGAAAACGAGTACTCAAGCATGCGCTTGAGCCGCGTCTTGGAAACCTATTTTTGAACCGGCCAAAACAGGGGTTCGCCCTGCCCTTGAAAGACTGGCTGCGGCGGATTGAGAACAACCCGCTGGATCGGCTTGAAACATCGTCTGCCTGGCGCGAGAGTGGCGCTATCAATGAGCAAACTGTCGCCAACATGATGCGCGCTCATCGACGCGGCGCCAGCGACTGCGCCCAGGAACTCTGGAGCGTTATTATGTTCGACGCGTTTTTACGAAAACCGGCGCCTTAAGCGTTTTATTGCCACTCGTACCCTATTGCGAGTTGTCGGCCGCCTCAGCACGAAACTTGTCATTGGCTCGCGTTGTACACCAAGCCGCTCTTTGTAATCGGCGTCGCCAGCCAGCATGTCATAGACGTCAAAACCTTCATCGGAATAATACTGGCAGGCAAGCGCATGAGCAACAAATCCCGGCGTCAGCTTATTATCGTTTTCCAGCTTGAACCCGCTTTGATAATTTAGGATGCGAGTCTCGTGCGCGAAATTATAAAGAACACCGATTGTTTTCTCGCCGCATATGACTTCGAATAAATGGCAATGCTCTGGTGCTTGCGCTCTTAGACGGCGGTGAA
>JAJFGC010000247.1 GCA_021776345.1 Hyphococcus sp. | reverse complement strand
GAAAATGAACGCGCTGTCTTTCTCGAATATGCCTGGGACATGAATTGGTGCGATCCATGCGCGGCTGATCCGCTGTCGCAAAATGAATTGCGCGAGCTTGGCGTCTATTGGGTTGGCGGCGAGGGCAACGAGGATCGCCCTGGCATCATGCCGCGCCGCCCTATGCCGCAAGCACAGGATGTGTTCGTCACGCGACTGCATGTCTCATACGACGCCGTCCATTTCCCCGAAGATTTGATGTTCAAAGAAACCAATGACCGCTCGAATTATCAGGGTCGTTATGTTCTGCGCCACGCCTATAAAGGCGACAGCGAGTGCGAAGCGGCGAACCAATATCGCGCGACATTGCCAAAACGGTTTGAGAAAGAGGCGCAGACCCTCGCCAACCTCACTGGCTGGGATATTGAAGATATTCGTGACAAGATGAATGATGCCGGCCAAAACTTTGAAGAGCCGGAAAAAGACAGCTGGTGGAAACGCCTTTGGGGCAAAGACTCGAAAGAAGGCTAGTCAGGTAACGGCGCCGCTGGCGAAAACCGGCGGCGCACCCTAAGAAGGCCTTATGGCCAATCTTCTTACGCTTGGGCGCATTGCCCTTATCGTTCCGTTTGTCTTTGTGTTCCTCACCAATGCTGATTGGAACATGAAGGCGGCATTTGTCATTTTTGCTGTCGCAAGCTTTACCGATTTTCTTGATGGATGGGTGGCCAGGGCCCGCGGCGAAGTCTCCGCCCTGGGCGCTGCCCTCGATCCGCTGGCCGACAAGCTGCTGATTGCTGCAGCGTTGATCTTGTTGATGCGCAACGGCGTGATCGCGGGGCTAGGCGTTATAGCGGTTCTGATTATTATCTTGCGTGAGTTTCTGGTGAGCGGCCTGCGCGAAGCTGTGTCCAGCACCGGCGAAACGCTAACAGTCACGTCACTGGCAAAATGGAAAACCACCGCACAGCTGGTCGCTGCCGGGCTTCTTCTGCTCGCCGCGCCGAACGGGCTTGCCGACGAAGGCTTCCGCCCGCTTGCCTCCGGATTTTTGTGGCTCGCCACTGTGCTTACCTTTTGGACGGGCGCAGACTATGCTCTGAAGGCGGCGAAAATCCTGCGCCGTAAAGACAGCTAGAGAGACCCGCGCTCATGACGGAAATCTCGGAAGGGCCTGCGCATATTTTGGTCGTTGATGACGACGATCGTATCCGCACGCTGTTAAAGCGCTATCTCAGTGAAAATGGCTTTCGCACCTCGGTCGCGAGCGACGCCAGGCAAGCGCGAACAATTATGGGATCGGTTGATTTTGACCTCCTGGTCCTCGATGTCATGATGCCCGGCGAATCCGGTTTCGATCTGACAAAATCCGTACGCGCAGCCTCGAATGTGCCGATCCTGTTGCTGACGGCGCGGGGACTGCCTGAAGACCGTATTGAGGGTCTTGAGCGCGGCGCTGATGATTATCTCTCCAAACCGTTTGAGCCTCGTGAATTGCTATTACGCATTAATGCGCTCCTGCGCCGCGCGCGCCCGGCTTCCCTCGACAGAAAAGAGCTGACTTTTGGCGAATGCACGTTTTCCGTCGGCCGCGGTGAACTGCGACGCAATGGCGAGCTGGTCAAGCTTACTGCTGGCGAAGCCGGCTTGCTGAAAGCGCTGGCAAAAAAACCGGGAGAACCGATTTCCCGTCAGGCGCTCGCTGAACAAACATCAACATCGATGGAGCGGTCGATCGATGTTCAGGTGACGCGATTGCGCAAGAAAATCGAGGAAGACCCGCGCGCGCCGATCTATCTGCAGACAGTGCGCGGCATCGGCTACATTCTGATGTCGGACTAATCGCGATGCTGCGCCGTTACCTTCCCAAAAGCCTTTACGCGCGGGTTGTCCTGATCGTCATCCTGCCGATCTTTTTGATGCAGGCCGTCGTCACCATTGTATTTTTTGATCGGCACTGGGATCTTGTCACCGCCAATTTGTCCGCAAATGTCGCCGGACAAATTGCTCTTATCACTCGCCTTTATGAGGAATCTACGGATGCGGATACCCGCGCCGAAATTGAACAATGGGCGTTTGATGATCTTGATTTGAGCGTGCGATTTGAATCTACCCGTGTGATTCCACAAAAAGATAAACTCGCGCCATTCAATGTTTACAACTCAACGCTTGAGCGGCAGCTCGCGCGAGTCATCGACAAGCCCTACTGGTTCAACACGAGAAGCTGGCCCGCTTACGTTGAGGTCCGCGTCCAATTGAGCGACGGCCACCTGGTTTTTCTGCCGCTTCGCGACCGTGTCTTTGCGACAACCGGTCCGATCTTCCTGTTCTGGTTGATCGGAACGTCTATCTTACTGGGTTGGATCGCGATTGTTTTCCTGCGCAATCAGGTGCGGTCAATTTTACGCCTGGCAAACGCCGCTGAGGCTTTCGGCAGGGGGCGCGATGCACCCGATTATCGCCCGACCGGCGCAACCGAAGTCCGAAAGGCCGGCTATGCGTTTATCGCCATGCGCGAACGTATTAAACGCCATCTCGATCAGCGCACATCGATGCTGGCTGGCGTCAGCCATGATCTACGCACGCCGCTCACCCGCATGAAGCTGGCGCTGGCAATGCAGCCGGAAACACAGGAGATGAAAGACCTGGAAAATGACGTGCTCGAAATGGAGCGAATGGTCGAAGCCTATCTTGAGTTCGCCCGTAACGAGGCGGCCGACGAGGACCCCGATGCGTTTAATTTGAAAATGCTAATTGAGGAGGTTTCGCGCAACACCACACGAACCGGGCGCCATCTCCACACGGAAATTCCAAAAAATATTGATATGAGCGCCCGGCGCAACGCCCTGCAACGTGCGGTAAGCAATCTCGTCAATAATAGTCTTCGCCATGCTGAAAATGTCTGGGTGTCCGCCGCGAAGGTTGAAGGTCACCTCGAAATCTATGTCGATGATGACGGGCCAGGTGTTGATCCCGATCAGTACGGTGAAATCTTCAAACCCTTCATGCGTCTTGATGAAGGACGCAATCTCAACGAATCCGGCATGGGGCTGGGCTTGACCGTTGTGCGCGATGTCGCCCGCGCCCATGGCGGCGATGTTTCTCTGGGGCAATCAGAAAAAGGCGGCTTGCGCGCGATCATAAAACTGCCGATGTAACGCGCAGTGCTACTCGGTTAATTCGCCTGCCCGTTTCGCCGCCGCCTTTACTGCCTCGGTTACAAGCCGCCGTAATGCTTTTTCATCGCCGTCAAAAACATTGAGCGCCGCTTGCGTTGTCCCGCCCGGTGATGTCACAGCTTCACGCATCTCCGCCGGCGTCCTTGCATCTTGCTCCATCAGCGCCCCGGCGCCGGTCAGCGTTGCGCGGGCAAGTTGTGCGGCGCCATCTTTGGAAAGCCCTAAACTAGCGCCAGCTTCAGCCAGCGCTTCAGTCAGAAGGAAATAATAGGCAGGCCCCGAGCCGGAGACGGCGGTCACAAAGTCTATAGCCCCCTCGCTATCAACCCATACGGTTTCACCCGCCGCGACCATCAAGCTTTCGATTGTTTGTCGTCCAGCCTGGTCGATGGCCGGGGGCGCAAATAGCCCGGTTACGCCCTTGCCAATCGCCGCCGGCAGGTTGGGCATCGCACGAGCGACCATGACAGCGCCGCCAAGCGCCGCTGAAACCGCGGCAACGCTTTTCCCGGCCATCACCGAAATGACAATTGGGCCCTGCGCCAGTTGGTGAAAAGCGCCCAGCACGTCACTCGTTATTTGCGGCTTAACAGCGATCACCACCGCATCGACATTTGTCTCACTGACCACTGGATTGAGCGCAACGCCATGGGCAGCACATAATGACCGAATGTCGTCACGCGCAGCAGGATCGAAGACCGCTGATTGCGACGCGTTTATGGCGCCGCTTTCCAGCCACCCGCGCAATAAGGCGCCGCCCATAGCGCCAGCGCCAATCAGGGCAACGTTAGGTGCATTTTTCATAAGGAGTGTTTTAAGCGTTTCCGGCCGTCTCAAACAAGGAGGCTTTTAACGCATCGTCGGGGTTTTTTCCGCCCCATACCAAAAAATTGAACGCTGGGTAGAACCGATCAACGGCTTCCGATGCCGCGCGGATCAGCGCCTCGCTCTGCGCTTTGTCAAGGGCGCCGCCTTCCGGCAGGATCGCCGCATTTCTGAAAACAATCGAATGATCATCCGCCCAAAGATCAAAATGGCCGATCCAGAGGCGCTCATTGACCATCGTCACAAGGTGGCTGGCCTCTTCCAGCCGCCGTGCCGGCGCCTTCAGATCGATCGGCGCGCCCATCTGCATGGTTGAGAGCTCAGGGCGCCAGGTGAACCAAAGCCCGAGATCGCGCCAGACGCCAGGCAGCATCACATGCAATTCCGCATCGCCCACGCGCTCCATTTCAAAACCGAGACTTTCTGCGGCGGTCTCCAATGATGCGAGGGGATCGGCGACCTTGGCTGGTTTGCGGATAAGCTCAATTGACATGGACGCCCCTTAGTTGCCGTTTAGGCGACTCTTACGACCCGCCACAACCGTTAAAACGCGCCGATTCGGAGCGCCGGGAAATGATTCGATTGGATTGGTTTTCCTCAAGGAATGGGGATGTTAACGCCTCAGTAGCAAGCGCTGGGATTTAGTCCGCAACTTTTTCCTCAAGCGCAGTGATTCGCGCTTTGAGCGCTTCATTTTCCTCACGCGCCGCCCGCGCCATATCCTTCACCGCCTCAAACTCTTCGCGCGGGACAAAATCCATATCGGCGACCAAACGCTGAAGCTGGCTTTTCATCGCTGTTTCCGCTTCGCGGCGAACCCCGTCGGCAGCGCCGGCGGCTTCGGTCATCAACTTGGCGATTTCATCAAAAATGGCGCTTTGGGTCTGCATTGGAAAAATCCTTTCGGCCTCTATATAGGACGCGACGCCACGGGGCGACAGGGGCGCGGAACCGCGCTATTCAGACGCACAAGTTAGTCGGCAGCCAAGACCCATGAGCATTCCCTACCCCAATATTGATCCCGTCGCCCTGCAATTGGGGCCGATACCTATTCGCTGGTATTCGCTGGCCTATATTGGGGGGCTTGCAGCCGGTTGGTGGTATTTAACGCGCCTCCTCAAAAATACAGGCCTTTGGCGCAAGGAAGGCCCGCCGCTGACCCGCCTACTGCTTGATGATGTTTTATTCTGGGTTGCCGTCGGCGTGATGGCGGGGGGTAGGCTCGGCTATGTATTATTTTATGAGCCGAGCATTCTGGTGCAAAAGTGGGAACCGATCTTAGGATTCCTGCCCTTCCCGCCCGCCTTGATGCTCTGGAATGGCGGCATGTCGTTTCATGGCGGCCTGATTGGCGTCACCATCGCCGGCTATTATTTCTCACGCAAACACAAACTGAATGCATTGTCGCTCGGCGATCTTTTTGCTGCTGCCGCGCCGATCGGTTTGTTTTTCGGGCGCATCGCAAACTTCATCAACGCCGAACTTTATGGCCGCCCCTGGGACGGGCCATGGGCGATGGTTTTTCCAACCGACCCGCTGGGGCTGGCCCGCCATCCGAGCCAGCTTTACGAAGCAGCGCTTGAGGGCATTGTTCTCTTCATCGTCATTCGGATTACGACCCATTCCTTCAATCTCTTGAAACGACCGGGCGCAACCATCGGCCTTTTCCTTGCCGGTTACGCTGCCTCACGCATTTTCATCGAGAACTTCCGCGAACCGGACTCTCATCTTCCGGATTTCCCGTTGGGATTGACTATGGGCATGATGCTCTCCGTGCCGATGCTGGCGCTCGGCCTCTGGATGATATGGCGGACACGGACAAAAACCAATGAGGCGGCAGCGAAATGAACGAACCCGCCGAAACGGCGGAAAAAACGCCGCTGGAAGAACGCCTGATCGATCTGATCAAGCTGAAGGGGCCGATCACTGTCGCGGATTATATCGCCGACGCGCTGGGCCACCCTCATGACGGCTATTACATGAGCCAGACGCCGTTCGGAACCGATGGCGACTTTACGACCGCGCCTGAGATCAGTCAGATATTTGGCGAGCTGATCGGCCTGTGGCTGGTGGATGCCTGGCGCGGCATGGGGGCGCCGAAAGACTTCAATCTGATTGAACTCGGGCCCGGCCGCGGCGTCCTGATGGAAGATATCTTGCGCGCGGCGCGATTGCGGCCTGAGTTTATTCGCGGCGCCCATCTCTGGCTTTTGGAAACCTCTGGTCGCTTACGGGTCGAACAGCAACGGCGCTTACGCGGCGGCGGTCTCGACCCGATGTGGGCCGATGAGTTCGCAGATATTCCCTCAGCGCCGTCACTGATTATCGCCAATGAATTTTTTGATTGCCTGCCGATCCATCAATATCAGCGGGTCAAGTCCGGGTGGCGCGAACGCCTTGTCGGGCTGAATGACAGCGAGACCGGCCTCGATTTTGTGCTCGGTAAAACGCCGCCAAAGGCAACCATCGGGCTACCGCCGGCAAGCGAGAGTAAAGAAGGCGACATCGCGGAAATTTCCTTCGCGACGCGTGATTTCACCGCTGAGCTTTGCAACTTGCTTACCGATCATGGCGGCCACGCCCTGATTGTTGATTACGGCCATATGCAGTCCGGGCTGGGCGACACATTACAGGCGGTGCGCGATCATAAATTCTGGCCGCCGCTGGCGTCGCCCGGGCGCGCCGACCTTACCGCCCATGTCGATTTTGAAGCGCTCGGCGCCGTCGCGATTGATCATGGCGCCGTCGCCCACGGCCCTGTTAGTCAGGGGCTTTTTCTGGAGCGTCTCGGGCTCAATCTGCGCGCAGAAATGCTGTGCAAAGACAAGCCGACCGAGCAGGTGGAAAAGATCAGAAGCGGCGCGTACCGGATTTCAGCGCCGGACCAAATGGGCGAGATTTTCAAGGTGATGAGCCTCTCGGGTCCGAATCTTTCGGCGCCGTCTGGGTTTGACGATCTATGACGCCGCCCTTTCTGACCTCGCTCCTACTTGAACAACCTGGCTTAAGTCACGGTTTTTTCAGCCGAACTGGCGGCGTCTCTGAAGGCGTCTATGCGTCGCTGAACAACGGCGTCGGCAGCCAGGACAACCCCGACCATGTTCGCGAAAATCGACGACGTTCCGCCGCCGCGATCGGATGCGCCGAAGACCATCTCCTCACCGGCCACCAGACCCACTCCGCGGAAGTCATCATTGTCGATGGGCCATGGGCCGGCGCCCAAAAGAAAGCTGACGGCCTAGTCACCAACAAACCGGGGCTTGCGCTTGGGGTCCTCGCCGCCGATTGCATGCCGTGGCTTTTTGCAGACCTGGACGCCGGCGTGATTGGCGCGGCGCATGCGGGTTGGCGGGGCGCCCTCGCCGGGATTTTGGAAAACACGGTCAGCACCATGGAAACCCTTGGCGCAAAACGGGAAAACATCACCGCCGCGCTCGGCCCTTCAATGCGGCAGCCAAATTTTGAAGTCAGTCTCGATTTGCTGGCGGTCTTCACTGACAAATATGGCGCCGCAGGTCAGTTTTTTGCAGCCGGCGTTAGTGACGAAAAACGCCAATTCGACCTTGCCGGTTTCGGCGCATGGCGATTGCGCGAATCGGGTGTTGAAAAAGTCGATGATCTCGATGTCTGCACCCTTGGCAATCCGACAAAATATTTCAGCTACCGCGCAACCTGCCGGCGCGGGGAAAAAGATTACGGTCGAAACCTCTCCGCCATCGCGCTCACCTGAAATTTCATGTCCAATCGGGGTTGCGCGCCTGTAAAGAAAGCGTCATGAAACCAGCGTGCATTTCGGGTATGCCAAGGGGCTAGATCATGAAACTGATCGCGGGAAACTCAAATCGCCGGTTGAGCCAGGCCATCGCCAGACAGCTCTCGACGTCGCTCGCCCAAGCCGACATCAAGACATTCAAAGACGGCGAAGTCTTCGTTGAAATTCAGGAAAATGTTCGCGGCGAAGACGTTTTCGTCATCCAGTCGACATCGCACCCCGCAAACGACCATTTGATGGAACTTCTGATCACAATCGATGCGTTAACCCGCGCGTCAGCAAATCGTGTGACCGCGGTCATTCCTTATTTTGGATACGCCAGGCAGGACCGCAAAGCCGGGCCGCGCACGCCAATCTCTGCAAAGCTTGTCGCCAACCTGATCACCACCGCCGGCGCCGACCGGGTGCTGACCGTCGATCTCCATGCAGGCCAGATCCAGGGCTTTTTCGATATCCCGACCGATAATCTTTACGCCGTGAAGGATTTTGAAACGCGCGTCCGACAAATTTTTAATGGCGACATTGAAAGCCTCACCGTCGTCTCGCCCGACACTGGCGGTGTGGTGCGCGCACGCGCTTTGTCAAAGCGTCTTGATCAGCGGCCGCTCGCGATCGTCGATAAGCGCCGCGAAAAACCCGGCCAATCGGAAGTCATGAATATCATTGGCGATGTCGATGGCCGCCATTGCCTGATCTTTGACGATATCGTCGATTCTGGCGGCACCTTGTGTAATGCCGCGCAAGCGTTGATCGACAAGGGCGCCAAAAGCGTTTCCGCATGCGTGACCCACGGCGTCTTATCCGACAACGCATCAGCCCGCGTGATGCAGTCCGACGCCCTCACCCGGTTGATCGTCACCGATTCCATTGAAGCGCCGGAAGATGTCGCCGCATGCCCAAAAATCGAGGAAGTTTCGATTTCGACCCTTCTCGCTGAAGCGATCCGGCGCATCGCCAACGAAGAATCGGTCTCGAGCCTCTTCGACTAAGCCTTGCCCGCGCATTTTCAAAAATTCGCCCCGTGATGTAAGCTTACGCTAAAATCTGCGCCCGTCACAAAATTACCGACGCAAGCAAAACACGGAACCTAAAAGGACGGCTGAAATGGCAAAAGCAACATGGAACGGAAAGCTGATCGCGCAAAGCGACACTTTCGAAATTGTCGAAGGTAACGTCTACTTCCCGCCGGATAGTGTGAATAAAGACTATCTTCGCGCCTCCGATCACTCGTCCCATTGCCCCTGGAAAGGCGACGCCAGCTATTACACGCTTAGCGTTGATGGCAAGGAAAATGCCGACGCTGCGTGGTACTATCAGGCGCCGTTTGAAAAGGCTGCAAACATCAAAGATCACATCGCTTTCTGGAAAGGCGTTGAGGTCGAACACTAAGATGATCGGCGGCGATCTCTCCGCCTGTCTGCGTATGATTACAAATGCCGCGCCTGTTTTTCAGGACGATTGGTTCCTGATCGGCAGCGCCGCCGCGCATGTTGCCGGCGCCGATGTCGGTGTCATCAGTGATATCGATCTTTTGCTTACCGAACGCGATATCACCGCGCTCGATCAACATTGGCGCGAGCGCAAACGCTTACCTCCCGGGGAGAGCGATCAGTTTCAATCAAAGATTTTTCATCGCTTCGAGGCGCCATTACCGATTGAGGCGATGGCCGGGTTTGAGTTGAAAACGCCCGCCGACGAGTGGCTTTCGATCTGGCCCAATACGCGGGTGCAGTTTGGTCAGGTCTTCGCACCGAGCATCACTGAGCAAATTGAGATCATGGCCCTGATGAACCGCGATAAGGACCGAAACAGAATCACGGCCCTAAAATCTTTGCTGTAGAAATCTCATGCGCGCTCAAATCACGCCTGCATCATCAAACAACGGATCGTCCGCAATATCCAATCCAAACTTTTCAATCCTGGCGCCGGCCGCATCAGGGTCAAACACCTTCGCCACATGAAATAACGCATCGCCGCGATTAACAACTGGCAGGTTGAGCCGCCCGATGACAATGCCGTCGTTTTTGGCGATGACTTTTTGTTCGTTTTCACCAAAAGGGTCAGACACAATCGCCAGTTTTTCACCCTCCCTTACCTGATCACCAACGCTTTTAAAGCACCGAACGAGGCCGCCGACCGGCGCCCGTAACCAAGAGCTAGACTGTGAGAAAACGGATTTTGACGCAGGCTTTTCTTTTTTCAGGGGCCCCAACATCGCAAGATGGCGCATCACCTGAAAAACGCCTTTAACGCCGGTGCGCACGGCGCGCTCATCAAACCGTAGCGCCTCACCCGCCTCATAAAGCAGCATGGCACAGCCTTCTTGCTGCGCGGCCTCACGCAATGACCCGTCTCGGAAATTTGCATTCAAGACCACCGGCGCGCCGAACGCCGAGGCAAGATCTTTAACTTTCTTATCTGCGATCTGAGCGCGAATTTGGGGCAGGTTGGTGCGATGCACGGCGCCGCTATGAAGATCGAGCCCATAATCGGATCGCTGAACGATTTCCGTCATGAATTTGTCCGCAAGCCGCGATGCAAGTGATCCGTCGGCGCTACCGGGGAAACTCCGGTTCAAGTCACGTCGGTCTGGGAGATATCTGGAATTCGCGATAAAGCCATAAGCGTTGACGATCGGGATCAAGAGCAGCGTCCCGGATATTTTCTTCAGGCTGCCGGATTGGGCAAGCCGTCGAATAATTTCCACACCGATAATTTCATCGCCATGAACAGCGCCGCTGACAAATAAAACTGGCCCGTCGTTCCTGCCATGGATTACCTCGACCGTCATGCTCATGCCGGTATGATTGGCAAGCAGACTGATCGGCACATCGACTTTACGCCGTTCGCCGGGCGCAATCTCCACGTCGCAGATCGTGAATGGTGCGCGGGTGGGATTACCCTTTACCACGGGTTTTTGTCTTCCCTGGTTTTGCATTCTTTTCGATGAATTCAATTATTTTCCCGGCGACATCGACGCCCGTCGCCGTCTCAACACCTTCAAGACCCGGCGATGAATTGACTTCCATTACCACCGGTCCATGATTGGCGCGCAACAGGTCAACACCGCAAACATTAAGCCCCATCACTTTTGCTGCACTCACCGCCGTCATACGTTCGGCGGGTGTAATCTTCGCAACCTCAGCCGACCCGCCGCGATGAATGTTTGATCGGAAGTCACCCTCTTTGCCTTTGCGTTTCATCGAGGCGATGACTTTGTCGCCAATGACAATACAGCGAATGTCTTCGCCGCCGGCTTCCTTGATAAATTCCTGAACCAGAATGTTGGTATTCACGCCGCCAAAGGCCTGGATAATCGACTCCGCCGCCTTCTGCGTTTCCCCGAGAACAACGCCAATCCCTTGCGTGCCTTCAAGCAGCTTGATGACAACAGGCGCGCCGCCGATCATATCAAGAATTTGATCAGCCTGACTTGTCTGATGGGCGAAGACCGTCACCGGCAAACCAATGCCTTTGCGCGCCAGCAGCTGCATCGACCGAAGCTTGTCGCGCGAACGGCTGATCGCAACGGATTCATTGACCGGATATACCCCCATCACTTCAAACTGACGCAATACGGCCGTGCCGTAAAACGTGACCGAAGCGCCGATACGCGGAATGATAGCGTCATAAGTCGGCAGCGTTTCGCCCTTATAGCGGACGGACGGACGGTTGGACGTGATGTTGATGTAACATCGCAAATGATCGATCACATCAATCTCGTGGCCCCGCTGCTCCGCGGCTTCCGCCAGTCGTTTGTGGGAATAGAGATTGGCGTTTCGACACATCAACGCTAGTTTCATCATCTTATCCTTCGGATTTCGCGGATCGGCCAAGCATATAAGATGCGCCTGGATCGATCATGAATCTTTTTCTTAAAGCATCTCGTCCGATCAACAGACGAAAGCCCATGGCGTCTCGGTTGGTTAGCGTCAGGTCCGCTTTCCAGAGCCGATCGCCAAGGCGTAAGTTGGCTTCTATTACAAAGCGCTCTTCTTCCTGACCGTTAGAGCTTCTAATCAGGCGTTTGTCTACAATCGGCGCCCGACAATAAATCTCGGGCTTCTTGCGGCGCTGAACCGGATGAAGAAAAAATTCGGCATGAGGCTCGCCATCAATCTCGATCTCTTTGATGCGATAAGCATGGATCGCAGAGCTTTTCGCACCCGTATCAATCTTTGCATTAATCTCCTCAACCCCAAAATCTGGCAACCCCGCCCATTCGCGCCAGCCAATTATTGGACGTTGCCGCTTGACGCTTTTTGTTTTCTTCAGGGTCTTCTTTTCCATCCCGTCACAACGCTCCTGACTCGCGCCAGGAGGCAATGGCGCGGTCATCAACGCCAATTTCCGAAAGGATTTCTTCTGTGTGCTGACCGGACGTTGGCGCCGGGTGCGGGTCTGGCGGCATTACCCCATCAAAGCGCGGCGCCGGCGCCGCCTGAAGGACGCCATTAGCCTCTCTCAAGATGTTGCGCGCGCTCATATGGGCGTCGTTTGCGGCTTCTGTCGGTGACAACACCGGCGCAAAACAAACATCGCTTCCGTGAAGAAGGTCGATCCAATGATCGCGGGGTTCGGCTTTGAATAAGTCAGCAAGGCGTTGCTTCAAGACTGGCCATCTTTCCTTGTCGAACTGATTTGCAAAATCTGGGTCATCCTTTAATTCCAGACGGTCGAGCAGTTCTGCATAAAATTTTGGCTCTAGCGGACCGACACTGATCCATTTGTCGTCAGCGCATCTGTAATTGGAATAATAATGCGCGCCGTCAAGCATGCTCCCACCGCGCTCATCCGGCAATCCGCCAGCTGCGCGCAGAGAATATAATAGGTTCATCATATGGGCCGAGCCATCAACGATGGCCGCGTCGACAACTGTCCCCTCGCCAGTTTCCCGCGCGCGTAAAACCCCCGCAAGGATGCCAATAGCGAGATAGAGCGATCCGCCGCCAACATCGCCGACCACGGTCGGCGGCGGCGTCGGCGCATCCCCTTGCCCACCCGAATACCAGGCAGCGCCGGAAAGCGAGACATAGTTGATATCGTGCCCTGCGGCTTGGGAGAGCGGGCCGTCCTGCCCCCATCCCGTCAGTCGTCCGTAAACCAATTTCTTGTTGCGTGCGTGTACATCATTCGGGCCCAGCCCCAGACGTTCCATCACACCGGGCCGCATGCCCTCAATCAGGGCGTCTGCATTCGCTGTAATATCGAGCGCTATATTTCGCGCCGTCTCGCTTTTGAGATCAAGCGCTATCGAGCGCTTGCCGCGCTTGAACACGGCGCCGGCCCCGGTCTCCAATCCGCCGTTACGCTCGATAAGAATGACATCCGCGCCAAGATCCGCCAGCAGCATGCCGCAAAATGGCGCTGGTCCAAGGCCTTCAAATTCGACAATCCGAACACCTGACAAGACGCTCATACCATTCCCTTTATGCTGAATTTCCCGGATAGAGGATTGTAGCGATTGCGCAAGTGGGAAATGAAGCGGCGATCAGATTTATTCCGCCGCGTGAACGACGCCGTGCGCTGCTTCATCAAATATGCCGCCATTGAAGACAATGCCTTCAACGCCGGGGACATAAAGCAAATTGGTCAACCGTCCCGACAACGCAACATATTTCCTGTCGCCAGGCCCCTTCATGCAGACATGATCCAGCGTCATCACCTCGCCAAGCTTCGACAAGGACTTCTCACCGACAGCGCGAAATTGCGGGATGTCATCTTCGCGGACAATATCCTTTGTCGTGAGGCCAATCATATCTTCCGGATCGGCGCCAAGCGCCTTCTCTACCGACGGGCTGGCATAGGTTATTTTACCCTCCGGCGAGAAGATAATGGTAACATCGCCCGACGATTCGACAAGTCCGCGAAACCGCTGTTCCGCCTCATGGGCCTCATCAACTTGTCTTTGCAGGGCGGAAAAAAGCGCTGTGTTTTTCGTGTGCAAAAGGATCGACCGGTCGACCATACGCTGCATGGTCATGGCGAGATAAACGGTCGCTGCGCCATAAAGCATAACAACGCCGGCAATGGCGACCCCGTCGGACCCGGCGGCAAAAGCATAAACCACGGCAAGAGGCGCCAGCGCCGGCACATTGAAAGCGATCACGGCGCGCCATGAGGCGCCTGCCGAGACAATCGCCGCAGCGGTCATGCCCGCAATCACAAACGGCAGGAAGGCGTGACCAATTAATCCGTGGACAGCAAATATTGGCGCCAGAGCGCCCCACAACGCGCCATTCACTGCCATAAAGAAAAGATGCAAATTGGCAAAGCGCGACATATTTCGCCCGGACGTGCCAGCAAACCGAAACCGCAGCCAAATCCCCGCGCGAATAAACGACAAGCCGAGAACAGCAATTGCCCAGGACAGAAGGATATTCAGATTGACATCCGACCAGGCGATCGCGGTTGTGATGCATGCATTGACAGCGCTGATCGAAATCGCAACCGGCGCCCCGCGAAACAAAAGCGCGGCGCGCTCAACCTTGAGCTTTACCGATTCGACTCGCGTCAGCCCTTTCAGGCGTGCTTTGCGGCTCGGTACTTTCGAAATTGCCGTCTGCAATTCCGTGATCATAGGCCTTCTCTCTTTGCCCGCGGTCCTTATGAAACCATATTGGGCTCCCGCGCGATACAAAAAGCTTACCCTCATTTGCAGTTGCGCGAGGTCGATCGCGTAGCATTTTTCCTATATAACTCAATGCTATACGCAATATTTTCGAGATTAGGGGCCAATTCTGGATTCACCTTCAGATTGCAATCACCGGGCAGTTTTCAATTTACTGAGGTAGTCTCAGCGCCCAATGATAGATACGGCGAATTCAGTTGGTTGCACCGCAACATCGCGCTACAAGCGTCGGAAAAAGGCTAGCCATCAACCAAAACGAGCTCAATAAAATGAAAGCAATCGATCAATCGGCCGCCCTCTCGCGGGTCAAACCCTCGCCCACCCTTGCGGTCACTCAGAAAGCCCGCGAACTGAAAGCCGCCGGCAAGGACGTCATTTCCCTGGGCGCGGGCGAGCCAGACTTTGACACGCCCGATTACATCAAAGCCGCTGCGATTGAGGCCATCAACGCCGGCAAAACAAAATACACCGCCGTCGATGGTATTGCCGAGTTGAAACAAGCGATCGCCGCGAAATTTAAGCGCGACAATAACCTGGACTATGAGCCGTCTCAGATCTCCGTCGGTCCGGGCGGCAAAGCCGTTATTTACAACGCGCTCGTTGCGACGCTGAACCCTGGTGATGAAGTCATCATCCCAGCGCCTTACTGGGTTTCCTATCCTGATATGACCTATCTCGCCGGCGGCGAGCCGGTGATAGTTGAAGCGCCGGCGGAGAATGGATTTAAACTTTCGCCCGACGCCCTGGAAAAAGCGATCACGCCGCGCACCAAATGGATTATTTTCAACTCACCATCAAACCCGACCGGCGCCGCCTATAGCCATGACGACATCAAAGCGTTGACGGACGTGTTGCTGCGTCATGAGCATGTAATGATTATGTCGGATGATATGTATGAACATATTGTCTATGACGGATTTGAGTTTGCCACGCCCGCGCAGGTTGAGCCAAAGCTTTACGACCGTACCCTGACGATTAACGGCGCTTCGAAAGCTTACGCCATGACTGGCTGGCGCATCGGCTATGCTGGTGGGCCGCAATCGCTGGTCAAGGCGATGGCCAAAGTCATGTCGCAATCGACATCGAACCCCTGCTCCATCAGCCAATGGGCGGTCGCCGCCGCGCTTGATGGCGATCATTCGTTCCTTGCCGAGCGCAACGCCGCCTTTAAGGACCGCCGCGATATGGTCGTCGATATGTTGAACGCTGCTGACGGTATCACATGCTCCATGCCGCAAGGCGCGTTTTACGTTTATCCGTCATGCGCAGGCGCAATCGGCAAGAAAACTCCTTCGGGCGCGACGATTGAAACGGATGAGGATTTCGCCAGGGAACTTTTGGAGGCTGAAGGCGTTGCTGTGGTCTTCGGCGCCGCCTTTGGCTTGTCGCCATTTTTCAGGATTTCCTATGCGGCGGCAAAGGATCAGCTAGAGGATGCATGCGGGCGCATTCAACGGTTTTGCGCCTCCCTATCCTAGCTATATCGATAATATCGAACATAGAATTTGATATTATCAATTTGATTGATGGCGATCAAATGCCTAAATAGTGCGTTAGGAGAACTCGATAATTCAAAAGGAGACTTTCTATGACAACGGTCAATATCGGCCTTGATGAGAATGCCCGCCAAGCAGTCGCGGATGCGTTGAACAATACACTCGCTGATACTTACGGGCTCTATATGAAAACACATGCGTATCATTGGAACGTCACAGGGCCGCAGTTTCATACGCTCCATGTCATGTTTGAAGAACAGTACCGCGAGATGTGGGCGGCGCTCGATGAAATTGCTGAACGGGTTCGCGCTCTTGGCGTCTTTGCCCCCTCAAGCGGCAAGGCGCTCTCAGATCTCGGCGTGATTGACAATGCGGACGCCGAACCGCCGCAATCTAAAGCCATGATCGAACGCCTGCTGGATGGCCACGAGACCGTCATTCGACGTGCGCGAGAAGCGCTTACCATCGCTGAAGAAGCTGGCGACGCCGCCAGCGCCGATCTCCTGACGGTGCGTATTCAAACCCATGAAAAAACCGCATGGATGTTGCGAGCGATGATCCAGTAGAACTGGCCGTCGCTCTCAATACTCAAAAAAGCGGTCCCATCTCGGGGCCGTTTTTTCTGGCGAATAGGTCAAATAATGGTGCCCCCACACGGACTCGAACCGCGGACCTACTGATTACAAATCAGTTGCTCTACCAGCTGAGCTATAGGGGCCTGTCAATTAAGACGGAGGCTCCTTTAGTCGATTGCAACGCCATTGGCTAGAGGGTGAATTCAGAGGATGGCCTCAAGGCCCAAATCGGGTAAAAAGGCGTGATGAAAAACATAATCATCATTCCCGCTATCGCAGCCCTGGCCCTAGCCGCTTGCGGCTCGGAAAACGAGGCGCAGCCCTCAACACAAGGGTCAGCGCCGACACCCGGCGAAAAGGTCGCGCCAGCCCCGACCGAGAAAACGCCGGAAAGCCTCGCCGACCAGGGGCGTAAACGTTTCTCGGCGACTTGCACTGTCTGCCACACGGTCAATGACGGTGACCCTTCTCGCGTCGGACCAAACCTTTTCGGCATTGTCGGCAAAACGGCCGGCGCATCCGACGATTTTGCCTACTCAGATGCAGTGGCGAATGCAGAAATTGTCTGGACCGAAGAAAATCTCGACGCCTTTATCGAAAATCCGCAGACTTTCTTGCGCGGCAACCGAATGGCGTTTGCCGGCGAGCGCAACGCGGAAAACCGCGCGGCCATAATCGTTTACTTAAAAACGCTGAAGTAAATCACTCTAAACGTCGAAGCCCGGGTTTTCTCGATTCAACTTACGGATGAGACCCGGCCAAGCGAGATTGTCGCCAAGGCCTGGCGCGAAAGCAGCCCCGCCCTGTTGCGAAACTTTGGCGCCCATAGCGGGAGGTTCCTCGCGCGGTTCTTTGGTGTCTGACTGCGCCAGAATTTGCGCGCGGCAGGCTTGTTCGAGAAAATGCATGCGTATAAACGCAATCGCGCAATTGGGGCCGACCGTCAGCGTGCCGTGGTTGCGCAACATCAAAAATCCATGATTACCCATATCCTTGACGATCCGGGCGCGCTCATCATGATCCGTCGCAATGCCTTCATAATCATGATAGGCAAGATCATCATGAACGATCATCGCAAACTGGGAATAGCGCTTAAGCCCGTCCTGCTGGGCTGAAACCGCGACGCCATAGGGCGTATGCAGATGAAGCACCGCGTGAGCGTCCTCGCGCGCCATGTGAAGCGCAGAGTGAATGGTAAAGCCAGCGGGATTGGAAAAATACGGCGTTTCGCCAACGACATTGCCGTCTATATCAACCATGACGAGGCAGCTGGCCGTCATCTCGTCAAAGAAAACTCCATAAGGGTTAATCAAAAAACGTTCTTTGCCGCCATCATCGGGACACCGCACCGAGATGTGCGTAAAGATCATATCTTCCCAGCCATAAAGTGCGGCCAGCCGGTACGTCGCGGCAAGCTCACAGCGCAAGCGCCATTCCTCGTCGCTGACCTTGCCTTTTAGAGACGGCAGGCTTTGCGGATCAGGAACGTTAAATCCTGGCGACTGCTCTAGAGCTTCTGCGGTTTGGCTTTGTGCATTCATGGCGCTCGTCTCCTCAACGTCGATGATAGAGAGTTAGCTTTATCGCGCGATGACGGCAAATGCAGCAATCAACTGCAGTCGCGCGCCAGCCGAAACCCTGAAAATTGCCAGCGCGCGCCCGGCGGGAAGAAATTTCGGTAACTGACGCGCATATGCCCGTCCGGCGTCGCGCACGAACCGCCTTTTAGCACCATCTGCCCGGACATGAATTTGCCGTTATACTCGCCAATGGCGCCATCAGCGACAGTGAAACCAGGGTAGGCAATGTAAGGTGACGCGGTCCATTCCCAGACATCGCCAAAGAGCTGAAGCAATCCGTCGCCGTCCATTGCTGGCGCTGGCGCGTGCGGGGCGCCGTCTTTCAAAAACCGCCCCTTTAGCGGAAACAGCGACGCCGCCGCTTCCCATTCGAACTCTGTCGGAAGCCGCGCGTCCGCCCATCCGGCAAAAGCAGCTGCCTCATAAAAACTAACATGGGTCACGGGTGCGTCCAGATTTAACGGGCGCTCGCCATATAACGTATATTCCAACCAAGTCTCGCCGTCTTTGCGCCAATAAAGCGGTGCGCACCACTCTCCTTCCTTGATCACTTCCCAGGCATCAGACAACCAGAAATTGGCGTTATCATATCCACCGTCTTCCATGAAAGCGATAAACTCCGCATTCGTTACTGGCCGGTTGGCGAGCTCAAACGGGTGCAGATAAACCTTATGGCGCGGCCCTTCATTATCAAACGCAAAGCCCTCGCCATTCCAGCCAATTTTGCAAAGGCCGCCTTCCATCTGGCGCCACTGCATGGAAGGGACCTCCGCGTGTCCGTCCGTAAGCGCATCATCATAGACACCTGGCTTGAGCGGGTTTTGATATAGACCATGCTTCAAATCGGTGACCAAAAGCTCTTGATGCTGCTGTTCATGAGCCGCCCCGAGCGCCATCAAGGGAGCGATTGTATCGACAACGCTGTCCTGCGCGGTTTCGATAAACCGCTTTATCGCCTCGTCCACATGCGAACGATAGTTGAGGATTTCCGCCGCTGTCGGACGCGAGAGAAGCCCGCGATCTGGCCGCGGATGCATCTTGCCTATCTGGTTGTAATAGGAATTGAAGAGATAGCCGAATTTTGGATGAAAGACTTGATACGCGTTGCTATGGGCGCTCAGGATAAAAGTTTCAAAAAACCAGCTTGTATGCGCAAGGTTCCATTTAACCGGGCTTGCATCCGGCATGGATTGCAGCATCCAATCTTCCGCAGCCAGAGGCGCGGCAAGGCGCTCGCTATCAGCGCGCACTTTGCGAAACTGCCCGATAATCGCATCGCGATTGGTAAAAATGGGGGATTCAAAGGGCATCTGCCCATCCACATTTCTTTCTGCTGCGCACCCGCGTAGCATAGCGCGAAACCGAACCCAACTGACAAACGGACAGATTGCCCCCATGACTACACAAAAACTGGCATTTCTGGCGAGCGATAAACCCGAGGCCGCGCCAGTATTGGCCGCGCTGGAAGAAAGATATGGAACCTGCCCGCCAGATAAAGCAGATGTGATCGTCGCCATCGGCGGTGACGGGTTCATGCTCGACACGCTTCGCACTCATATGGCCAGTCCCAAGCCGATATATGGCGTCAATTGCGGCACGGTTGGGTTTTTGATGAATCCACAAGATTTGGAAGGCCTGGCAGACAATATTGCCGCCGCCGAGCCCGCCAACATTCATCCGTTGACGATGACCGCGACAACAGCTGACGGGCGAACCGAAACAGCCAAAGCCATTAATGAAGTGTCCCTTTTCCGCCAAACCCGCCAAAGTGCCCGGTTGCGCATTCTGGTGAATGGCAAAGCGAGAATGGAAGGCCTGATTTGCGACGGCGTGCTGCTGGCGACGCCGGCGGGTTCCACCGCTTACAACCTATCGGCCCATGGCCCAATCCTGCCGATTAAATCGCAAATGCTGGCCTTAACGCCGATCAGCGCCTTCCGCCCACGACGGTGGCGCGGGGCGCTGCTGCCTCATGATGCAGTCGTGACCTTTGAGACGATCAAGCCGGATCACCGCCCGGTTTCTGCGGTTGCAGACAATTATGAAGTACGCGATGTCGTTTCTGTCACCGCTCAGGAAGACCGCTCGACTTCAATGACCGTCCTGTTCGATCGCGGCCATTCTCTGGACGAGCGAATCTTGCGCGAACAGTTTGATTATTAATTCCTTTTAAACGTCCATTTTTGGCCTTTTTGAGGAGCCAACATGGTTGATAGATGGTTTACGCGCAGGCCTGAATCGCCCCAGTGTCCGCCAGATTGTCAGCAAGGCAGAACGCCTGTCTGACTGTTCAGCGAGAATTAACCCGCCTCAAGGATTATCGACGGATTCTTAATGGACAGGACGGCCAACAGGCTGGCGGAGGGATAAAGGATGGGCGCTCAGGCAGTTCGGCTTTCCAATGTCGATATTGATAATGCCTTGGAGAACAGGGACTTTGAAGTCCTGTTTCAGCCAATCTTTGATCTTGGCAATGGCGCCCTTGCGCGCATGGAAACCTTCGTGCGCTGGCGACATCCGACTCTTGGCGTTTTGCCGCCGGGCGCCTTTATCTCCTTTTTTGAAACCCAAGGGCGAATGAGCGAGCTGACACGCTATGTGTTGGCGGAGGCGCTGAATGGCTACTCGGCGTGGCGCGGTCCTTTTTCGCCCGGGTTTTCGATCAATCTGGCCCTGACCGACGTGTCCGATGAAGCCTTTGCCGCGCATCTCACGAAGGTGCTGCGCGACCGGGAGTTTCCCGCCGATCTCGTCACTCTCGAGTGCCCGATGCCGCCCGTCGATATGGACATCAAAGCGGCGGCGGCAAATTTCGTCCGGTTGCGCGAGACTGGCGCCCGCCTTGCGATCGAAGTGCGTGGGCGCGCCAACGATTTCCTCCGGACAATTGATCCGTTCCCATTTGATGAAATCAAGACCGGTGGCGCGTCCATCCTGCGCTTCGCGCGCACCGTACGCGGACCAGGCTTGAGCGCGATTTCCGATCTTCTCGATATCGCCAATAAAGCCAATGCCGTGATCACCGCTGTCGGGGTTGAAGATCAGGCTTCGCTCGCCGCGCTTCGCGGTCTTGGATTTACGGCCGCGCAGGGCAATCATCTTGGCAATGTCGGCGGTCTCAATGATTTTCGCCCTGCCCGCGTCAACGAAGTTCGTGAGTTGTTGGGCCTCACTGCCTTATCACCGGATGATCTGACTGCCCTTTTCAGAACCGAGGCGCCAGCACCGAAAGCTGCAGAGGCGGAAACAACGGCGACTGAGAAGAACGAAGAAAACGCAACATTGATCGAGCGTCTGCATGAGCAGACTGAAAAAGAAACGGCCAAAAGCGCCGCGGCTGCTGATGCTGATGCGGACACGGATGCGAACGCGGAAACGACGCTTGCCGCTGAAAGCGCGGCGGTTGCCGCAGATCAAGCAAAACGCGCCAAAGCCCGCGAGAAAGCCAAAGCGCTAGCCTTGGCAAAACGCGCGAAGGCTCGTGAAATCCGTAAAGCCGCCGCGATTAAGCGCGCCAAGGAGAAAGTCGCCAGCGCGCGTGAAACAGCGGCGTCGGATACGGAAACAACGCCAACGGCCCCATTCCCGCCAAGCGAAGCGCCGCGTGCGCTGCAAGATCGTCTGGCGCAGGAATATAAAGACGGCGAACCGAATGGTGAGGCCGACGGTTCTGCGCCAGCCATCGCCGCATCGACGGAAGCTGGTCCCATGAGCAAAGAAAAAAATACGGAAGAGCCGGCATCACAGGCGAGCGCCAGTGAGCCATCCGCGGCAACACAAAACGACAAAAATCCTGCTGCTCAAAACCCGCGTGAAAACCCCTTCGAAACACCCGCGGTCGCGAATGAACGCGGCGCCGAAAGTAGCGACGCCAACACTGGCGAAGACACGGTGAATTTAAAGGTGGAGTCGCCGCAAGCCTATTTCCGGCCCGGCATTCGCGTTGGCGGAGAAGCGCACATTCAAGATCCCGCGCCTTCAGATAGCGCTGAGGCCGCTCCCGACCCCAGCCAACAAAGATCACACGACGTTGTACCGTCGGAGCTACAACAACAAAATCAGCAGCATTTTTCGTTTGAGGAGCATCCTTCTTCACCGACGGTCAATACTGATTCAGAGACGACGACGCCAGCTGATCCGGAAGACGCCATCGAGCAAGGTCATCTGCAGGAAGAATACGCCTTTGACGAGAAACGGGCGCGGCAGGCCGGACAGAAAAGTTGGCTCTGGCGCAAGCAATATACGATGCCAAAACATTTCTGGCCGAAACGCTGGAAGCGTCGATACCATCAATGGCAAAAAGATCGCGCGGAAATTTCAGCCCATACTGCCGAGTTTGCAGATTAGAAATGCAGCTTAGCTGCCGGTGTCGAACGGTCTGAAATAGTCATCGTAGCTCGTCAAGAATGCGGATGGATCTTCGGAGAAATCATTTGTGGACAAAGCGCCAAGTAACGCTTTGGCTGCAGTGTCCGTCAATTTCGATCCTATATCGCCAACGAATGTCGACAGCGCGGTCTCATCGCCCGCCAAGGAGTATGAGGCGGCCGCCCTGACTGCGATGCTTGTTTGGCGCTTATCCAGCATCGTTTCGCCGGCAACCGGGGCAATCGCTTTTGCATAGGCGTGTCCCGCTTTCTCCCACTGCGCATTGGACCAATGAAGATCGCCGAGAATTTGTAATGCTTGCGGACTGTCGTCCTCTGCCAACAACGAGACAGCCTGCTCTGCTTTGTTTGTCGCAACCAGCGCGCGCGCTTTCAACCAGCGGCGCTTGTCCTGGACCGTTGCCGGCAGTCGAGTCAGCCGCGTCGATTGCAGTGCATAAAGGGCATCAGAAGGTTGATCATTGTCCAAATAAAGCGCTGCAAGGTCAGCGGCCGCGGCGGCGCGGAACGGCCCGCGCAACCGCTCAAAAACTTGGTGGCGCAAAAGCTCGGCCGCTTCCGAAGTTAAATCGAGCGCAATGAGCTCATCGACCACGTCTCTGATTAAGGCGTCACCTTCTTTCCCCGGCGGCGCCAGATCAATGTTCTCATAAAAAATTTGCGCGGCCGTTATTGGTGACAGGCTTGGCTCGCTAAACAGCGATGTCAGCGCCACCGACATGAGTTTTTGTGCTTTTCGGCTTGTATCGGCCTGGGGATGGCGCTCGGTCAAGCGCCGTCGCGCTCGAAAGGCATCAGCGATATTTCCCTCTTGATCGAAGAGCTGGCCGCGAATAAACAATGCGTCGCGTTCAACGGTGCCGCCGCTCCAGGTCAGCATCAGAACGTCAATTTTTGACCCTGCTGCATGAGGACGTAAGGCGCCGGTCGCGACTTGATGCCTGATCGCTTCAAGAAAAGCGCGCTGCGCAACAGGCGCCGGCGCGGACACAGCCAGTTGCTGAAAATCATTTTGAACCTGACCCTCACGGCCCGATGCGGCGAGCAATCTCGCCTCTATCAACCGTCGCTCCGCGCGTTGGCGCGCATTAAGGGAACGACTACGCAACCCGGCCAATGCCGCCCGCGTTTCGGCAAGAACACCCTGATCGAGGCCGGTCTCCGCCCGAGCGATAAAATAATCTGCTGCATGGGACTCGTAAGGAACCGGCAAGGCGACATCGTTAAACAAATCTTTCGCTGCTTTTTCAAAGGCGCCAAGATTGGCGTGAGCAGCGCCGCGCCAGGCGGTTGCTGCATCATTGTTTTCAAGGCTCTTGTGGTTCAACGCATCAACTGCGTCCACCCAGCGGCCCATATTAAAATTCGCAACGCCCTCAAGGAGCGTCAGTTCTGCAAACTGGCGGGATTGGTTTTCTTGCCTGATGATGGATAAGGCTTCGGCGTGCAGGCCATGCGCCATGTAAAAATAAATAAGGTTACGCGCTGCGTCATAGCGAACGGGCTCATTTGCGAGGGCGCCGAGTAAATTCTGTTCAAGCGTTGCAAATCCTTCTGTTCGCGCACGGGCGCGAAATGTCTCGAAAAGGAAGATTGGCGCAAAGTCGAAGTCTTCACCCACGGGCGCTGAAATGATTTCCGTTTCAGCCAAAGCGGCGGGTTCAGCTTGCAGGGTCGCAAGATGCGCCGGTTCGACCTTAAATCCTTTCAGCGATGGCGCTCGACTGGCGAAGAACCCGTGGACACGATAGCGCGTCAGTTCGCGATTGGTGATGATGCTGCGCAACGGCCCAGTATGCGTCGGCGAATAAATATCCACCGCAATCACATTTTTCGATTGCGATGTTGCAATCCTTGCGCCGTCGATCAGACCATAGCGCAGCTTTGATGTATCGTTGCGATGTTTGGCGGCCAGGAACAGATCAGGCGCTTTGCCAACCGGCAAGGAAAAGTCGCCGGTGAGCTTCTGATCAAAATCGATCAGCAGATCGCCATTTTTCAGTGCGGCTGAATAACCAATTTTTTCGGGCGTGGCGATGATCAACCGGACATGGGTTTTGCGCGCAAAAACATCGATGTTCGCGATATGCGCCGGTTGCGCGACAGCGCTTAAGGGCGCAAAATAAACGACAAGCGCCAAGAGAAGAATATGACGACACTGGATCACTGTGCGGCCGGCGTCGTTTCGTCCGTCAGCGCCAGATCAACCCGCCCCTTCTCGGCGAGCATCACCGTCAGCTCTCTCGCTTTCTCCGGTCGCATCTCTGCAAGCACCCCCGCAAGCGCTTGGGTGCGCATGCCGGAAGCAACCGATAATAAAATCTCTTCATTTAGTTCGTTGAAGATCGCAGCTGCGTCTTTGGCCTTCATCCGCTCATATGCGCTGACCAATGCTTCAATGTCTTGCGCTTCTTCCGCTTGCTGCTGGTCACGAAGGGCCAGCAACCGATCACGCTCTTTCTCCAATACGCCAATTTGCGATTTTAGCTTCGCTTCAGCCGCAGCAATAACAATTTCGCGCGTTTCGAGACTTCTTTCGCGCGCATCAAGAACGTCGTG
>JAJFGC010000246.1 GCA_021776345.1 Hyphococcus sp. | reverse complement strand
TGCGCCGGCCTTGCGGGTCCTTGTGCGTGGTCATGAGGCCATCGGGCTTGTGATAGCGCCAGAGCCGGGGAGCGGCGGGCTTGCCGATCCGGGTCCCGTCGACGCGGATATCCATATCCGCCGTCACCTTGACCGCAGGGGTCGTTAAAACCTTGCCATCGACGGTTACAATCCCTTGTTCAATCAGCTTTTCCGCCTCCCGCCGGGAGGCGACGCCGGCGCGGGCGAGGAATTTCGCGATCCGTTCGCCATCTTCGGCAGTAAGGGGTTTGTCGGCCATAGTTTAGAAGTCCTTAAAGGGATCGGGGTTTACTCGGTCTCGCAATCGAAGGCGGGATTCATGGATCTCAAGGAAGAACGAGCAATTGGCGGCGATCCGTCCGCCCACTGGTACTACATATCAAAGGGCCGGGCGATCAAGGCGTTATTGGGCGCGAAGCCGATTGATCGGCTTCTGGATGTGGGCGCAGGCTCCGGCGTGTTCTCCAAAATGCTGGTCGAGGAAGGCCGTGCCACGCAGGCGGTGTGCGTCGATTCGAATTACGAAGACGACTTTATCGGCAAGCGCCACACCGACAAGTTGGCCTATGTCCGTGAGGTTGACGCCGTCGAAGCGGATACTGTGCTCATGATCGACGTGATCGAGCATGTCGATGACGATGTTGCGTTGATCCGCGACTATGCTGACCGTGCGGCGCCGGGAACGAGGTTTTTGATCTCCGTACCGGCGTTTCAGTTTTTATGGTCGTCCCATGATGAGTTTCTCGATCATCGTCGTCGCTACACGCTTGATAGTTTGAAACAAAGCATCACCGCCGCAGGCCTCGCGCCGGTTGAGACGCGCTATTTCTTCGGGCTGTTATTTCCGGCGGCGGCGGCGATGCGCCTTGCTGATCGGGCGATGAACAAGCAGGGCGAGCCGGAAGCGAGCCAGCTCAAACCGGCGCCCGACTGGCTCAATAAATCTCTCGTCGCGATCCATGATCTCGAACGCGCCGCCTTGTTTCCGCTAAACAAATTCGCGGGCGTGACAGCCTTTTGCATGGCTGAAAAACCAGCGGCGATAGCGCAAGAGAAAAAAGCGGCCTAAAAGCGCCCTTGTGAATACTAACGAAAAAGAAAATGAGTTTATGCAACGCGCGCTGGATGAAGCGCGGGCGGCGGCTGTTGCGGGCGAGGCGCCGATCGGCGCTGTACTGGTTGACGCTGCGGGAGAGATGATCGCAGCGGCGGGGAATGCGCCGATTTCGACGAACGACCCGACCGGCCACGCGGAAATTCGCGTGCTTCGCGCGGCCGCTGAAAAGCTCGGCAATTACCGCCTGCCGGAGACAACGCTTTATGTCACGCTTGAGCCCTGCGCCATGTGCGCTGGCGCGATCTCTCATGCTAGGATTGCGCGGCTGGTGATTGCCGCTTCTGATCCCAAAGGCGGCGCTGTCTGGCATGGCCCGGCGTTTTTTGACCAACCGACCTGTCATTGGCGGCCTGCGGTAACCGAGGGGCCGTTTGCGCAAGAGGCGGGGCAAATGCTGAAAGACTTTTTCAAGGCCCGGCGCTAGGGTGGCGTCCGGAGAAAACCCTTGTCATTGAAAAACATTATCAGTCTCAATTTCTTCGGCGCCTACGCTGATGCAACTCTTCTGATTCTTCGATTGCTCACCGGTTCGTTCCTGATATGGGGAACCTGGGACAACGTTTCCGACAAGGCCCGTATGACTGAATTTGTCGAGTTTATGCGGCAGTTCGGTTTTGCGGCGCCGGATATCCTGGCGCCTTTGTCGGTGTGGGCGCAGTTCAGCGCCGGCGCGTTGATCGTCGCCGGCCTGTTCACTCGCTGGGCCGGGCTATTAATGGCGTTCAATTTTATCGTCGGTTTTTTGATGGTGCATCTCGCCGATGATTTCCGGGCGCAATTTCCGGCCCTTATCCTGATTGCCGTCAGTCTGCATTTGGTGGCGGCTGGCGCTGGTCGCTACGCAGCCGACCGTTTTTTTGACTGACTGCGCTTCGGGCTTTCTATCGTATCGCTGCGCGCTATCATGGCCCCAACACAGGAGCCCCTCATGCATTTCGACTATTCCGATCGCTGCAAAGATTATCTCAAGCGCGTTTCCGCATTCATGGACGCTCATGTTTATGAGGGTAACGAGATCTATGAGCGCCAGCATGAGGAATTCGGCCCCGGCGAAGGCCGCTGGAAAGTGCCGCCGATCATTGAGGAACTCAAAGACAAAGCGAAAACCGAAGGCCTTTGGAATATGTTCCACCCCGATCCAAAATTCGGGCCGGGCTTGTCCAACGCCGACTATGCGCCAATCGCCGAGTTGACCGGCCGTTGCCTCATCGCGCCGGAGGTTTTTAACTGCGCGGCGCCCGATACCGGCAATATGGAAGTGCTTTCGAAATATGGCTCGTCGGCGCAACAGGAAGAATGGTTGATGCCATTGCTCGATGGTAAAATCCGTTCCGCTTTTTTGATGACCGAGCCAGCGGTCGCCTCCTCCGACGCCACCAATATCGAAACGGAAATTACCGCTGACGGTGACGACTACGTCATCAACGGTCGCAAATGGTGGTCGTCTGGCGCCGGCGATCCGCGTTGCAAAATCTATATTGTGATGGGCAAGACCGACAAAAGCGCTGCACGCCATGTACAGCAATCGCAAATTCTCGTTCCCGCTGATGCGCCGGGCGTCAATATTATTCGTCATTTGCCGGTCTTTGGTTACGATGACGCGCCGCACGGGCATATGGAAGTCGAACTGAAAGATGTCCGTGTACCGAAAGAAAACCTGATCCTCGGGGAGGGGCGCGGGTTTGAAATTGCTCAAGGCCGCCTCGGGCCTGGCCGTATTCACCATTGCATGCGCACCATTGGCGCGGCCGAGGTTGCGCTTGAGAAAATGGTCAAGCGCTTGTTGACGCGCGAAGCCTTTGGCAAGCCGATCTACAAACATTCAATATGGGAGCAGCGCGTCGCCGAGGCGCGGATCGACATTGAAATGACGCGGCTTTTAACGCTTAAAGCCGCGTGGATGATGGACACAGTCGGCAACAAAGTCGCCCAGGGCGAGATCGCCATGATCAAGGTTGCCGCGCCCCGCGTTGCGCTGAAGGTTATCGACGATGCGATTCAGGCCCATGGCGGCGCCGGCGTCTCTTCCGATTTTGGTCTTGCGCGCATGTATTCGATGTTGCGGACATTGCGCCTGGCTGACGGGCCGGATGAGGTCCACTGTCGCGCGATTTCACGGATGGAATTTAAAAAGCATTCTAACGCGGTTTAAGCCATAGGAATGATTTGTTGATGACTATGCTCACGCCTGTTCTCGCTCTTATCGTCTGGACCCTGATTGTCTGGTGCTGGCTTTATGCGACCCGCATCCCGGCGATGAAGAAGGCCAAAGTTCATCCGCAAAGCGCTGTCCATGCGGGCGCGCTCAATCATCTGCCGACGGATGCCCGGGTGGTTGCCGACAATTACAACCACCTGCACGAGCAGCCGACGATCTTTTATGCGCTGGCGGTCTACTCACACCTCGTTGGCGTGGCGGACCCTTTCAACATTGCTCTTGCCTGGGGGTATGTTATCTTGCGCGTCGCGCATTCGTTCGCGCAAATCATCGTCAAGCGCGTGATGGTGCGATTTTCCCTTTTCGCGCTGGCCTCGGTCCTGCTCATCATCATGGCTGTCCGTAATATGATCGCCCTTGCCGTCTAGGGAACGCATTGCGGGTCAGCGTTGTTTGTGGTGTTGAAGCTGCGAGATATCGAAGGCATTGAATGACAAATCAGAAGGTTGAGCCGACTTTCCGGGCCGATGATGAGTATCGGATGGATGACCCGTTGCTCGATCCGGCGGCGCCTCATGCGAAGGCGCGGGCCCGTGTCGCATGGTTGTCCGATTTTCTAGATACCCGATTTAAAATTCCTGGCCTCGGCTATCCCTTTGGCATGGACAGCGTGATCGGTCTTGTCCCCGGCATTGGCGACGCCGTCACCGGGGCGGTGTCATTATATCTGGTGTATGAAGCGGGCCGCGCCGGCGCCGGCCCGGTCTTGATCGCGCGCATGATTTTCAATGTCGTGATCGACACGCTGCTCGGCGCCGTTCCTCTGGTCGGCGACCTGTTTGACTTTGTTTTTAAAGCGAACCTGCGCAACGCAAACTTGCTGCGCGACCATTTAGAAAAAAGCCGCGAACAAGCGCGTTATGCGCCCGATATTTAAGCCTCGTCTTGGTTTTCCATAAAACTCTTCGGCGGAACCCAGGTCTCCGGGTAATATCTATTCGCCCACCGGCAAATCTCCTGTAGAACAGGCTGCAGCTTTTTGCCTTTTGTCGTTAATTCGTATTCGAAGCGTTTTGGCCGTTGCTGGTAGAGTCTACGTTTCGCAAGGCCCGCAGCTTCAATGAGCGCGAGGCGATCCGCCAGAATGTTTGTTGTTATTCGCTCCGGCGCGTCCAAAAATTCTGAGTATTTCTTTTTGCCATTGATCATGTCGCGCAGGATCACCAGCGTCCAGCGATCGCCGATAATGTCGAGGGATGTTGCGATCGGACATCCCGACCGCGGATCAGTTAGGTGTGCTTTCGCCACTGGCTTTTTGTTTCCTGTCTCTGGTCGCAACACATGGGCTGGCCGCCTTGACCGCCAACATTTTCATATCAACAGCGCCTCCAGCGTTCTCCTCGGTAGGATGATTTGATATGATTATCACTTGTAACTTGCAATTTACAAGTAATTATTTTATAGCTGCTTTCAATGGGTCTGGCTTGAGCGGTCCTTGTTTGGCGGCAGCTTGCCAGCGCGGAATGAAAGAGTGAGGCGAGGACAATCGGGCGGTTAAATAAGACCGATCCCTTTTGTCGGCTGCCTCCCATAAAAGGGAGAGTCTGATGACCAATGTCTTGAATGGCGGGTGCCTTTGCGGCGCCGTTACTTACGAAACAAGCGCCGAGCCCATGATTGTTGCACATTGCCATTGCGTTGATTGTCGCAAGACCAGCGGCACCGGGCATGGAACGCATGTTGGCGTGCCGAAAGCAGCGCTTACGGTTTCCGGTGACGTTAGGTTTTATGATCGCCCCGCCGATAGCGGCAATATGGTGAGCCGCGGCTTTTGCAGTCAGTGCGGATCAGCGCTTTTTTCTCGTAATTCTGCGATGGATGGCATGGCATTTTTGCGCGCCTCGAGCCTTGATGATCCGGATGCGGTGACGCCGCAGATGGTTGTTTATGCGAGCCGGGCGCCATCATGGGATAAGATGGATGACGCCCTGCCGTCTTTCCCGAAACTGCCTGAAGGCGGTCCTGCGGCCGTTATCGCAGAGCATTAATTGCGTGATCTGTTTTCACGAACTGGCCGCCATTGTATGGTTGCTCCAGATCAGGAGCGCTTCTAATGACCGATTTTGACCCAACCCAGATTGTGGCTGTTGCTGGCGGCGGTCGCATTGACGACCTTTATGGTCGGCCGTGCGACCACGGGGACAGCGCGGGTCCGGCGAGACACGCAGCGCGCGACGAATGCGCGAGCAAATGGATGCGGAGCAGGTGTTTTCTTCGCTGCCAGCGTCGAAACAGGCGGAGGTTGATCGTCTTTTGACTGACGGGAAAATAATTGAAGCAATCAAGATCATCCGGGTAGAAACCGGACTTGGTCTGAAAGACGCAAAAACCGCGGCGGATGGTCGCCGGCGTTTCTTAAAAGGGGTCGGACAATGAGCGTTGATGTCATCACCGAGATCGAAATCAATGCGCCGCTGCTTCGCGTGTCCGCCTATGCGGCGGACCCTGATAATGCGCCCGAATGGTACGCAAATATCAAATCGGTTGAGTGGAAAACGCCGCCGCCTTTAGGCGTTGCGTCGCAAGTGGCGTTTGTTGCGCATTTCCTCGGCCGGCGGTTGGCCTACACTTATGAAATCATTGAATATCAGCCGGCGGCGCAGCTGGTCATGCGCACTGCTGAGGGCCCGTTTCCAATGGAAACAACTTATCTATGGCGTGAAGCGGACGCGGGCCGCACGCATATGACTCTGCGCAATCGTGGCGAACCGTCCGGTTTCTCAAAATTTGTCGCCCCGATGATGGCGGCAGCGATGCGTCGCGCAAACAACAAAGATCTTTTGTTGCTGAAGGATATCCTTGAGAGAAAAGCCGCGGCGGCGTGATGCAGATGGAAGGGCAAAGAAGATGACGTTCACCGGCCTGCCAAAGGACTACTTCGATTTTTTCAACGAGCTCAAAGCGAACAACAATCGTGAATGGTTCACCGATAACAAACAACGTTTTCGCGATAGCGTGCAGGAGCCGCTGGCGAGTTTTGTTGAGGCGATGGCGCCGCGCCTGAAGAAGGTTTCAAAACAGTTTGTCGCCGATCCGCGGCTGAATGGCGGCTCGGTGTTTCGCATCTACAAGGATGTGCGTTTTTCCAAGGACAAAACCCCGTACAAAACCCATGGCGCCGTGCAGTTTCGTCATGCCCTGGGCAAGGATGCGCATGCGCCGGGTTTTTATGTGCATCTGGCGCCGGATGAAGTGTTTTATGGCGGCGGCATCTGGGGGCCGCCATCGCCGCAGTTGTTACGTATCCGTGAGGCGATCCGCGACAAGGGCGCGGCCTGGGACAAGGCGACGACAAGCGCGGCGTTCAAAAAACGCTTTGGCGATATCAGAGGAGACGGGCTAACCCGCCCGCCACGGGGCTTTGAGGCGGAAGATCCGCGCATCAATGATATTAAACGCAAAAGCTTTTTCGCGATGGCGGAGGGAAAGCCCGCGCAAACAAAGAAAGCAAGTTTTTGCGATGATGTCGAAGCAGCGATGAAGGACGCCAAGCCGGTGATGAAATTTCTTTGCGATGCGGTCGGCGCACCGATTTAGCCTTCAATTTTAGCTATTAATTACTTCTCTTCCGGAAGGCGCAGATAGGCGTAGAGCATGTCTGCAAATTCATCGGCGAGTGTTTTTCCGCTATAGGGGAAAAGCGTCGCCGGCGCCTCTTCAGGATAAAGACCTTTTTCGATGAAAAATGAATTGAACATATAAGCGGCGAAGGCGCTCGTTCGTTTCAGATTTTTTCGCTTAACCTGACTGGCGTAATGATTGATAACCGCCGCGATCGATTGAGCTGACGCTTGTTCATACTGTTTCCAATCTTCGCTGTCGGCCAAGTCTGGTTTCAGGCGTGAGTAAAGATGCACGGCGCGCAGGAGGTGAGCCTCGCGTGCGCAAATCGCCCATGATTTGCGCATGATCTTGCGCAGGACGGCTCGCAAGTCTTCATCGGGTTCAATTTCAATCCCGCTCTCCCCGGCGACCCAGGCTTCGAGCCGCTTTTGGTATATTTCGAGAATAACCGGGATCAGCGCATCTTTGTTTTCAAAGCGGCGGTAAACAGTGCCAACCGCGATGTCAGCGCGCTGGGCGATCTCAGCAACGCTTACCTGATCGAACGATTTTTCGCGAAGCGCATCGTCCAGCGCGGCGACAATCTTCTCCCGGGTCTGGCGCGAGCGGTCCTGATAGGCGGGTTTTTCTCCTTGACTCACGAAATCCTCTTGCATAATGTAAATATGAATTCACATTCGCTTTTAAAGCAGTTTGGACTTTTGATCAAGCCCGGGCGGGTTTTATATGTAATCGGGACGATGAGAGAAAGGCATTGGCTGGTGGCGGCCAGTGTCGCATGCCCCTTCCTTGAAACGCCTGGCTATCCGAACGGCTTGCGTAATTTCACCTTCTAACCACTAAGGGATTTGTAGAAAGAACAACATTAGGGGCTGGACTATAAAGTGAAGGCGGATTCATGTTCACATAATCTAGGAGAAAACCATGCCTATTGCAGAATTAGAAGAGCTTGCCGAGGAACTGAAAAGCGACAAGGCAAGGATATGGATATTTGATTTGACCTGGGTCGTTCTTCCGCTGGCGCTATTGTTTGCGTTTGACATTGCATACCGCGCCTATGCGCCGGCGATTGCAGATGCGGACGTCAATCTACTTCTTTATGAAGCCATTTTGCTTGTGGCTGTTGCTGGCGCTCTTGTCATCGCGGGCAAAAAATTAACAGGCGCCTGGCGTATGCCACAAGGGTTTGCATGGCTCTGGATCGCTGGCCCGCTTTGGCTTGCGGTTTTCACGCCCATTGGCGCGGCCCTGGAAATGATTGCGCAGCAGCCACAAAAACTTATCGTCTGGGTCGGCGTCTCGTTGTTCGTTGCGATCAATGAAGAAGTAATTTTCCGCGGCTTTGTTTTGAAGGGTCTTCTACGCAAGTCCGGTACCGTTACCGCCGTATTATTATCGTCTTTCGCCTTTGGCCTGCTTCATCTGCTAAATTTGCTCGAAGGCGGCGAGCCAGTGTTAATTGGCGCCCAGATTATATCTGCGATGGGTATCGGCGCCGTGCTCGCAGCGGTGACCTTAAGGTCGGGCAGTTTGTGGCCGGCAATCGTTCTCCATTTCCTGGCAGACGTTATCGGGTTGGCGGCGCTCGGCGGATATGGCGAGGCGATCCAGACGGTTGAGCTGGCGCCCGCCGTTGCGATTTCCGGGGCAGTATTTTTAGCCTGGGGGACGTTCTGGGCATGGCGGATCAGCCGAGCTGGCAAAATCGCATATTAGCGATCAAGCCGGATGGTCAGCGCGGGCATAGGCATCTCCGCGCGTGATCATCCACAGCCGGCCGCCGAGGAGAAGGGCGGCGGCGGCGAGGCTGACCAAAAGTCCGTACCAGACGCCGACGGCGCCGAGCGGTGTATAGAGCCCGAGCCCGGCAGAGACCGGAAAGCCGATCGCCCAATAGGCGATGCCAGTCATGATCATCGGGATGCGAACGTCTTTCAGGCCACGAAGCGCCTGGGCGCAGGCGACTTGCGTTGCGTCGAACAGCGCGAACGCCGCGGCAATCGGGAGGAAGGACGCCGCCAGGGCGAGAACCGCAGTGTTGGCGCTCTTGTCCTGGTCAAGATAAAGATTGGCGATCCAGCCGGGTACAAACATCATCGGGATTGCAAACAGCATTATTATGGCGATGCAGCAGAGAATTGAAATTGCTGCTGCCCGGCGAACGCCAATCGCGTTTTTGGCGCCCGCCATCAACCCAACGCGCACGCCCCCGGCCATGGACAGCCCGAGCGGCATCATAAAGGCGAGCGCGGTGACATTAAGCGCGACCTGATAGGCGGCGACCTCGTTGACCCCGATACGGCCCATCAAAAAGATACAGGCGTTAAAGAGCATAGCTTCAAAGCCGATGGTAACGCCGATCGGCCAGCCAAGTCGCACAACTTCCCGAAGGCGCTCCCAGTCCGGTCTGAAGAAATGCTTGAACAGCTCGAATGTCTTTGCGCGTTTTTCATAGCTGATGTAAACCGCGAGCGCCGCAAAGCCAGCCGCATGGGAGATCGACGACGCGAGGCCGGCGCCAACGAGTTCGAGGCGCGGAAAACCCCAATTTCCGTAGATCAACAGGTAATTCAGAAACGCGTTCAGGAACGTCGTCATGATGATGATAAGAAGCGGCGCCCGCGTGCGATCGATCGCCGCGAGAAAATTTCGCAAAACGATAATGCCAAGTGCGAACGGTAAACCGGGCGCCAGGGCAAGAACATAAGGCTCGGCAAGCGTTGCGATCACGGCTGGCTGACCAAGAGCGAGCGCGATATTTTCCGCGAACAAAAACACGAGCGAAAAGACCGGCGCGCCAATGCCGACCGCCCAAAGACCCATGCGCACAGACCGGCGAGTATCGCGCGTGTCGTTTTCGTCAGCGCCCAGCGCCTGGCTGACCATCGGCGCGACGGCCATTGCCGGGCCCAGGCCAGCGACAAAGAGAACATAGAAAAGAACGAGACCAAGCGCCGCGCCGGCGAGCGGCTCCGGCCCGAGGCGGCCGATCATCAAAATATCGACGGTGTTGACGGAAAACTGGATGAGTTGCGTCAGGCCCATTGGCAAGCCAATCGACATCAGCGCGAAAAACTCGCGCCGCCATGCGGCTTTTCCAGTCAAAGCGGCAGCCGCAGCGCTTGTCGCGCTCTCAGGGCCTTGTGTCATCGTCACGGGAACTCTCTCCGGCGCCCATTCAGTGAGGCGCCGAAGCGGGGTGTAGCAGATTTAAGGCTTGTGCGTAGCGAAAAAACGAAAAGAGTTAGTCTTTCAAAAACGCTGCAACGGTTTTGGCGCCGCCGGCGTTGGCGTCAAGGCTGGCAAAGCTGCCTTTATCGAGAAACTCTTTGGCGGCGCCGAGCGTGCCATAGGCGGACCAGGCAAGCCCGCCGCCAATGGAGAGGCGCGCGGCCCCGGCTTCGGCGAATTCTGCAACGCTGTGGTTTTTGAGATCGCGCAGGATAAGAACATTCACTGGTTTTGATATGGCGTTACAGACCGCGCGCACGGCATCCATGTTCGGCAAGCCGGGGGCGTAAAGCACATCGGCGCCGGCGGCCTCGAATTGCAATAGCCGGTCGATGACATCATCGAGATTGGCGTCGCCATAGAGAAAGGCTTCAGCGCGGGCGGTGAGCACGAACCCGGTTTTTGATTTTCGCGCTGTATACTCGGCGGCGACAATGCGTTCCGCGGCGTGGTTTTGATCATAGATCGGTTTATCCGGGTCGCCCGTTGCGTCCTCGATGGAGCCGCCGGCAAGACCCGTCTCGATGGCGAGCCCGATCGTTTCCGCAACATCTTCAGGCTCGGACGCCCAGCCGTTTTCCAAATCCGCCGTCACTGGAATATCAACAGCGTTGACAATTTCGCGGCAGTGATCGAGCGCCTCTTCGCGCGAAACGCCATAGTCGCGCCGTCCTTTGGTAAGCGCAAAGCCGGAGCTGGTTGTCGCCAGCGCCTTGAAGCCAAGCCCTTCGAGAATGCGCGCCGAGCCCGCATCCCACGGGTTTGGTATGACGAAGCAATCGCCTTTTTCGTGAAGCGCGCGGAAGCGGGTTGTTTTTTCGCGATGCGACGTCATCGAATGCTCTCCATTATCCTGTCGTCTTTGTTAGCACGAAATGAGGCGCCCGCCGCCCGTTTCTTGCGGGCGTTAATCCGTCACCGCATCGTGCCAGCTTTTATAGGTGCCGCCGCCCAGAACCTGCGCCTGAATTTGCGTCATTGCATTGTTGGCGGCGGCCATGACTTGCGAGCGTGGATGGACGGGTCTGCGCAAGGGGCGCTTGCCCGCCGGCATGGCGATAATCTCGGCGATTGCGTGGGGCACATCCATCGGGTCTGTGTCGCGCGGCGCACTGAACAACCCCTCAGACATTTGTATATGCGCAGCGTAGGCTTCTTTGCGTTCGTCATCGGTACGGGCGAGAATGTCATCGACATAGCGAACGCCGTTCTCCCATATCTTTGTCGGGTAGCCGCCGGGCTGGATAATCGTGATCTCAACGCCGGTCGGCGCCAGTTCATAGGCCATCGCCTCGAACATCGCCTCGACGCCAAACTTGGTCGCGCAATACATGCCGAGATTGGGCACGATGATGCGGCCAAGCTGTGATGAGACATTGAAGATTTGTCCGGCGCCTTTTTCGCGCATCTTCGGCAGGACGGCGCGCGCCATGCGTAAATACCCATAAAGATTTGTTTCAAAAATGAGGCGCGTTGCTTCCATGTCATTGATCTCGACCGGCCCCCCCAAACCGATACCGGCATTGTTGATCAAGACATCAATGGCGCCGCCGGCGAGGCCGTGCGCCGCGGCGACCCCGCCCTCAACTTTCACATCATCAGTGACGTCTATTTCAACAATAGCGAGGTTGAGTTTTTCATCTGCGGCGATTTTCGCCAGCGACTTTGCCTCAGGGCGATTGCCGTAGTCGAGATTACGCATGGAGGCGACGACATTGGCGCCAAGGCGCGCAAGATGGAGCGCGGTCAAGCGCCCAAAACCGGAGCTGCACCCGGTGATCAGGACCGACTTGCCGGTAAAATCAGGCGCCGCGTCTGCCGCTGCTGCTGTCTGAGGCGCAATCGCCGCGGCCGCCGCCAGGGCGGAGCCAGCGCCCAGCAGGGTGCGGCGGCTGGTGCGGAAAGTCTGATCGGTCATGGGCGTTTCTCCTGTAAATCTGGCAGCCTCAGCCTATCTCAAACAGACGATCGTGTCAGGCTCAAGGCGCAGCTGGCCGAGTGGCCGACGGCCCTATTTGGCCGGGGCCAATGGTTCGAGTCCGGTTTCGCGATAGATCCACTCGCCGAGAGCGTCCGGCGTCAGTATTTTGATTTCGCCATACCCCGTCTCGACAAAACCGAGATCGCGCAGAGCGCTCAGCGCCGCGCTCATGGCGACGCGAGAGACGCCAAAATTGTCGGCGAGATCGGATTGTGTGGCCGTCAATATAGTTTCTGTTTTATGCCGTGTACTGAATTGAAGTAGCATTTTCGCAAGCCGTGTTTTTAAGGGCAGGCGTCGCTCATCGTCTAAAAGGTCCGCTGCAAAGGCGAGTGTGCGGCTCAAATGCCGTAAAAGATAATCTCTTAACGCCGGCTCACGATCCAGGAGTGAGAAAAACTGCGCTTTGGAAATCTGGTTGATGCGCGTCTCGGTGATTGCGGTGGCGTCATGGGTGCGGGGTAGATCCGCAAACAGCGTAAACTCGCCAAAGCAATCGCCAGGTCCAAACCTGGTTGCGGTGATGCGCCGACCATGCATGTTTGTGACGCTGATCAACACGGCGCCGCTAACGACAATCGAAAGTCCCGGCTTTTTATCGCCGCGCTGGTGGATCATGCGGTCCGGCGCATAGCGCACGATGGCGCCGATCGCGTCGATTTCCCGGCGCAGCGTTGGCGGCAGCGCGCGCATCAGTCCGCCGGTGGTGGGGGCGGGGAAGTGCTCCATGGAAATTTGATCAGAATGTAAAGAGCTTGACATTCTTGGAGCCTAGCCGGTGGCATGAGAGGGGGCAAGACGATCCATCAGGCAGTCCAGGGAGTGGTCTCATGAAGCCGGAACTCATTGTTATACTAGGTGTTTTTCTGTTTTTTGGCGTGCTGGAACAGTGCCGAACGGGGTTGTTCCACAAAAAGGGCCAGACCCGCGACGACGCCTTGCTGGAAATTATCAGCTCGCTGGCGCTGGTCTTGTTGACGCAACCAATGGTGCTTCTTGGCGGCGGCCTTGTTGCGTCCCTAGTGGCGCCGGGCGCGCAGGGAGCGCTTGCCGGGCTGCCCTTTATCGCAGGGTTCGCGCTGTTTTTAGTTTTTGACGACATGACGCAATATTGGTGGCATCGCGCGTCCCATAATTTTGAGTGGCTCTATCGGTTACACCGTCCGCATCACAATGGCGGCTATATGAGTATCCGCATCGTCTATCGGAATAATCTTTTTTATTATGCGTTGATGCCGGGTTTGTGGCTTTCCGGCGCGCTCATCTATCTCGGCCTTGGCTGGGTCTATGCGGTCTATGTCGTATTAAAAATGGCGGTGATTTTTGGCGCCCATTCCGATGTGCGGTGGGATCGCCCGCTCTATGAAAACAAGTGGACAGCGCCGGTGATGTGGCTGGTTGAGCGGATCGTCTCAACGCCCGCGACCCACCACGCCCATCACGGCAAACACAAAGCTGACGGCGTTACCAACTACAAAGGCAACTTTGGCAACCTCTTGTTCTTTTGGGATGTGCTGTTCGGCACCGCGTTGATTACACGTCGCTACCCGCAAGAGTTCGGCGTTGAAAACCTGCCAGAAACAACGCTCGCAGAGCAGCTTGTCTGGCCACTGGTCAGTGCGCCAAAACAAGTAAGAGCGACAGCCGAAACGCCAGCCTAAGCCTCGTCGGCCTTTTAAACGAATTAGGATGACCTACGGATGATGATCGCATTGGCTAGGGCTGCAAATAGAGCTCAACTTCGTAACGCTCTGTCTCCGGCTTGTTGACCGTAGAATACAAGACCACGCCGCCAATGATGATGAGGGCCGCCCAAAGCAGCTGGACTTGGGTGAACGCAGGCTTGAAATTTTTCCATCCGGCGCTGAAGGATTGTTTCGCATTACTCTCCCGTCCGACGATCGCGCCAGCCGTAACGGATGTCTCCTCAACCCCTTTTGCCGGCGCAATCATCAATCGATAGCCGCGTTTGGGCACTGTTTCGATTATGCGCGGTTGCTTGGGGTCATCCCCGATTACCCGGCGAAGCCGTGATATTGTCTGGGTCAGTGCTTCATCATTAGGCTCGTCATCGCCCCAAACGTCCTCAATCAGTGTGTCGCGCGAAACAACCTCACCATTTGCGGCTCTCAAACGAACAAGCACCGCCATTAACCGCGGCTCGACACGGCAAGATTGACCATCCGCGACGATGATGTTTCGCGCCGGTTCAACCCGCACTTCTTCCAGTGAGAATTTTTCAAAATTTTGAATTTTCATGACGCCCGCAAGGTTTCCAAAAGGGTTTCGTCAGGACGAATGACCAAGGCCAACATTATGAGCGCGGTGTATCAGGCTGTCCAGCCGTTCACCTAATTGTATGCGTCCCGTGCCGGGGCGGCAATATTTGCGAAAAGAGTTCTCATGAATCAGTTGTTCATCCGCCTACCTCTGTTGTGCCTGGTCGGGATTGTATATTTTGGCTGCACGCCGGCGGCAAAAACCGAAATTGACCCGGGAAACCAAGCAGCTTCTGAAGACATAAATATTGCTGAGCGACGGGCGCTGGGATTTGTCGCTGCTTTCAACTCCGGCGATGGCGATCAATATGAAGCCTATATGCAGGAGAACAGGACGGCCGATGTTTTGGCGGCTGCGAGTGCTCGTGAGCGGCGCGCCAGCTTTGAGCAGCTAAGGGAAAGTTTCGGAGAGTTTACCTTGTTGGGTGTGCTGCAACCCTCAATGGCTGAAACGCGTGTGCTCGTAAGAACGGCAATGAATGAAGAGTTGGAAATCATTTTCCAGCACCAGGATGATGATGCAAAGATAGGATCAATCAGTTTTGAGCCTGTCGAGCAGGGTGTTGATGTTAATCCCGACTGGGAAAATCTAGATTCGCTGCTGACAGACTATGTCGAACAATCTGGCGTTCCTGCGTGGTCCGTTGCTGTTGTGAAAGGAGGAAAAATCATTGATCAGGCAAGTGTGGGGCGGCGTTCTGTAACCGGCTCGGCGCCGGTTTCAGATGGCAGCCGGTTTCATTGGGGTTCGGTCACCAAATCAGTGACTGGCACTATGATCGGCGCCTTGATTGAGCAAGGGTTGCTCGACTGGGATACGACGATTGGTGATGTCTTTTCTGACTATCCAATTCGCGATGAGTATCGCGCGATTACGATTTCCCAACTCATGTCGCACCGCGCCGGCATCCCGCCATATGAAAATTTTGACCGTGAATTCATCGACCGATTGCAAGATCAATTTGGGCAGGATCTACGCGACCAGCGCAAGGGGTTTGCCCTTGGTGTTTTAAAAAACGATAAGCCGATATTCCAACCGGGTGAAGGCCACCGCTATTCAAACGGGGGAATTACGATTGCTGGCGTCATGGCTGAGATTGTCACAGGCCAAGCCTGGGAAGAGCTCGTTCGAGAGAACGTCTTTAAGGCGGCGAACATGAATGATGCAAGATTTGGCTGGCCTGCGACAAATGCAGAGCCGAACCAGACTCGCGGTCATTTCGGATCCGGACCTGACGATATTGATGTTGCCCCGTTCGATGCGTTTGAAAATCTATTGGTGGTGACGGCTCCGGCCGCAAATGTGCAATCAACGATCGGTGATTTTGCCCGCTACGCCAGTTTGCATTTGCAAGGGATGAACGGCCGTGATGGTGCAATCAAGTCTGAAACGATTAAAAGATTGCATGCCCCGTTGCCTGAGGAACTGCTTCGCGCTGAACCCTATTCATTCGGTTGGGGACAAGTGAAGCTGGACAATGGCGATGTCATGCATTGGCATAATGGCGGCGCCGGCTCGTTCTATGCGGAAATACGATTGATCCCAGAACATGATATAGCGATCGTCATGATGGCGAATGCCGGATTTGGGGAAATGAAGATTCGCCCTTTATGGTCCGCATTATATGAGCGGTATGTCGCAAATTAGGGGTTACGCGCGACAAGCAACATCGTTGCTTGTCGCAGTCAAACAATTAAGCGTCGACCTCTTCGGCGTCTCGTGGCTGTCTGGCTTCCTTGTCCATCCGCTTCATCGCTTTTTGTAGTTTTTCAAAGGCGCGCACTTCAATCTGACGGACACGTTCGCGGCTGACATTGTAGACTTGAGACAGCTCTTCGAGCGTAGACGGATTATCCTTCAGGCGGCGCTCGGTCAGAATGTGCTGCTCGCGCTCATTGAGCGTTGCGAGCGCTTCTTCCAACAGTCCCATGCGCATGTCGTATTCATCTTCGCGCGCGAGCTTGGCTTCCGGGTTGACGGCGTTTTCGTCAACCAGCCAGTCCTGCCATTCGCCGCCGCCATCGGAGTCTTTCGACATTGGCGCGTTGAGCGAGGCTTCGCCGCCGGACATGCGCCGGTTCATGGAAATGACATCGTCATTGGTAACGCCAAGTTTGGTGGCGATGTGGTCAACCTGATCGGGTTTCAAATCGCCATCATCGACAGCGTCGATCTGGCCTTTGATTTTGCGCAGGTTGAAAAACAGTTTTTTCTGCGCAGCGGTGGTGCCGATTTTGACCAGGCTCCATGAGCGCAACACATATTCCTGGATCGAGGCGCGGATCCACCACATCGCATAAGTCGCGAGGCGGAAGCCTTTTTCAGGGTCAAACTTTTTGACGGCCTGCATCAGACCAACATTGCCTTCGGAAATCACTTCGCCAATCGGCAGGCCATAGCCGCGATAACCCATGGCGATTTTCGCCACGAGCCGCAAATGGCTGGTGATCAGCTGCTGCGCCGCGTCGGCGTCCTCATGCTCGGCGAAACGTTTCGCGAGCATATATTCCTCTTGCTTTTCCAGCATGGGACATTTGCGGATCTCAGCGAGATACCGTGAAAGCGAGCCTTCCGGCGTCAGGGCGCTGGCGGTGGTTGTTAGGGCATTACTCATCGGCGCGGTCTCTCCTTCCGGGCGAAGCATCGGTCAAGTCGGGTTCTGTTTCGGTAGTCCCCAATAGATACGCTCTTTTTTGGCGCATGGATTTCTATATAGGAAGCCAAACCGGCAACCCCAAGACCTTAGCGAGTGGTTTTCTTACTCGCCTTTTTGGCCGAAATTAGGGCAAAAATACAGTCACTTAAGGCTCGCGGTGGGGCAAAATTACGTGATCGGTCGTGATTGAGCTATAGCGCCCGCAACGCCGCCAGGAGGTCTTGAAAATCCGCCGGCGCTTCCCGTTCAAAGCGCATCGGCTCGCCGGTGATCGGGTGAACGAAGCCCAGCACTTTGGCGTGCAGCGCCTGGCGGCGGAATTTCCGGATCGCGTTGATGGCGCGATCGGCGACGTCTTCGCCGGGTTTAAGGCCCGCAAGGCCGGGTCCACGCCCATAGAGCTGATCGCCGATCAGGGGGTGGCTGATAGAGGCAAGGTGCACGCGGATCTGGTGGGTGCGCCCCGTCTCAAGCCGGCACTCGATAAGGGAGGCGAGCGCATCGCCTTTGAGCTTGGCGCGGCTGCGCCCAAAGGTTTCAGTGACTTTGTAATGGGTGACGGCGCGTCGCGGATTAAAATGCGTGCGTTCATCGACCACGGCCATTTTTTTGCGATCGTTGAGTGCGCGCGCCAATGCCGCGTCGATTGTCCCGATGCCGGGCCGCGGCGCGCCAACAGCAATTGCCTCATAGACCCGTTCTATGTCGTGTACGGAGAATGCGGTGGACAACCCCTGATGGGCTGTGTCATTTTTTGCCACGACGACGAGCCCGGAAGTGTCCTTGTCGATACGGTGGACGATGCCGGGCCGGGCAACGCCGCCAATGCCGGAAAGCGAGCCTTGGCAATGATGAATGAGCGCGTTGACGAGGGTGCCGGTCCAGTTCCCAGCCGCCGGGTGAACCACCATGCCGACCGGCTTGTTAATGACGATGAGATCGTCATCCTCGTAAACCACATCAAGCGCGATATCCTCGCCTTTGGGCGCCGGGTCGGCCGTTGGCGGCACCGTCAGGCGATAATTCTCCCCCTCGCGCAATTTCCAGGACGGATCACTGAAGACCGCGCCGTTTTTGGTGAGGGCGCCGCCCTCGATCAGCGCCTTCAGGCGGGTCCGTGTCAGCACGTCAATGCGCTCTGACAACCATTTATCAAGCCTTGCGCCTGCATGATCGGGCTCGATCATGAACGAATAGACGTCGCCGCCAGTTGCCGGGGCGTCGTTATCGGGGGTAAGAGGCGCATCGTCACGGGTCATGGCCCGTGGCTCTAACGGGACGCGCGCTGAATGTCGACTTTTGAGCCGAGGACGGAGACGGACGTGAAACTTGGAACAGCTGAAAAAGAGCGCCGAGACGGCGGCATGAATGATGATCGGGCCGCGTTTGAAGAGGCGGCGCCGACTGCCGGTTCTGTCGCCCAGATGATCGGCACGAAAAACCTCCTGATCGCGATTGTCACGATGCCGTTCGTCTTTCTCGTCGTGGTGATGGCAATCATTGGTATTTTCGGCAAGCCGGGTTCTGATCGTGGCGCGGTGTCCGAGACGCCTGCGAGCCCTGTGGCCTCTGTGACGCTGGAGCAACCGGCCGTCTCCGGTCAGCGCGCGGTCATTCCGATCGGCGCCTCCGCCGAAGGCCTGTCTTCCGCGATTACCGCGCCCGAAGGCGCCCAAGTTGGCGCGATGTCTCTTGATGGCGATCGGCTGGCGGTTCGCATTGATAGCGCCGATGGATCAGTAATCGTGATCTACGATCTTGTAGAGGGCGCGGTGGTCCAGACGATCCCGATTACTGAGGCTAACGCCGGTTTAAATAGCGCCGGGCCATAATTAGCTAAGCCTGTGCGCCCGGTCACAGGCTGACGCCCTCCCTTGTCATACCTTCTCCTCATGGATCGCGGCGCGTCAAAAGCGCTTTTCAGAGCGCTCCGCAAACCAGAGGAGAAAAGACATGCAACGCCGCGCCCAAAAAATCCTGACCGTCGCCCTCCTGGCGAGCGCAACCAGCTTCGCAAGCTTGAATGTTGCGCTCGCCCATCCCGAAGGCCCCCACGCTGAAGATGCAATACAAAATGCCCGCAATAATATGCCAACCTATGGCGGCGCCAGCTCAAGCGGATACCGTCCGCATGGTCCCTGGCATGGGATGGGCCCTGGCGTCAGCGTTGAAGGCGGCAGGCTGGCGGGAGTCGCCGAAGACGCCGTCCGCAAGGCAATTGATTCTGTAAAGAAAACAGACAATCCGCCTACTGATAAGTGTCCGCCTTCTGCGCATGGGACGCGATCAACTCATCAACACGAACCTTCGAAACCATCCATGTCCAACGGGTCTAAACACGCGCGAACGACGCCCGTCACGCTCGGCAATCCGCCAGCAGACACAAACAAGGGGACGACAAGCTCATCTGCGCCCAAGAATAACATGAGGCAACCGGCATCCAACCCCACGCCAGCCAGCGGCGCTCCTACTTCTGATGTTCCGCAGCCGCCGGACGTTCTAACGCCTAAAGAAAAGCCCTTTGGACATTTTCGATATGATCGCCCCGCCAGGGAAGTTGACTATACCACCGCAGGGATGAAAGGCGGATTTTCCGACGTTGGCGGGCTGGAGCTTGAGACACAGCCGATTGAATATCGCGATGGCGCGGACTCTGAGTACAACAAAACCAAACAGCCAGGCCTGCCGAAATATAGCGACATTACCATGAAACGGCCGACAAAAGATGATGGGTTTTCGGAGGAAATCCTTCGCGAGATGCGTTTCCGGGTGGAGCTTGAAGAGTTAAAGACAGAACATTTTCCAGAACGTCAGAAAAATACAAAATAGGTCTCGCTGAATAGATTCTAGTCGGCGCCGGTCATCCGGCGCCGATTATCCATTGCTGTGCTTGCACGTAGCTGGAGAACCCTCTTATCCTGACGTCAAATCGGAGGGAACATCATCATGTTACGGATCATGAAAATCTTATTGGTTTTAAGCGTTGCAATGTGGGGACTGCTCGGCGCCTTTGGCAATATTTCCGATTGGAGCGGGACGACAGGCGCCGTGGCTGCTGCAACGTCGATGTCAACATTTGACGGCGGCTCTGATGATTGGCGGGCAACAACGAACCCGGTGGTCATTATCGCTGGCGCGGTTTTCATCATGCTTTTGAAAATTATTACCGCGCTGTTGTGTCTTGCCGGCGCCTGGCGGATGTGGACGGCGCGCACAAGCGATGCGGCGGCTTTTGCAACGGCAAAAACATTTGCGCTAACTGGCTGCGCCGTTGCGATCTTTATGTTGTTTACCGGATGGATCGTGATTGCCGAGACATGGTTTGAGCTCTGGCGATCGGACGCGATGCGTGATGTAGCGCTCGGGGCCGCCTTTCGTTATTGCGGGATGATTGGCTTGATTGCGCTCTTTGTTGGGGGGCGCGACGATTAACGTGGCGGCGTTGGTTATGACGACCAACCAGAAAATTAGGGCATCACTTCTTTGGCGTCGTATCAGGTCAGTTTTATTCGGCGTTGATTTTCTGCAACCGCATTTCCATCGTCTGTACACAACCTTTTTCAGTGCAGCGTTCGCCAGTTTCGATCCATTCATTGTCAGAGGTCAATTTAGCTTCAAACCGCATCTCTTCGCCGGGTCCGGCGGGGATCGACCAGCGATAGGAATTGTTACCAACTTCCGGTGAAGTATGCGCCTGAAAGCCCTCACGCACGAAGGAGTCGAATTGGTAGGCCCGGCGGATCGGATCAAAGGATATAACGCCAAACGCGCGATGGCCTTCGACTTCCTTGCCGTCGTCATCGACGCCCCAGCCGCGCCCCTCAACGGCAAAGATGAGCCCGCCAAGTTTGGGGGCGACGCTTTCTGCAACCTGGAATGTTTCGCGGGTTCCTTCGCGGGTCAGTCTCCAGCCTTCGCCGCGCCATTCCCCTTCGATCCAGGCGATCTTTGACATCGCTGTGCGGGCCACGCCGGCGGGCGATGCGTCGTCACTTGCGGTTGCTGGGGTCGACAGAAGCAGCGCCATGGCGGTGCTGGCGCATAGAGATGCTGATTTCATCATTGTCGGTCACTCCCTAAAATAAGGCTTGTATGATAAGGAAAAGTACTTTAAAAAGCAAAGTGAAAACTCAGGAGACGTTGAATGTCCAATCTCAGCGGTGATGCAAAAACCGCCGGCTCACCCGCCATGGGCGGAGATCTCGCCAGCGAGCTTGCCTATGTGCGCTCCCTTGCCGAGGAAGGGCGCAATGCTCCGCTGATCGGCGGCCGTTATTATGTGATCTGGGGCGGACTGATCGGCATGGCGGCGCTGCTCAGCTATGTCGACGATATCGGCCTTGTTGAGCTTGGCTTTATGGACGGGTTCGTTCCGTGGATTGTCGCCGGCGTTATCGGGTGGGGTTTGTCTTTCACGCTTGGCGCCCGCGCGTCGGGCAAGCCCGGCGCGCAAACCATCGGCAATAAAACCGCTCAGGCGGTCTGGTTTTCTGTCGGTATTTTCATGACGTTGTTCTGGGTCAGCATGATGTTCGCGCATGATAATTTCACTGACATTGGCGTCCCGCCCTATTTATTTTTCAATTTGATGTTTCCTGTTGCGTTCGGTCTTTACGGCGTTGCGTTTTACGCGACGGCAACAGCCGCGCAATTGAGCTGGCTTCGATACTTTGCATTTTTGTCATGGGCGTTTGCAATTGTCGCGCTCTTTTTGTTGGCGAGCCCCCATCAAACCCTGGTCGGGGCTTTGGGATCATTTAGCTGCGCCGCCCTGCCGGGTTTGCTATTAATGCGAAACGAACCGAGTGATATTGTCTAGATTATGCCGCCTTCAGACTTTGATTATCGCGAAATTGACGACGTCATTCATGGACGCGTCCGTCTCGCGATCATGGCGTTTTTGTCTGGCGCCGGCTCGGCCGATTTCAACGAGCTAAAAACCAAGATTGGCGGCACGGACGGCAATTTGTCCGTCCATATTCGCAAGCTGGAAGACGCAAAATATATTCGTGTTGAGAAAAAATTCTCAGGCCGGCGACCGTTGACGATCTGTCATTTGAGTAAAAAGGGCCGGGAGGCCTGGATCGCCTATATTGCGCGCATGGAAGAGTTTATGCGCCCAAAGGCGGCGGAATAAACGGCCCGCGCGCCAGGCTTATTTTCGCGACGACAAGAGCCGGGCGATGAGCCAGATCGGCACCACGATGGCGGCGCCGATAATGAGATAGGTGATAAGGTTGAGAGCGATCTCGCCGAAGCTTTCGCCAATGGCGCTGAGCAGGTTTTTGACCGTTTCGAAAATCCCGCGCCAGAACTCAAGCGCGCCCAACCCCAGAAAAGAGAAGATCGCGCCGACGATAATGCTGGCGATAATGAGCTGCACGGCTGTGCGTGCGACGCCCTTCCCGAAAAATCTAGAATTGGTTTTGTCATTCGCCATGATCGTCATCCTTGCGCCCGGAACTGTAGCCTGGAACCCTAGTCCCGGATGCAAGAGCGATCAACAGATAGACAGCGGCTATTAAGCCCGCATTGCACTTGTCAGCTCGGACAAGGCATCTTTAATGGATGCGATCTCTTCGCGGATGACGATAATCGCGAGGTGGGTTTCAATAAATTCGGCCTCGCCGACGGCTTCTCTCGAGGCCATCAGTTCTTGTTCCGCGCTATCAAGCTCTTGCAGTACTTCTCTAAAGGCCTTGTTGGTCGTTATGGAAACGACAGTGCTCGCCGCGCTCAATGCGGCATTGACGATAATGGCGCCGCCGGGCGCTGCGCTGGCTTCAAGGCGCGCTTCTTCAATCTCGAGGATCGCCTCGGCAATTTCTTCGCGCGCCTCGGCCATTTCTTCGCGCAATTCATCAATATCGTCGCCATCGAGTTCTATCAGTTGTTCAAGCAGATCGTCATCGTCATCAAAGGAAAATCCATTAAACGAGAAGTCCCGATCATGGGCGACGGCGGTTGTCGGCGCCGCGGCTGAAACGGCAAAGACGGCGGCGCTGGCAAGCAACAAATTGCGGCCTGCGCCAGCCTTAAATTTTTCAAACGTCGTTGAGAAGATAGCCGTCATGGTTGGTCCCTTTTCTTTGTAAGCGTTTTTATTGCGCCGCCGGTTTTACCGGGTTATCGGCGTTGTTTTTTGTTTACGCTACCAATGAAGGGAGAGTGGGCGCGCGCGCGCCGCCCATCAACAGATTTGCGATAAAGCGTTGCTGGCTTGCGCCTTACCGCGCTTTAAGCCGTGTTTTCCATATAAACTGACCGACTTGGGTAAGGAATTGAGACGCCCTCAGCATCAAACCGTTCCTTGACGGCTTTAATGAGCGCCCATTTCACCGGGAAATAATCACTGCCCTTGACCCAGGCCCGGCAGATAATATCAACCGATGAATCGCCGAGATTGTTGACCTCGATCACGGGTTCAGGGTCTTTGTGGGTGCGGCTCTCTTTTTCTACTTCAGAGCGAATAAGATCCATCGCCTTGTTGATGTCATCGCCATAACTAATGCCGAAAACAATATCGACGCGACGCCGATCATAACC
>JAJFGC010000245.1 GCA_021776345.1 Hyphococcus sp. | reverse complement strand
ATTTTAAAATCGATAAGCTTGATGCCGACGCCGGCGAAAAGACCGGCGAGGAAATCGTTGGTCCTGAGCGCGAGCGCCATCATGTCGTCGATCTCTTGCGGGTTCGCCCAGTTGAACGCGGTGATGTGTTCTTCGGAGACCAGCGGATCGCCGAGCTTGTCGTCTTTGTAGTAGAATTCGATGATTGAGCGGGGCAACGTCGTGCCGTCTTCAAGGCCGAGGCGTTTTGACAACGAGCCGGCCGCGACATTGCGCACGACGACCTCAAGCGGCACGATCTCGACATGGCGGACAAGCTGTTCGCGCATATTGAGGCGCTTGATGAAATGGGTTGGCACGCCAATCCGCTCCAGCCCGACCATCACGAACTCGGAGATCCGGTTGTTGAGGACACCCTTGCCCTCAAGCACTGCGTGTTTTTTATTGTTGAAAGCGGTCGCGTCGTCCTTGAAATACTGGATGATGGTGCCTGGTTCCGGTCCTTCAAACAGGATTTTAGCCTTGCCTTCGTAAATTTGTTTACGACGGGCCATAAAGGTAATCCTTTCAATATCTTAAGTGCGCATTTTCAAGCGCTGAGTATAACCGCGGCGACGGCCGGAAGCGACTCAGATAGGGATATGGGCACCATCTCGCTAGCATGCCTCGAGCTAATGGAGAAGCGGGGGTGTAAGGCTTCTTGACAGCAAAGGAAAGCGTCATCGGTAAATCTTCGCAACGGGCCTCATTGCGTGGCTCGCAAAGCAGTTATAAGTAAGCAAGAGGGCCTTTTTTGGCCTGTGTTCTGGAGAGTGGTTAATGACGACCTTTGACGATCGCGAAGACAAATATGAGAAAAAATTCGCGCATGATGCGACCCTGCGTTTCAAGGCTGAGGCGCGCCGGAACAAGCTCCTCGGATTATGGGCGGCAAAACTTCTGGGCAAAAGCGGCGATGACGCCGACGGCTATGCTCGCGAAGTGATCAAGGCAGACCTTGAAGAAGCGGGCGACGAGGACGTCTTCCGGAAAGTGCGCGGCGATTTTGACGCCGCCGGCGTTGATCAGTCTGATCACCAGATCCGCCGTCATATGGAAGAATTTATGGCTGAGGCTATGAAGCAACTTCAGGGAGATGGTTAGGCGGTCTCCTTTGTTACCTCATGACGATCACTGTCATCCTGCTGCGCGGCATAAATGTCGGCGGACATCACAAGCTGCCAATGCAGGCGCTGCGATCTCTCGCGCAAGCGCAAGGGGCGAGGGACGTTTCAACCTATATTCAAAGCGGCAACATGGTGTGTCGGGTGGCGCCGTCGAAGCGAAAATCATTCGATCAAAAGCTTAGCGCGGCAATCGACAATGATTTTGGGTTCAAGCCCGATATCATGATGTTCAGCCATGAGGCGTTTCGCGATGTCATGTTGAACATGCCCTTCAAAATCAAAGTGGTGGATGCCTCAAAGCTGCATCTTGTTTTTCTCCCGAAGCCCGCTGACAAAGGAAAGGTGCAAGAGATTGAGGCGCTGCTGGCCAAGGACGAACAAATCAAAGCGGTAGGTTCGGCTATATTTCTGAATGCGCCAGCCGGAATTGGTCGGTCAAAGGCGGCGGAAAAGCTGAGCCGTGTGTTTACCGGCGCCACCATGCGAAACTTGCGGACCTGTCGGAAGCTCGATGAAATGGCCGCTGCGCTAGCGTAAATCTGAGCCACATTATTCACAACTGTTAATGGCGCTGGCAGCGAGTACGGTCTGCGACTAGAACCGTCATTAAACCGCTAAGGAGATCAGGAATGGGCCGCGTTGCAGGCAAAAAAGTATTTATCACTGGCGGGGCGCAAGGGCTCGGCGCGTGCTTCGGGCGCATGCTTGCGGATGAGGGCGCCAAGGTGGCGCTTACCGACGTCAATTTCGAGGGCGCCAATGAGACGGCCGCCGCGATCAACGAGACGCATCCAGGCGCCGCCTTCGCATACCATCATGACGTCACCAGCAAAGACGACTGGTCGCGCTCGCTTGGCGAGGCGGCAGAGGCGATGGGCGGGATCAGCGTCCTGATCAACAATGCCGGGATCGGCGCCGCCGGCAATATCGAAACGGAGACCTATGAGAATTGGCGGCGGACGCAGGAGATCGACGTCGATGCGATCTTTGTCGGCACGCAACTCGCCATGCCTTACCTGAAGGACAATCAGCCCGGCTCGATCATCAATATCTCTTCCGTCGCCGGCCTGATGGCGGACGGCATGATGCTCTCCTACAATGCTGCGAAATCCGCTGTCTGGATGATGTCAAAATCGATTGCGCTTCATTGCGCCCGCGCTGGTTATGATCTTCGCTGCAACTCTGTGCACCCCGTCTTCACCCGCACGCCGATCATTGATCCGTTGATTGATCTTGGCGGCGGCGGCGACTTAGGCGAGAAAAAACTGACGCGGCAAATCCCGTTACAACGTCTCGGCGAGCCCGAAGATGTCGGTTATTGCATCTTGTATCTAGCCTCGGATGAATCGCGTTTTGTAACGGCGTCGGAATTCAAAATTGACGGCGGCATCACTGCTTAGGTTGCGGCTCGCAATGTATGTCACCCCCTCGAGGCGATGACGGCGTCGGCATCATCAATCGCTTTTATGCGGGCGCGAATATCTTCGGTTTGACGTTTCGAGCGCTCATAGGAAACCTTCATTCTGTCATTTTGCTTTTCGAGACCGCCGCCATCGATTTCGACAAGCCGCGAAATTCCTCGAGCGCCGAGGTGAAGGTCTCTTGCGCCCGGTTTGTTCGCCCCGGGCGTCTTTGACCCGGTCGACCAGAATATGTTGCTTTTCAAAACCGATCCGTTCCATCACGCTATAATAAGAAGGGGCGCAGCCGGCTGCAGCCAGCATGGCGGCGGCGAGTGTTGCGCAAAAGGCATGAGACGCATGAAATTTTCCCTTCATGGCCAAGCGTTGGCTTTCCCGCTCACCTATGCAGCAATGCTGCTGACCACGCGACACCGTGTTCTATGCAAATATTACCGTTTCAAGTGATTGAAGATTAGTGGCGAACACCCTAATATTACTGATGAATTTTCCTTGCGCTGCTATCGTGGAGAGCGAATGGCGCAGCGTCCCACCCGAAAAGGAGACGGCATGTCCGGCTTACTGATTTTTCTCGTCGTTGCAGCGGCGCTCGTTTTTTTCGTCATCTCAATTTACAACCGCATCGTCGCTTTAAGCCAGCGCACCGAACAGGCCTTTGCCGATGTCGATGTCCAACTCAAACAGCGCCATGATCTGATCCCCAATCTGGTGGAGACGGTAAAGGGCTATGCCTCTCACGAGAAAGAGACCCTTGATGCGGTGATCACCGCGCGCAACGCTGCGCAGGCCGCACACGGGCCGGCAGCACAAGGCGCCGCTGAAGGCGTTCTGGGCGCAGCGCTCGGGAAACTTTTTGCGCTGGCCGAAGCCTATCCGGATCTCAAAGCCAACACGAACTTTCTTGAATTGCAGCGCGAGCTATCGGACGTTGAGAACAAAATCGCGGCCGCGCGGCGGTTCTTCAACAATGCGGTGCAGGAATTTAATACATCGATCCAGCAAATTCCGGGCAATCTCGTTGCGCCGCTGGGTAACTTTACCGCGAAAGAATATTTTGAAATACCTGAAGACAGCCGCGAGCAGATCGAAGCCGCGCCGGACGTGAAATTTTAGCGCCGGTGCGCCGGGTAGGCAGAACGCAATGAAATTCGTTGGCCTTATTGGCGGCGTCAGCCCGGAATCGACGGTGATTTACTACCGCCTTCTCAATGATTCTGCACGAGCTCGGCTCGGCGGCGAACATTCGGCAAATATTCTTCTTTATACGCTCGATTATGGGATCATGATCAAGCACTATGGTGCGCGAGACTGGCCCGCCTATATCGCGGAAGTCGTGAAGGGCGCTGAATATTTGAAAGCGGCGGGCGCCGATGCCCTCGTTATCTGTTCGAACACGACCCATGTCGGCGCGGATGCAGCGACGCAGGCAACGGGGCTGCCGGTCATCCATGTTCTCGATGTGCTGACGGGCGCCCTCAACAAGGCGGGATCGAAAAAGCCGTTATTGTTTGGCACGCCGGTTGTTATGGGGGGAGACTATTACAGAGCGGCGCTGGCTGAGCGCTATGACGGCGATGTTCTTGCGCCGACGTCGGAAGAGCAAGATGAGATTGGCCGTATCATTCTCGACGAATTGGTGAATGGCGTTGTCGAAGATGGTTCGCGAAAGACAATGCTTGAGATTATCTCGCGCCACGACTGCGACAGCGTCATACTTGGCTGCACCGAGCTTTGCATGATCCTCTCGCAAGAGCACCTCGACCTGCCGGTGATGGATACTACGGGATTACATGCGGCGGCGGTCAGCGCCTATGCGTTTGGCGAGGGGTAGTCATGGGCGCCTTCGGCCTGCAGACCCATATCTGGAACAACAATCTGAAATCGGTTTTGCTGCTTGCGGGCTTTCCGGTTTTGTTGCTGCTCTTAATGTATGGGTTGTCGGTCGGCTATGTCGGGTTGACGGCGCCGATTGATAATCTGGGGCAGGGTCTTCGTCTCGCGCTAGACCATCTTGGTCGGATCTGGCCTTTCGCCTTTCTTGCCGCGGGCGTCTGGTTTTTGATCGCGTGGTTTTCCTATCAAAAAATTATAGAGGCGTCGGTCGGCGCGCGCGGCCTCACCCGAAAAGAAGCGCCTGATCTTTACAATACGCTTGAGAATTTGTGCATCGCGCGGGGGATCACGATGCCGACGCTTAATGTAATTGAAACGCCGGCGCTCAATGCCTTTGCCAGCGGCCTCTCCGACAAAAGCTACAAAGTGACGGTGACCCGCGGACTGATTGAGACGCTCAATGATGAAGAAGTTGAAGCCGTGCTGGCGCACGAGCTGACGCACATCATGAACAAGGATGTGCGGTTGTTGATCATCGCGGTCATCTTTGTCGGCATCTTTTCATTCTTCGGCGAATTGTTATTCCGCAATATGTTTCACGCGGGCGTGCGCGTTGGCGGGCATACGCGCTCGCGCAATGGCGATAGCCGCGGCGGCGGCGCGCTCATTCTGATTGCCGTCGCCGTGATCGTGATTGCCTATCTGCTGGCGCTGGTCATCCGGTTTTCCCTGTCGCGCAAGCGCGAATACCTGGCTGATGCGGGCTCCGTGGACCTGACACGCAATCCAGATGCGATGATCTCCGCGCTCAGGAAAATATCTGGCCGCTCCAAAGTCGAGGCGCCAAACGATATTCAGCAGATGATGGTGGAGAACCAACAGCCCTTTGCCGGTGTTTTTATGACGCATCCGCCAATCGACAAGCGTATTGAAGCGCTGGCGGATTACGCTGGAGGCACGTCATGAGCGACAAGTCATCGAATGATCTGGCCGAAGAGCGCACAGGCCTGGCGCAGGACCGTACCGAATGGGCGGAAGACCGGACCGTTCTCGCCAATGAACGCACTTATGCAGGGTGGATGCGGACGGGTCTTGCCTCCGTCGGCATGGGGCTTGCCTTTAATGCGATCTTTCGCGCGACTGAGCCGACCTGGCTGGCCAAAGCTGTTGCGACAATCTTTGTGGCAATCGGCATTTATATCTTCTGGGGCGCCTGGCGACATGCATGTAAGGTGAAAGAACGTCTTAATTCCCATGCAGCCTCGCCGTTACCGTCAAGTCGCCTGGGCGTCATCACGGGGTGTTTTGTTTTTGGCTCAGCAGCGCTCGGCGTCGTCCTCTGGATTTTGTAGCCGGGACGAGTTGCCTACCGACCCTTATTGCCCAAGTTCGTCGGCGAGAAGATCATACACAAGGCGGATGCGGCGGCTGTTGTGAAGCTCCCGGTGGGTGACGAGCCAAACCGGAAAGTGGATGGCGGGGAGCGTTGGTAGAACGACCTCAAGCCCCGGCGTCATCGTTGCCAGGTCTTCCGGCAGGATTGTAACCCCTAGGCCTTGTCGCGCGAGTTCAAAGATCACTGTACCGCTTGCCGAGGCGGCCCTGACGTTTCGTTGTGTTATCGATATTCCAAGGGCGTTCAGCTCAACAATCACACGGTCAAAACCCGGATCAATACCGATGAAATCATAATTGCAAAGATCATCCGGTGTTTTCGGCCGCCCAACGCGATCAAGATAGTCTGTTGCCGCATATAGATAGGCGCGGGGTTCGGCGACCAGTTTTGCGATCAGCTCGGGCTGCTCCGGGCGGACATGGCGGATCGCAATGTCGGCTTCGCGCCGTGTCAGATTTCGCAAATCATTCGAGGCGTTTATTTCGATCTCAACGCCTGGCGCCAGCGCACGCAGTTTTTTGACGATAGCCGGCAGGTGAAACGTCGCCATGAGGTCAGTCGCCGAGATGCTGACGCGGCCCTCAATCGCTTGCGATTTGCCGGAAGCGGTTAGGGAGATGCGCCCCGCTGCGTCGCCCATGCTGCGAAAATGATCGAGGAGGTCAATGCCCGTTTGCGTCAGGGCAAGCGATCGGCCGATCCGCTCAAACAGCGTCACGCCAAGATCTTTCTCCAGCCCGGCGACTTGCCGGCTAAGCGTCGGCTGGGTCAGGCCCAGCGCTTTGGCGGCCGCGGACAATGAGCCTTCCTCTGCGGTCGCAAGAAAAGCTCGCGCCTGGTTCCAGTCGAATGAGACGGCCTGCCAATTCATACATATATGCATATAAGAAAGACAGAATTTGGCAATTTACTTTTGATTCCCGTATACTTACTTGGCTCCCAACGACCCACCCCCATCAAACAGCGACAAAGATCGCGCATAAGAACGAAAGCATCAGACATGGCCCCATCACCAAAATTCTGGGACAAGCACGCGGAGGGCTACGCAAAAAGCCCGGTTGCAGACGAAGCGTCCTATCAACACAAACTTGCCATGACGCGCAAATATTTCCGCGATGACAGCAAAGTGCTGGAGCTTGGCTGTGGCACAGGTTCAACCGCCATTGTTCATGCACCTCATGTGAAACATATCCTTGCGACAGATGTTTCGCCAAAGATGCTCGACATCGCAAAGAGCAAGGCGGCGGCGCAAAACATCACCAATGTGACGTTTGAAGAGGCGACCGTTGAAAGTATCATTGTTCCCAATGAGACTTACGATGTTGTCATGGCGATGAGCCTTTTGCACTTATTGGAAGACAAGGAAGCAGCGATCGCCAAAGTCCGCGACATGTTAAAACCGGGCGGTGTGTTCGTGTCGAGCACCGTCTGTCTCGGTGAAACGATGAGTTGGTTCAAACTCATCGGCCCAGTCGGCAAGGCGCTTGGCGTCTTTCCTTTAGTGAAAGTATTCAAAGGGCAGGATTTGCTTGAGAGCCTATCGAATGCAGGCTTTTTGATTGACTATGAATGGCGGCCTGGAAAAGGCAAAGCGATGTTTATCGTTGCGAAGAAACCCGAGTAGCGTCGCTCGTGCGTCGCTTCCTAAGCCCTATTGGTAAAGCACGCCGGGCAACCACGTTGCGATAGGCGGGAACATCGCCAACACCGCCAAGGCGAAAAGCTGGATGAAGATAAACGGAATGGCGCCGCGATAGATCTGCGCCGTGCGCACATCTGGCGGCGCGACACCGCGAAGATAAAAGAGGGCAAAGCCAAAGGGCGGCGTTAAAAACGACGTCTGAAGATTAATCGCCATCATCACGCCAAGCCAGATCGGGTCAAGGCCCATCATCAGCAGCGGCGGTCCGACCAATGGCACGACCACCAACGTAATCTCGATAAAGTCGAGGAAGAAGCCGAGAATAAACATCACGACCATGACGGTGATGACCGCGCCGACAACACCGCCGGGTGTCGCCTCGAGGGCGGCGCGCACGGTCTCGTCGCCGCCAAGCCCGCGGAAGACGAGCGTGAAAAGCGCGGCGCCGATCAGGATCGTAAAGACCATGGTGGTGACCCGCGCGGTCTGATCCAGGATCGGCGCGAGGGTTTTTGCGCGGCGCAGCTGGAACAGGCTCGCAACTATCCCCCACGGGGTCAGCGCAAAAAGAAGAAAAGCAAGCGCAATGCCGGCCGTCTCAATCACGGGAATGCCTTCACGGCCGAGACGCAAATCAAGAAATGAGGTCAGCAAAATTAGACCCAGGATCGAGAATACGGATGTAAAAACAGCCGCACGACCGGCAAGAAACGAACCTTTTGGCGCCATGCGGGCGCCGGCGATGAGGAGCGCGCCAATCGCGCCGACGCTGGCAGCCTCGGTCGGCGTTGCTGCGCCGGCGAGAATGGAGCCGAGAACGGCGACGATTAGGAGAAGCGGCGGCGGTAAGACTTTGAGCGCGCCAACCCAGACCTGGCGGCGCGTGCCCATTTCCGAGGCAGGAATTGCCGGCGCTTTAGATGGTTGCGTTACCGCGACAAAGACCTGGTAGAGCAAATAAAACCCGACCAGCATCAGCCCCGGAAACAAGGCGCCGGCAAATAAGTCACCGACGGAGACCGTTTCCGGCGCGAAGACGCCTTGTTCCAGTTGAGCTTTTTGATAGGCGTTGGAGATTACGTCGCCGAGTAGGATCAAAACAATTGAAGGCGGGATGATCTGGCCGAGCGTGCCCGCCGCAGCGATTGAACCCGTGGCGAAGGATACGTCATAGCCCCGGCGCAGCATCGTCGGCAGGCTGAGCAATCCCATGGTGACGACGGTGGCGCCGACAATGCCGGTGGACGCGGCGAGGAGAGCGCCGACCACCGTCACAGAGATGCCAAGTCCACCGCGCAGCGACCCGAAGAGCTTAGACATTTCGTCGAGCAGCTCTTCGGCTATCTTCGATTTTTCCAGGATAACGCCCATCAGGATAAACATCGGGACGGCGATCAGCGTTGTGTTGACGACCGCGCCAAAAATTCGTTGCGGAAAAGGTTTGACGTAACTCAAATCAAAGACGCCAAAGGTCAGGCCGAGAACGGCAAAAACGAGCGCCGTCCCGCCGAGAGAAAAGGCAACGGGGTAACCGGCCATCAAAAATGCACAGAGAACAATGACCATGACGACGTCAAGCCAGCCTGCAACGGCGCAGAAGCAATAGGCGGTATCGCCGATGACAAACTCCATCTAGCTGCGCTCCCGCAAAGTTTCGGCAGCGCGTCCGGCGATAACGAAGCCAGCCATCGCAAGGAGGACAGCAAAGGCAGGGATGAAGGATTTCAACAAAAAGACGCCTTGAATGCCGGACGTCTCTTGTGAACCTTCGCCGACTGACCAGGAGTTGCCGACATATGGCGAGGCTGTCCAAAGGAGAAGCAGGCAGATCGGAAACAAGAAAAGATATGTGCCGAGAAAGTCGACCAGGGCTTTGCGTTTTGGCGACGCTTCCCGGTAAAAAATATCGACGCGCACATGATCATCGGTGAGTAGCGCGTAGCCGCCAGCCAGCAGGAACACGGCGCCGTGCATATAGGTAAACGATTCCTGCATGAAGATATAGTTGATGCCGAAGACATAGCGCAGGACGACAACGCTGAACTGCACCAGCGCCATCACGATCAGCAGCCACATAACGATGCGGCCGGCGAGGCGGGTGATGTTATGTAGCTTAGGTGTAAGAATACTGATTAATCGCTGGGGACCGCCAATCGCAAAGGTTACGGCGCCAAGCGCAATGACAAGTCCGATAAAGATGATGCTCTGCCGTGAGGATGGCGTTATGCGCAGGATGGGCGCCAGCGCAGCGAATAGAACGCCCGCAGCAACGACGGCGCCAACGATCACAAACCAATATCCAATGCCGCGCGATCGCTCGCCGGAGGCCAGCGCCGCCAGTGGCAAAAACATCAGCGGAAAAATAACGCCCACCGCGATCCAGTTTAATATGGCGCCGGTTAGGGTAAGCATCCCTACAGCTCAAAGACTTCGCGGCGCACCTGCATAAACGCCTCGTCGGAAATGCGGCTCCAGGCTTGTGAGCGTTCGAGGGAGGTTTTGTAGCTGTCGAAAATGCGACCGGTCATATCGTCGCCGGCGGCGGTTTCTTCCAGCACATTTTTTGTCTCGCGCGCCATGGCGGCCAGCACATCATCGGGCAGGCGCCGCAGCTCAACGCCATGATCGTCAACCAGCTGATCCAGCGCGGTGGCGTTGTGGTGAATATATTCTGCAATCGAGAGATGGTTGGCGCGGTGGCAGGCGCCTTCGATGATCGATTTTTCCTGCAGCGTCATCCCGCCCCAAAGGTCGAGATTTACGCCGACGCCGAGTTGCGCGCCGGGCTCGTGAATGCCGGGCCAGTAATAATATTTCGCCTCGCGATAAAAGCCGAAGGCGAGATCGTTCCACGGACCGACCCATTCGGTGCCGTCGATGGCGCCTGACTGCAGCGCCTGGTAAATTTCACCACCAGAGAGGGCAACTGCGGAGGCGCCGATACGGCGCAGGACTACGCCGCCAAGGCCGGGCATGCGAATTTTCATGCCGCGCATATCTTCAAGCGAATTGATCTCGCGCTTGTACCAGCCGGCGAGTTGGTGGCCGGTATTGCCGGCGGCGAAAGGTTTGATGTTAAACCCGGCGGAAAGTTCGTCCCAGAGTTCCTGACCGCCGCCAAACTCTGTCCATGCCATGATCTCATTAGCCGTCATCCCAAACGGCACGGCTGTGAAGAATGCAAAGCCCGGCGATTTGCCGACCCAGTAATATTCGGCGCCATGGTAAAGGTCTGCCGCGCCTGATGAGACGGCGTCAAAACTTTCAAACGCACTGACAAGTTCGCCCGCAGCGAAGACTTTGACGCGCATGGCGCCGCCCGACATTTCAGTGATAAATTGCGCTGTGCGTTCGGCCATCGTGCCCAATCCTGGGAAATCCTTGGG
>JAJFGC010000244.1 GCA_021776345.1 Hyphococcus sp. | reverse complement strand
CAATCTCGCTTTCGGCGCGTCGCTTTCGCGGCGCGCGTCGCGCGAGGGAATCAATTGTCGGTTAAAGCGGTGTCTTAGGCGAAGATGCGCCAAAGGGAAAGACTGCGACGCGGTTAAAAGCACTATTGAACCGTTTAGGCGGGAGGGGTGACTTTAGGATTGTGAAACGGCGAAAGCTCACGCCTCAAGGAGAATGTCATGAATTACGGGTCTGCGGCTGAAAAACTCATGGGCATGGACAACCGGGTCTGGGCGCGCCATGCGAACCCGATAAGCGTCTGGACGCGTATTGCCACAGCCCCGTTCTGGTTCCTTGGCGTCTGGTCCTATGTCTGGGTTGGCTGGTGGGCGTTACTGCCAATAGCCATTCTTGCCGGCTGGACCTGGCTGAACCCGCGGCTATTTCCACCGCCGAAATCCTTTGACTCATGGGCCTCCAAAGGCGTGATTGGTGAGCGCGTCTGGCTTGCCCGGCAGACCAATGAAATACCGTCAGGGTTTATTCGCGTCGCCAATATTCTGACCGGTTTGTCGGCAATATATATTTTGATCGCAGCCTATGGGTTTGTCGTTCAAGATTTCTGGGCGGCGTTTCTTGGCTGGCACAGCGCCGTCCTGGCCAAGGTCTGGTTTGTCGACCGCAAGGTTTGGCTGTGGGAGCAAACCCCGGACAAGGAAGCGCGACTTCGCGACTGGGGCATGACGCAATAAGTCGCGGAATCAAAAAAGCGCTTGACATAATACCATAAGGTTTCATATAAAGTGAAACCATAAGGTATTACGTTATGACCCATTCAGACCCTCAACCCGTCTTCCGCGCCCTCGCTGATCCGACCCGGCGCGCTATCATTTCCATGCTTGCGCATGGCGCCCGGCCGATCGGCGATATCGCTGACGGCTTTGATGTCACGCGCCCGGCGATTGCCAAGCACCTTCGCATTCTGGAGGAGGGCGGTGTGATCACGGTCGAGGCAAAGGGCCGTGAACGGATTAATCGCTTAAACCCTGAAGTCTTAAAAACAGCCGCTGATTGGCTCAGTTACTTTGACCAATTCTGGGATGACCGCCTCGCTAAACTGAAAGAAGCCGTGGAGAATAAAAATGACTGACCTAAAAATTACAAAAACACTTTTTCTAAAGGCTCCGCCCGAGCATGTCTGGAAATTTTTGACAGAGGCCGATCGTCTGGCGGAATGGTTCCATCGCGGCGGCAAGGATCTTGCCGAAGGCGGCGATTATATTCTCCAGAGCAATAGCTATGGCAAAGAAGGCGAAAAAGTCTGTTGGGGTAAGGTCGTCGAAATGAAACCGCCAAACCGTCTTGTTCACACATTCACTCATGACTGGCTGAAAGGCGTTGAGACGACATGTGTATGGACGCTTGAGGGTGTAACCGGCGGGACGATCCTGACACTCGTTCATGACGGTTGGGACAAAGTCGAAGAAGACGCCTTCGGCATGGCCGCGAACCATGACACTGGCTGGGATGAGCATTTTGCGCGACTGCGCGTGGTTACGCGATAAATTGAGAGGGGCCGCACAACGGTGCGGGCCTTCCTCCAAAGCAAGAGGGCGCATGATGAATTTTATGACGCGAATTCACCAACTGATCGATGGCGCAGGCGCCCGCGCACGACTGTGTAGTTTAATTCTTGTTGCCTTTGGCGCCGCCATGTGGCCGGGAAGCGGCTTTGCCAGTGACGTTGAAGAAATTCCCAACTTTATCGCTATGAGAGGCGAGTGGGTGTCGATCGGCGTTCGCGCTGAGCCGGCAGAAGTATTCGATGAGATGCCGGCGCTCGCGCAGCGTCACTTCATCAGCGCCGAGCCCACCCGCATTCAGCCGGGCGTTCATTTTACGGTTGATCAAATCATTGATGGTCGCCCGCATAAAACCGAGCTGACTTACTATTATGTTATGGCCTCAAAGAAATCCTTTGGGCTGATTGCAAGCGAAGGCTCCCCGCCGTCGCGTGCAATTATTGAACATGGGAGCGAGTTTGACCGGTTGACGATATTTAACTCCGAGGGAGATGTTGTGTGGACCGAAAAATCGGTCTGGAAGACGGCTGACGCATTTCAGTCAGAGGGTGTTTTTCCTTTCAACGGCGGCGAAGCAAAGGTTTGGTTTATGACCGAGCGCAATCCCGCGAAAGAAAAAGACTGAGCTCGGCGTGGCCAAAGAAACACTAATAGCTCACAAAATTATAACGCGGCCTTTTTGAAAGGCCGTATTTTTTTTCGCCTCCTGTGCTAGGATGTGGTGATCACAACCGCCACTCGGAGGACGATATGCGATTTTTTCTTGCATTGCTGATTTATGCTTCACTCTTCGGCGCTACATCGGCCAGTGCTGACGAGAAAGTGGACATTCGCGAATGGAAAGTACCGTTTGAGAATTCCCGCCCGCGCGATCCGTTTGCAGAAAGCGCTAATTCTGTATGGTTTGTTGGTCAACGCACCGGATACATCGCCCATCTTCATGTCGACACTGGCGAAATTTCCAAACTTGATCTCAAGGCAGGATCGGCGCCGCACAATCTGATCGTCGGGTCGGACGGCATGGTCTGGTATGCGGGCAACAAAACCGGAGTAATAGGGCGCTATAACCAATATACAGATGAAATTGAAGAAGTCCCGATGCCCGACCCGGCGGCGCGCGATCCTCATACGCTTGTTTTTGACGCCGATGAGGAAAATATCTGGTTTACGCTGCAGGGCTCGAACATGATCGGACGGTTGACGATTGAAAACCGCCAGGTCGATCTTGTTTCGTCGCCGGTTGAGCGCTCGCGACCGTATGGCATCAAGATTGGGCCGGACGGATCGGTCTGGGTGGTGCTGTTCGGAACCAATAAACTTGTTAATCTTGACCCGGAAACCATGGCGCTGCGCGAGATCGACTTGCCGCGCGCTGAAACGCGCCCACGCCGTCTTGAAGTCGGCGCCGATGGTCGGGTCTGGTATGTGGACTACGCCAAAGGCATGCTCGGCGTTTATGACCCGGATGACGCCACAATCAAAGAATACCAAATGCCGTCAGGCGAGGGCGCACGACCTTACGGCACGGCGATGGATTCAAATGGACGGATCTGGATCGCGGCGAGCGGGCCGTCGCCAAACCTGTTTGTTGGCTTTGATCCTGTGACGGAGGAATTCTTTTCCTCAACCCCGGTTCAGTCGGGTGGTGGTACGATCCGGCACATGCATTACCATGAACCCTCCGGCGCCGTGTGGTTTGGGACAGACACTAACTATGTGGGTCGGGCGATTGTTGAGCCAGAAAAAGCGAAGTAACCGTGCGTGTTCTGTTTTTCTTTTGCTTTGGGGTGCTCCTTGCTCCGGCAAACGCTCATCCTGATGGGGCGCCCTGGGGATCGGCTGATCCCAACGCAGCGCAAAATTGTGCCTCGTGTCATTTTGACGGGGAAGCGGCGCCGGATTCGGCTGCGATAAGCCTCTTTTTTAAGGATAGAAAAGTTTCTTCTGTTGAGCCGACTGACGTTTATCTTCAGTTCAGAAATCCAGAGAACAAAAAAGCCGGATTTCAGATTATGTCGACGGCGGGAAAATTCACTTCCGCCTACGAAGATACAGAAGCGAATGGCGCGCAGGCGCGCTCACTTGCGCTTAGAGATAACGCGTCCTGGCCTGAGATTAACGGGACAACATTTTCTACCGATGTAGTTATGTGGATGCTTCAGTGGACGCCGCCAGAGACCCCAGACGGGGACGTTCATTTCTGGATCGCGGTCAATGAAAGCAATGATGATCAGTCGCCATTGGGTGACCAAATCCATTATAAGACTATCACCGTTCGAATGCCGGGTGATGTCTGGTTATTGCCACCGCTTTGACAGCTTCTGATCAATTTCGTTGGCTGGTTTTTTCTCTGCGCCGGCATAGCCCGTAACTGAATCCCCGACGAACGGATTTGACTTTCGTTCCTGACCAAAGGTCGATGTTGGCCCATGTCCCGGCACAAACTGCATGGCCTCGCCCAGCGGCCAGAGTTTGCCGGTGATTGAGTCGATTAGCGTTTGATGATCGCCGCGGGGAAAGTCGGTTCGGCCGATTGAGCCTGCGAACAAGACATCGCCGACAAAAGCGATGTTCACGCCTTGATGATAGATGACGACATGGCCCGGCGTGTGCCCCGGCGTATAGACGACATCAAACTTGATGCCGTCGAGCTCAAGCGTGTCGCCGTCATTCAGCCATTTGTCTGGCTTACAATTCTCCCCCATGCCGGGGTGGCCATATTGCGCCCAGTGTGTGGCGATATCATCGAGCCAAAATGTATCTTCTTTATGCGGGCCAATAATTGGCGCCCCGGTTTCGCGTTTGATCGCTTCGGCGCCGCCAGCATGATCGAGATGGCCATGGGTTAGCCAGATCTGTTCGATCGTCGCGCCAAACTCTTGCGCCGCTTGCAAAATCTTTTCCGGCTCGCCGCCGGGATCAACGACGGCGGCCTTGCCTGACGGCGACTTGATAATTGAGCAATTTTGCTGGAACGGCGTTACAGGGACGACGCGGATCTGGAATGGTGGTTGCGATTGTTGATTGGTCATGGGCCTTCAGCTAATCATCCTTTGCCCAGGCGTCAACGTTGCTTCCTGTCATCCGACCTTGACCGACCGCAGCGTCACCAGCGAGGTCGCGACGAGAACACGGGTGTCGCCAGTTTCTCCGTAAACATTTGACTGAATGACGCCAATCGTCCCGCCAGCGGAAACGACATCCGCCTCGGCCACCAACATGTCGCCCTCAGCCGGTTTCAGAAAATTGATTTTCAGCTCGATGGTCATGCATGCTTTGCCTTCGGGCAAGACCGAGGCATAAGCCGCGCCCGCTGCATGATCGGCAAGACCGGTAACGACGCCGGCATGCACATAGCCCAGAAATTGGGTCAGCTCTTCTTTCGGCTTAACCTCAAGCGCGACACGGCCTTCTTCGAAGGTCCGTATTTTGAAACCTGAAGCGCCGGTGAAGCCCTTATCGGTGAAGGCCTGAAACAGGTTTTGCAGCTGATTTTTGTCCATCACTCGACCATAATTTGGCGCCGGTGCTTTGACTATCGCGAATAGCAGTTGGCGCAGACGGATCGCCAAGCTCACGAGCGCCGTTCAGTTCCGTGATCAAACTTGATTTGCGGATTGCCCATACATCGGGCTACCTCATAGCGAGACAGCAAAAACAAGGTTTTCAATGTCATCGCGAACAGTACTTTCCGCTACGGTCTTTTTCCTTGCCGCTATTAGCGCCGCCGTCGCTCAATCACCAGTTGAGCAGGACTATGAGCGTCAGCAGCTGAAACTTCAGGAGGCGATTGTGATGGCGGCGGGATCAACCCGGGCTGCGCTTGTCTTGCCGATCAGCGCGCTTGAGAATCCACTTGTCGCGAAAAGCATTTCTCCGATTGTCAAAGACCCGGAAAGCAGTCTCGCCATCGAGGGTTACGACCCTGTCGGCTATTTCACTGAAGGTAAGGCCATGCTTGGTGACCCCGCTTACAATGCAGAATATCACGGCGCGGTATTTTATTTTGCGAGCGCTGAGCACCGTCAAATGTTCATGAAGACGCCTCAAAAGTATATTCCCGCCTACGGCGGCTACTGCACTGAGACACTCGCAGCTGGCGCCTTGACGCCGGCCAGCCCGGTCCATTGGACGATCCATGGGGATCGCCTGTTTTTGACCCGGTCTGCTAAAACCAACGAAGTTTTCCGCGAAAAACGGGCGGCCTCTATTTCAGCGGCGGATCAGTCCTGGGCGCAGATTGCAATTGCTGATAACTACAATATTCGCGCGCACGGGAACTGACGTGCAATTCCGGGTTTCGCTTGCATAAAATTTGCTTGCGAAGTTCGCGCGGGCCGTTGAAAACGGCGCCATGAGTTTGCGCTTGTCCAATCGTGAGGCCCGGCGGCTCTGGCTTGATTGCCAGGGCCTTGCGGCATCGCCGGTCGGGCCGCTGGGCCCGGACGGCCTTGCGACGATGATTGCCCGCCTCGGTTTCGTTCAGCTCGACACCATCCGCTTTATTGCGCGCGCGCACGACCATATTCTCTGGTCGCGCAATCAGAACTACCGCGAAGGCATGCTCGATGATCTCGTCAAGACGCGCGTGGCGTTTGAGCATTTCACCCATGACGCTTCTGTCCTGCCGATGGAGTTTTATCCTTATTGGCGCCGGCAATTTGATCGGATGCGCGAGAGCGTTATGAATAGCCGGTGGGGCGAGTTCATGCCGGCGAAAAGCGTTCGTGATAAAATATACAAACGCGTGGCGGAGGAGGGGCCGTTATCGACGAAAGACTTTGAGTCCAAAAAACCGAGCAAGAGCGATCATGCCTGGGCCCGCCCGCCGCATAAATTTGTTTTGGACGGGCTGTGGTATGCGGGCGAGTTGGCGACGTGCCATCGAAGGAACTTCATCAAGTTTTATCACACGCGGGAAAAAGTCATCCCTGCGAAAATACTTGAGCGGCAAGTGAGCGAGGCTAAACAACTTGACTGGCTTTGCGCCAATGCGTTGGAGCGTTTAGGCTTTGCCAGCGATGGCGATTTGCAACGGTTCTGGGATGCAGCGGATCTGGATGAAGTCAAAAGCTGGACCAAGAAAAACAAAAAAAAGTTAGTCGAGGTCGAAATCGTCGCCGCGAATGGCGCCAGCTACAAAGCTTACGCCCCGGCTGACATCGAAGAGCATTTAAAAGCCCTAACGCCGCCGACCAGCCGCTTACGGCTTCTCAACCCATTCGACCCGGTTATCAGAGATCGCAATCGTCTCGAACGGCTTTTCGGCTTTGACTACCGGGTCGAGATGTTCGTCCCTGCCGCAAAACGTCAGTATGGCTATTATGTTTATCCAATGCTGGAAGGCGAGCGCTTCGTCGGCCGGATTGAAGCGAAAGCAGATCGCAAAAAAGGTATACTCTCCGTTGAAAATATCTGGTGGGAGCCGGGCGTGAAGGCGACGAAAGCGCGGGTGAAAAAACTTGATGCGGAGTTGGATCGGATAGCGCGGTTTGTAGGGGTGGAGTGTGGGTAAGGATTGAAACCGTGCAACCTGCAATTATCCAAAAGACGATGATGGCGCTCTGGGGCTTGCTTTCGCGATGAGGCAAATTCCGCCAATCGGCTAAATTAATAGTAGTCTGTTTTTGGCCCTTAGTCGTCAGTCGGTCGAAATTAGATGTACGGCAACTTTATCTCCAAATGGCGCCTCTGTGCACTCGTTTCATAAACGTCCTCTTAGCAACGGAAATGCGGCGTAAATTATCGTGTGGCGAAGCCGCCGACGCAGGTTGTAGTAAATTTTGGGGCTGTGCGTTCCATCATCCAGCGAAAAGTGTTTCGTAAAGACCAAGCAGCGGCAGCGACAAATAGGCGGCAGCAAAACCAACCGCCCACATACCCGCAGAGACAGTGAAGAACCTTCTATTCCATCGGTCAGCAGCCCCGCATTTCGCCGCCAATACTGGATCAGTAGGGCATGAGCGTCCAGGACGGTAAAGCGCCCAGCCCGCCAGCAAGAGCAAGACGCCACTTCCAGCAAATAACCATGTCTTGTGATGCGCTAATTCAACGAGAAATGGCAGGTTTGAAAACATTGCCGCGGACACAGCGCCGAATCCAACAGATACAAGCAGGATTGGCAGCGCGCAGCAGATTAAAGTGGTGGTTGACGTAAATAGCAGCAACCATCCCCACCGGCTCTGCTTCAATGCCTTGAACGATGTTTTCTCCTTGTCGCTCACTGCTCCGCTGCTTCGCTCGATGAAATCGTACAACTCTCACGTTTGGTCATGCTCATGTAGGTAAAGCCTTTATCGAGAAAGAGTTTCTTCAGCTGTTCATCCGTGAAAACCACAGATTCATCGGCGCATACGCTGATAATGCCAGTTTCGAGGTCAGCCGTGACGTGTCTGACACCCTCAATTTTCTTTAAGGCTTTTTCAGAAGTAGCTACGCAAAATGGGCAGGTGATGCCGTCAACTTGTAGGTCATATTGAACGTCAGCGGCCATAGCGCCGCCGCTGACGAACATAAGCCCGATGGTCATTAACAGTGCTCTGATCATGATATTTGCCTTTTCTAAAAGTTTAAACGAAGGCTGGTAATAATTGAATAGTCCGGTTCTAAAGCGCTGCCATTAAGGTCATTAACGACGGGGATTCTGATTGCGGCTTCTGCAATCCAGCGTTTGGCCGC
>JAJFGC010000243.1 GCA_021776345.1 Hyphococcus sp. | reverse complement strand
CATATATTTAGCAACGGTCGATTGCGCGATATCAACGCCTAGCATTTTTAGCTCGCCATGGATACGCGGTGCGCCCCAGAGTGGGTTGGCGAGACTAATCTTGCGAATAAGATCGCGAGTTTCTCGTGAAATCCTTGGCCTGCCGCCATGCGGCCGAGACTTCCACCGCCATAGCGCGCGAAACCCCATGCGATCAGGAGTCGCTGGATGCTGCGAAATCCGCCGCGGATGAAGTTTTCGGTAGGGACAAGAGGCGACAGTCGCGTAGAGCAAAGGCATAGACCACTTGTCTCCTGAACAAGCAATTACAGTTTCAGGCCTGTTGGGGGCCGGCATCATTTGTTCCTGTCAAATACGATAGTCGGGGTTTTCGTAATCAAATCGGGCGCCGGCCTTCCAGGCTTTGCGATCGTTGCCATGGTTGGGAATGCCTCCGGCATCTTTCAGCATCCTTGCGATATGCAGCAAGTTCCAGGTCATGATGGTCGTGTTGCGCTGGGTAAATTCATTATCAATCCCGATGCTTCCGCTCTCCGTTTCATCGCCATAAGATGGCCCGGGGCCGGCTTCGCCGATCCAGCCGCAATCGGCCTGAGGTGGGATTGTGTAACCAAGGTGCTGGAGCGCGTATAAAATCGTCATCGCACAATGCTTCACCCCGTCTTCGTTTCCAGTGATAACGGCGCCGCCAACCTTACCGTAAAACACGCTCTGATTTTTTTCATTCAGCATACCGGACATCGCATAGAGACGTTCGATAATAATTCGGCAGAGTGAGCTTTCTTCGCCTAGCCATATCGGTGTGCCGACAATGAGGATATCTGCTTTGGAGATCGTCTTCCAAAGCTGTGGCCAGTCATCCTTATCCCATCCGTGCTCGGTCATATCGGGTTGCACACCGTATGCGATTTGATGGTCGGCGGCATGGATGTTGGTTACTGATACCGCATTCTTTGTCATTATTTCGTCGACCACGGACAAAAGTATCCGCGTATGTGATGACTTCGCGTCTTTCTTCAGGCTGGTATTTATGATTACACACTTAAGGTCGGAAAAATCGGTTTTGTTTTTCCTGCACTGCTCTTCTTGCTGTTCATTAAGCGCCATCACGCGCCTCCTTTTGTAGAAATGTTAAACTCAAGGCGCGAACGGTATGTGCTGATGAGGACCTCAGTAGGTTAAGCACCGCATTCTCCAGCGCCGCACATCACTCTATCGGTGCGTCATCCGTCAGCAGATCTTCTTCCGTGTTTTCACGTCGTTCTTCATCGACCTTTTCCTCGATATGGGTATCCGGCGCGACGTCAGCCAGCTGCTCAGCTCTGGCGCGCGGTTTTTGTTTTGGCGCTTCGCGCTCCTGACTATGCTTCCTCTCTTTAATGGTTGCGGTGGTCCCGCCTTTCAAAAACGCAGGGGCCGTGTCATCGAAGCGCAGTCGGTAAATCGGCTCGGGTAGCGCGAATCCGGCTTCTTCCAGCGCTTGTTTTGCTGTCGCGAGGGCGATTGAGCGTGACTTCGCAAAGTCCGCTGACGATTGGTCAATCCAAGCGGCAAAGAAGATGACGATGTTTGAGTCGCCCACATTTTTGATGAAGGCGAGAGGTGAGGGCTCTTTCAATACAAATGGCAGTGTCCGGATTGCGGTCAGACCAGTTTCAATTGCAGCAAGAGGGTCGTCGTCCGTATCTACGCCGAGTTCGAAGTCAAAACGTCGCTCGGAGTTGCGAGAATAGTTTAAGATGAGGGCTTTAAAAACGGTAGCATTCGGTATTCGCAAGTGGTTGCCCTCCAGCGTCATCAAGATGGTGGCGCGTGATGTTAGCCGAATAACGTGGCCCTCTCGATCATTGATAATAACGTGATCGTTCGGTCGGAATGGTTGGCGAAGGGACAACATGACCGAGGAAATGTAATTTTCGATCGTATCACGAACCGCAAAACCTATCGCCAGACCAAGCACGCCAGCTGCCCCGAGAAACGCGCCGAGCAATGCCGTGGCGTCAAGCAGGCTGAGGGCGGCGATTGCTGCAAGCACAACAAAGATGGCGCGCAGGGTTGACCTGGCAAGATCGGCGATAAATGCGTTGGGCGTGACGCGACGCCAAAAAGGTTTCCAGGCGGAAAGCAACCAACCGAACGCCGCAATGAACAAAAACACGATCACAGCGAGCGCCAATAATGGCGCCAGTTTTACGGCCGTGTTCAGGGAGTTCTGCAGCTGGCCGATGGCCGGATCAATGCGCGTTGAAACTGAAACATCCCGTTTAATCTCGTTTTCGACCGTGACGACGCCGGTTACGCGTTGCGCAAGCTCTTCGGCGCGGGCCGCGGCCTCTGCCGTTGCGGTAACGCCAGAAAGCGTAACCACGCCAGAATCGACGGCAGTCTCAACCCGCGCCAGTTCGTCAAGCTGGCTGAAAATTTCAGTGATCCGTATTGAGATCTCAGCATCTGACGGCGTCGTATCCGACGTGTCTATCGACTGTGTGTTGCCAGGCGTGCTGGTCTGCGCCTGTGTGGGCGTTGCTGGCAATGCGATGAAGGCCGCCAGGAAGATTATCGTCAACAGGCGCATTTTCACACAGTGCTCTCTCATACAAGTTGTTTCAACTCTGATCTGTTCTGCGAACCAGATCTAAACCGGAAAGACCGCCAGCTCACGACCGCCCGCCAAACCAGCTTTGCGTATTTCGATATTTATCATATCCATCCGGATCAGATAGCATTTGCATGGCTTTCTTGTAGCGTTCAATAACGTCCTGGCCGCCTTCTTCATTGCTCATCGATTGGCCACAGGCGTCTACGAGTTTTTCCATTTGCTCAATAAGACTATCTCTGCGCGGACCTGGATTAACGATGGCAGCTGTCTCAGTTAAAACCTCTATCACATGGAGCGCCACATTGCGGTCTTTGCATACATACTGCCGGCTCTGATCGAACACTGCCGACACGAAACGATCAAAGCTTATCGGGTAGACGCGAATAGGGTCGGATGGATTGGGCCGGTTCGGTTCGTTTTCGTGGAGAATGAAGTGAGCCAGACCAACCTTCAACCAGTTCAGACATGTGATGGCGGTGAAGGGATCATTGATGCCTGGTGAGAGCGCTCGCGCGATGATCTCCACCATCTCGTCCACCAGAAACAGCATATTTTGATGTTCAGTCCGGTGCTGACCGATAGCATAGCAAGCTTGCAGCTCTTTCACATCGTGTTCGTTAACTCGATTGTCGCTCCAAACATCAAGAATCGCATCATTTATCGTGACAAAGTCACCCGGCCGGTACTGAACACGGATCAGAAGACCTCTATTCCGAGCAATTTCCCCAAGGCGCTCTTCATCCAGAGCTTGAATGTAGCCGGGAGAATCCGCAGCCACTTTTGTATGATTGAGATCATCTTTGGTTCGCTTCCATGATAGTTCGTGGTCTTGTTCAGACTGCGACAGCACGTCAACGTCTGGAAAAGAATCTGTAATCCCCTGCTTTAGCTGCTTGCCAATTTTGGCGGCGATATTGCCGACATTAATTGTCTCAGGAACGTGGTGAATAAAATAAATCAGTACACCAATAGAAGCGAGCGCCAGACCAAGCGCCATCAAAATAGAGAGATGCGGTACGAACGCGTCGTAAGATGAGCTTACTTCGTCCGGCGCCGCATTTCGGACTGTGCGCAAGATCATCAAGCAGTAGACGTAAGTGGCGATGAAAGTTCCCAGTGTGAATTGATTACCGCGATCGCGCATGAAGTTGCCAATTAGTCGTG
>JAJFGC010000242.1 GCA_021776345.1 Hyphococcus sp. | reverse complement strand
AACGCGGTGATGTTCAGTGCTGACAATGATCTGACTTGCGCTGATCAAGATCTTGATGAGGCTTCCTTCCGCCGTATCGAAATCGGCGGCGCCAGCTCAGCGACGTTTGATTTTTTACCGGACATGTTCGTTACGCCGCCGGCGCAGTAGCGGCGTATTCATGGCAGATCTTCGTCATATTGAGAGTTGGATTTTCGACCTCGACAACACGCTTTACGAGGCTGAGTGTCAGCTTTTTGCGCAAATTGATGCACGCATGACGTCTTACATTCGTGAACGGCTATCATTGCCTCACGACGAAGCGCGCCGAATCCAGAAAGACTATTACGTTCGCTACGGCACAACGATGAGCGGGCTGATGCATGAGCATCAAGTGGAGCCCGATCACTTTCTTGATTATGTCCACGATATTGATCTGGCGCAGATCCAACCTAATCTGGCGTTGGCGGAGGCGCTCACAGCACTGCCGGGGTATAAATATATCTACACAAACGGCTCAACCAAGCATGCGGAAAATGTAGCGCGGGCGCTTGGCGTTTTTGATCTCTTTGATGATGTTTTCGACATCAAGGCGGCGAAATATACGCCCAAACCGAAACGTGCCCCCTATGAACAATTCGTTGCACAGTATGATCTTGATCCTGAGCGATCAGTGATGTTCGAGGACCTTTCCCAAAATCTGGAGATCCCGCATCGGCTCGGCATGACCACGGTGCTGGTGTGTTCGGATGCGGCATGGCTCTCTGACGAACCGCTCGAAAAACGCCCCGCCCGCGCCGGTGAGGCCGGCGAGCATATTCACTTCGAAACAAATGACTTGACGGCCTTCCTGACAAACGCAACCACGTCGCGAAGTACTGCCCTAACAGCCTGACAGGTAATGCGCCATGAGTGAACCGATCGATTTCGAAGCAATCATAAATAACGCCTGGGACGATCGCGACGGCATCTCCCTAACGACGCAAGGTCCGGTCCGAGAGGCGGTGGTTTCAGCGCTGCAAATGCTCGATAATGGCGCCGCCAGGGTGGCGGAGAAAAAAGACGAGGCCTGGGTTGTCAATCAGTGGCTGAAAAAAGCCGTTCTGTTATCCTTTCGTCTGTTCCCGAACAACCTCATCCCGGGCGGACCGGCTGCAGCAAGCTGGTGGGATAAGGTTCCATCTAAATTCGATGCGTGGACAGTGGAAGATTTTGAACGCAGCGGCATTCGCGTCGTGCCGCCCTGCACCGTTCGTCGCGGCTCATTCGTCGCGCCAAACACCGTCTTGATGCCGTCCTTCGTCAATATCGGCGCCTATGTTGGTGAAGGAACCATGGTGGATACCTGGGCCTCCATTGGCTCTTGCGCGCAAGTTGGCGCAAATTGCCATATCTCGGCCGGCACAGGGATTGGCGGCGTGCTTGAGCCGTTACAGGCAACCCCGACGATCATAGAAGACAATTGTTTTATCGGCGCCAGATCGGAGGTTGTCGAAGGCGTTATTGTCGGCGAAGGATCAGTGCTCGCCATGGGTGTCTTCATCACCGCATCGACGAAAATCGTTCATCGCGACAGCGGCGACATAATCTATGGCGAGGTGCCGCCCTACTCGGTTGTCGTTCCGGGATCTTTACCCTCTGACAAAGGCGGCCCGAGCCTTTCCTGTGCGGTGATCGTTAAACAGGTGGACGAAAGAACCCGCGCGAAGACATCCGTCAACGAACTATTACGGGCTTAATAGGGTCGTCCGTCTTTGTGGAGCGCGCGCCACGGACCGCCGGCTCCCTTCTCCATCCTTAAATCGACATCAGGGTCAGTGTAGGACGAAACCTCTTCATCCGCTCGTGTGCCAACCTCAAGAAAAACTGCCTCCCGCTCACTTCGATTGACGAGCATGTGCCCAACCGGGACACCCGCCTTAAACGTCGCGACATCGCCGGCGCGCAATATCGTCTCGCTGTCATCCTCAACCAGCACCGCCTCACCATCGAGCATGTAGATAAGTTCGTCCTCGGTTTTGTGCCAGTGCTTGTGCGCAGAGGCGGCGCCTGGTGCAAGTCGTGTCAAATTTACGCCGAATTGATCGAGCCCGCCAAGGTCGCCAAGCGCTATTTTCGCGCGGCCATCGCAGTGTTGGTCATAAGGCGCGGGGTAAGCGCAGGCGGTTTTGACGGACGCTGAGGCGAGATCGATTTTTGGCATGGTCCAGTCGCTTTCCTTGTTAAGCTCTCCTCTTTAGGTTAGCCGATTGCAATGACCAAGATCGATCCCCTGGAGCTCTCACGAGCACTTATTCGTCGCCCTTCGGTGACGCCCGCCGATGAAGGCGCGCTTGACGTGCTTGAAGGCGCGCTCGTTGGACTTGGGTTTTCGTGCCACCGTCTCAAATTTGAAAATATCGACAATCTCTACGCCCGTATCGGCGAAGGCGCCCCGCATCTTTGTTTTGCCGGCCACACCGATGTTGTGCCCCCAGGCGACATAAGCAGTTGGTCGGTTGACCCTTTTGCCGCCGAGATCAAAGGCGATAAATTATGGGGTCGCGGGGCGGCTGACATGAAATGCGCGATTGCGGCCTTCGCGGCTGCCGCAGCTGCTGCGCTGGCAAATGGCTCGATTACGGGATCTCTCTCATTTCTGATCACCGGCGACGAAGAAGGCGCCGCCGTAAACGGCACGCGCAAAATGCTCGAATGGCTGCGCGATGAAAAAATTTCGGTCGATCATTGCCTAGTTGGCGAGCCCTCAAACCCCGACGCCATTGGCGATATGATCAAGGTTGGTCGGCGCGGCTCGATTAATTGCTGGCTTACTGTGACCGGCAAGCAAGGCCACGTCGCCTACCCTCATCGCGCGCAAAACCCGATCCCAGCGCTGATGCGCAAGCTGTTATTTTTGAGCGAGACGCCCCTCGACGACGGCTATGAACGATTTCAGCCATCGAGCCTGCAGGTGACCGATATCGAGATCGGCAATTCGGCCCATAATGTCATTCCAGAAAAGGCGGCAGCGCGGTTCAACATCCGCTTTAATCCGACCTGGACCGGCGAGTCCATTCAGCAATGGCTCAATGAAAAACTTGACGCCCTCGCCGCAGAAACCGGCGCGACTTATGACCTGACCAGCATTGTCTCCGGCGAAGCCTTTCTCACGACCGATATGGATTTTCTCGGCCTTATTGCCGATTGCGTTGAGGAAAAAACTGGTCGTCGGCCGGAATATTCAACTTCCGGCGGAACATCTGATGCGCGTTTCATCAAGGATTATGCGCCGGTTGCAGAATTCGGCATGGTCGGCGCCACCATGCACCAGACTGACGAGCATGTCGCAGTCGCCGATATTGAAGTGCTGACAGACATATACCAGGCAGTCATTGCCGGCTATTACGACCGATTTCGATCTTCATAATCTGCATAGAGAAAATATAAACCATCCGGCGGCGCCACGGGCCCGCATCGGGATCGGTCTGCGGCTTCAAGCGCGGTCTTTACATCGCGTTTAGTCCATTTGCCTCGCCCAACCTCGCTGAGCGTGCCGGCAAATGAGCGCACCTGATTATGCAGGAACGAACGCGCCTTACACCGAATGTAAATATCCTCGCCAGCGCGGCTCACCGAGATATCATCAAGACTTTTTACCGGCGATGCCGATTGACACGCCGCTGCCCGGAAGGTCGTGAAATCATGACGGCCAACAAGCACTTGCGCAGCCTCATGCATCGCATCGGCGTTGAGAGGCTGCGAAATACGCCAGGCGCGTTGCTTGTCAAACGTCAGCGGCTGACGACGGTTGACGATGCGGTATTCATAAGTTCGGGCAAGGCAAGAGAATCGGGCGTGAAAATCATCGCCGACCTTCTCCGCGGACAAAACTGCGATCGGCTGCGGTTTCAGGTGAAAATTCAGCGCATCCCGGACAACGTCTCCCGTAAAGTCTTTCGGCAAACCGGCGTGTGCGACCATTCCCAAGGCATGCACGCCAGCGTCTGTTCTTCCCGCCCCGCAAACACTAACTTTTTCACCGACAAACCGTTCGGCGGCCAATTCGACAGCCGCTTGAATCGACGGGCCGTTCTGCTGGCGCTGCCAACCGACATAAGGGGCGCCAAAATATTCCAGGATGAGCTTATATTTAGGCATGAGATGTCTGATACATTCCAAAAAAGATGGAGAACCTTTGTTGTTTAGAAAATTACCCTGGCGCCAGATCAAGTCAGACGCCCTGTTTTTTACCGCCGTCCTCGCCGCATTTCTCCTGTTTCGCACGACCGCCTACGGCATGTACCATATACCAAGCGAGAGCATGCTGCCGACCCTGGCCGTTGGCGACCGCATTTCGGTCAACAAATTTGCTTATGGATACAGTCGGCACTCCACCCCCTTTTCAATCGGCCCCGACTTCTCAACACCTTCCGGCCGTATTTTTTCAAGGCTGCCGGAAGGCGGCGACATCGTTGTGTTTAAGCACCCGCGAACCAGGCAGACCTATATTAAGCGCGTCATCGGCCTTCCGGGAGACGAAATAGAGCTGGATGAAGGAAGGCTTTACGTCAACAAGAAGCTGACGGAACGAGACCTGAACGAGACTTATCGCTATCGCGAGCATCGCGGCGGGGTTGCCGTTGTCGGGCGATTTACCGAAGTCCTGCCCGAAGGGCGAGCGCATGCTATTCTTGAACGCACCGATCGCGGGCGCGCGGACACGTACGGCCCTGTGACCGTTCCCGACCAACATTTCTTTGTTATGGGCGACAATCGCGACAATTCACTCGATAGCCGATTTGACGATCCGGGTGTGGGTTTTTTACCTTCCGAGTATCTGGTTGGGCGCGCCGAACGGATCATCTTTGCCGTCAATTTAAGCCCGCAAGAGGCGGGCCTCACCAAACATGGCGGCAAGTGGCTATCGGCGCTTGAGTGAGGTCTAAGAAAATACACCGCCGGTACTAACCGCAAAGCCCCGGAGAAATTCTTCATTGGTCTGAGCGCGCTTTCCAGAGCGCTGTAGCAATTTAAGGTCAACGGCGCCTTTGCCGCAAGCGACGCTCAGGGTTTTGTCAGTATTCAGGACTTCGCCGGGTTTACCCGCGCCATCGGCAATTCCCGACATCAATATTTTTATCCGGGCGCCGTTAAATTCCGTCCAGGCGCCTGGGAAAGGAGCCAGCCCGCGAATATGCTGATCGACTTCAGCCGCCGACCTCGACCAATCGATTCGCGCCTCGTCCGGATTGATTTTTTTAGCATAGGTGACGCCGTCGTTAGGCTGAGGCGTTGCGGTCAACCCCCCGCGCGTCAACGCTGCTAGCGCGCGCGGAGCAAGCTGCGCCGCAATTTCCGATAGACGGTCGTGAAGGCTCGCTGCGGTATCATCGCCTTTGATCGGGGCCGCCTCAGAAAGCAACACAGGCCCGGTATCAAGCCCGGCCTCCATTTGCATCACCTGCACGCCGGTGGTCTTGTCACCTGCCATGATCGCGCGCTGGATTGGCGCGGCGCCCCGCCAACGGGGCAACAACGACGCATGCAGGTTGAGACAGCCATGGCGCGGCGCGTCGAGTACGACCTGAGGGAGAATAAGCCCATAGGCGACCACAATCGCGACATCGAGATCAAGCGCGGCAAACGCCTCTCGAGTCTCTTCGGCCTTGAAGCTCTTCGGCGTGCGGACCTCAACTCCATGAGCCTCTGCAAACGCATGCACTGGCGATGGCGTCATTTTCTGGCCGCGGCCTGATGGCTTTGGCGCGCGCGTATAGACCGCAGCGACGTCGTGGCCAGCGGCGATAAGTTCACTTAAGACCGGTACGGAAAATTCCGGCGTTCCCATAAAGGCAAGACGCACAATCAATCCTTTGTCGCTTTTATTCCGGCAATTTGATTTTTCGTTCAGGCGGCGAGATCAATATCTCTACTGGATCGTCAATACTTACCATACCGCCCCCCAGAACGCGGCACGTCACGCCGCCGCGCCAGTCTGGATAGAGCGCTTTCAGAAGGCCCGGCATCGCTTCGTCCATGCGTTTACACGGCATCGTCGGCCGCGTCACTTCTAGCTTTACCGGACCGACCGTCAAAACACCGCCGCACGCCCGCGGCAGCAAGACGCCTTCAACCAGAAGGTTCGCCCGCCGAACCGTCCACGCAAGGCGCAGATCAGCCTCAAGCGTTTTCAGCGCCTCTTCCCAGGCGTCACGTGACAGAACCGTGATCGCGCGTTCAGGAAATTTGGCGCCCTTGTGATCGCCGGCAAGGCCCGCCTCTACGGAAATATCGCCGACGGCTGTTTCTTCCATCGGCGCGCGCCGTTGATCTCGCCGCGCAATTCCAATCAGACGCCCGCCTGTCAATTTATTCCGCCGCAGCGAGACGTTGTTCTTTTTTGAGCTTTTTGAGCACGCGCTCACGCTTTAGCCGTGAGAGGTGATCGATAAAGAGAACCCCTTCAAGGTGGTCCATTTCATGTTGGATACAGGTGGCGAGCATACCTTCTGCATCAAGCACCTGTTTCTTACCATCATAGCCCAGAAACTTCACTCGGCATTTTGCCGGCCTCTCGACCTCGTCAAAATAATCCGGCACGGAAAGACAGCCCTCTTCATAAATGTTCGTATCGTCTGACGGATCCAGAATTTCCGGATTGACGAAATAGCGTGGCTGCGGTTCTTCCTCTTCGCCAGCAAGGTCCATCACGATGATGCGCAGGGGCTCCCCGATCTGGATCGCCGCAAGGCCAATGCCCGGCGCGTCATACATCGTCTCGAGCATGTCATCCATGAGCGCACGCAACGCATCGTCAACGCCCTCGACAGGGTTTGATACCTGACGCAGGCGCGGATCGGGCGCGGTGATGATGGGTTTGATCGCCATGAGCCTCACCTAGGTCTGCGGCCTGCTCTCGTCAAGATGGGCGACGCATTGCACACAACTAGGTAGTTAACGCTAACCCCTCGCTTTTTATCAGCTTTTTACCTATGATCGTGTTTTCGTGTTGAGTATCCGTGGGGGATGGTCATGCAATTGCCGCCGCCTTCAGTCCAAGAAGGGGCTGGGGTCCCAGAAAGCTTTGAGCAGCCGGCGCCGGCTTCGGAACCGTTTTTGGACGGGCCGGACGCCGCCCTTTGGGTTGGATTCGGTGCTTTTGTCATCATTTTTTTTCTGGTGATTATGATTATCGTTCGCGGCCGCGTGGTCTCGCCGGCGCGGCGCAAGGCCATGGATGCAACCTTTTTTGAACCCGCCGGCGAAGATGCCGATATCTCCTTTGATGACCCATTCGAAGAAGAAATCGCCCCACCCAAAGCCCGCAAGGACCGCAAGAAGCGCCGCAAGTCAGAAAAACCAAAAACTGAGGCTGCCGAAGAACCGTTGGATTTTTCCGGCTTTGAGCCAGCTGATGTAACAGCTGAGGGAAACCATGGTCTTTTCAAAGAAGATATCGCGCCCACACCCAAAAAGAAACGCTCAGCGTTTGCTGGCCTTTTTTCAAAGCAAAAAGAAACAGGAACGAAAAATATCGGTGCTCTTGAAGAAAACGCTGAGGATGATTTTGCCAAAATTGCAATTGAACACGCGCCTGGGGCGGCCGTCACGGAGGACGACTTAACGGCGCGCTCGGCCCGAGAAGACGAACGCAGGATGCAGCTTGAGCAAGAACAAACAAAGCGCCGCATGGCTGAAGAAGACGAGCGCGCCCATGCAGCCGCCGAAGAGCGCGACCGGATTTATCAAGAAGTGCGGGATCAGGCAGAGCGTGAGGCCGAGTTTGAGCGGCGCAAAGCGGAAGCCGCGCTCGAGCAGCGAATGCAAGCAGTTGCCGCCATGCAGCGCAAGCTTTCGGAAAAAGCCGATACATTGAAAAGCGATGCAGAGCACGTTCAAAGTCAGCTTGGCGCGTCCCTCGAGGAGCGATTCGCAGCCCTTTCAAGCGAGCTTAGCTACAAGCTCGAAAATGCGGCAATGACTATCCACGAGACGCCGCCCGCAGATACGCTGCACCAAGCCCCGAGGGAGATTACCGCCGAGCTTGCCGAGTTTTTCAGCCGTGAAATTCACGGACTGCGCACAACGACAGAAGAAGCGCTGGACAAACTCTCCCGGCAGATCGAAAAGCTCGATATTGCGCCGGAAGGGGCCGCGGAGCTCTCACGGGAGATTGCTTCCCTGAATGCGCATCTAGCCGAGCGCAGCATCCCAGGCACGGCTGGACGCCTTCAGCTTACCGACATTGTGCGGAGCGCCCTGCCCGCTGATCGTTATTCATTTTCCTACAAGCTGAGCAGCGGGCGCACCGCAGATTGTCTGGTTTTTTCCACTGATAGAACTACAGGCCCGGTTGCCATCGATGCCCGCTACCCGGTGGAGGCTTTTGACCACTATTTACGCGCCGGCATGGGCGCAAGCGACAAAACGGCCAACGAATATCGCCGAGCGCTACTACGCCATCTCACATCCATCGCAGAAGGCTTGATTATCCCCGGCGAAACAGCGCCTTTCGCTGTCGTCTTTACGCCCTCGGAGACAATCTTTAATGATCTTCATACGAATTTTTCTGATGTCGTACAGGACAGCTACAGGGCGAACGTCTGGATCCTGTCACCAACTTCACTGATGGCGACCCTGCATATGATGGGGGCGTTGGCTTGCGTTGAACCGCAACCCGCCGAGCCGGCACAAGACCAAGGCAATCAGGCAGTACTGTTGGAAATCGCCGATCTCCGCCGGCGCATCATGACACTCGAAAATGAGGTTCGACCTGACGCGGAAAATGACGCCTACCCGGACAAACCGCCGGCGCCAGGCCTGTTTGATGAGAACCCTTTTCTTCAGGAGCGCAGTGAAGAGGCGGGTTTCGCTGACCAGCGTGAAGACCCCGCCGATCAGTCGGAGCATGCAAACCCGTTTGACCGGCTGCACCGCCCGGAAGCGCTAGACGCTGGGGACGATGAAGATAATTATGAGCCAACGCCAGTGGCGCCGCGCCCGCCATTTCCTTTGCGCTAGGCCGCGTCGTCCTGTTCTGGTGGGAGCGCGCCCGGTAAGAGTAAGTCTTTGTCTTCCCGTAACGCCCGCGTTGCCCCTTCAATTGGGGCCAATTCTTCAATCGCTGTTTCCGTCCCGGGCAATTCATACTCAGCGAATTTCCGCGCGCGCGGCAAGACACGCCCCTCCACATTCGCAACAACATCGTTGTACCGCTTTACTGAATTTTCCAGCGAAGCGCCGAGCTTGGATAGGTTGGCGCCCATTCGACGCAGGCTGTCATAGATATCCTTTGCCATTGCCGCGACTGCCTCAGCATTTTGCGTCATTTTCTCCTGCCGCCAATAGAGTGAGGCTGACTTTAATACTGCGATCAATATGGTTGGGGTCGCGATCAGGATCTTGCGATCAAACGCTTCTTGATAAAGCTGCGGACGCATTTCGAGGGCCGCGGAGTAGTAATTCTCTCCGGGTACAAACATCACGACATAATCAAGTGAATCGCTAAGTGACGCCGCGTAGTCCTTCGACGACAGGGACTTGACGTGGTTCCATAAATCATTGGCGTGACGGGTGAGGTGCGTTGCTCGGGCCTCGTCAGTCTCTGCCTCAACAGCATCAAGATAGGCGCCAAGGGAGACTTTGGAATCGACGGCGACAACACGCCCGCCAGGGAGGCTCACAACCATATCCGGCTGCTTGCGCTTGTCGCCGTCGTTGTGTGAGGTTTGCTCAGTAAAATCGACATAGGCTGTCATACCGGCAATCTCGACAACATTGCGTAACTGCTCTTCGCCCCAACGCCCCCGGGTTTTGGGGCCCGCGCGAAGGGCCGTCGCTAATTTCTGGGCCTCCATACGCACATCATGGGTTGATTTCGACAACTCCCCGATCTGGCCCGACAACTCCCCACGAGATTTTTGTTGCTCGGCGCGCAACTCCGTCAGGCCTTTTTCATAACGCACCAGCGTTTCGCTCACTGGCTTTAGCATTTCATCCAACGCTTTGCGCCGACGCTCGCCATCCACATTTGCAGCTTCGCTATAACGTTCGAACGTATCTTTCGTCCGCTCAAAGAATGTCTTGTGGGCGTTTTCAAGCATTTCTGAAGCTGCCGCCTTGAACTCAGTGTCGAGGCGCTGGCGCATCTCGCCGAGCGCGTTTTCGCGTTCTTCAAGTTTTGCTTCATTAGCGGCAAGACCAGCTTCAAGGCTCTCCCGACGAGCCCGCTCTTCGGCAAGAGCATCTTTCAAGGCGTCGCCATCCGCGGCCCGCGTCTCTGCGGCAGAAAGGGCAATACGCGTATCCTCAAGCCGCTCACGCAAGCGGCCGCCGCGCCGCGCTGCTCGGCGCCACTCATACAGCGCCGTCATTAGAGCCAGCGCCAAGATAAACACTGTCCAGAAAGGCCCGCCCCAAAGCGGCATCCCCAGCGAAAGAAAAAAATCATTCATCATTGCGATCCTCTAGGCCGATTCGCGCTTTGTTCCCCTCGTTGCTTTTCCCGATAAGGCTTTCTTTAGGGCTCCGGCCTAGCTTGGTTGCTCGCAGGCAAGCCTTTGTTTTGCCTGCGAAAGAAAGGTCAAGCGCAGATGGCTACAGTAGGGATGGGATCGAAAGTCGATTGGGGAAAATACGCCCCGACGCGCCCCATGCTCTGGCGCGCGATTGGCGTCTGGGCGGCAATTTCACTCATCACAACGCTCACGATGTATGGGCTGGTGCTCTCGGGCAAGTCCGATGTCGTCATCGGCGGCGACTTCACCGCGTTTCACGCAGCGGCTACCGCAAGCGCCAACGGCGATGCTGCAAAGATTTATGACCCGGCATTCTTTCAGGAAATCCTGCAGCGCGATTATTTGGGCGCCGAGCACGGCACGCTGAGTTGGCAGTATCCGCCGACTTATCTTTTGCTAATGTTGCCCTTTGCGGCGCTGCCCTATTTTCTTGGCTTCACACTCTGGTCAACGGGAACGGCGGCGGGTTTTTTTCTCGGCGCACGATCCATCACCCGCGACCGCCTTATTCTTTTCGCGATCATCGCCGGACCGGCAGCTTATTCAGCCTTTATCACCGGCCAAAACGGGTTTTTGACGGCGACGTTTTTGCTCATTGCGGCAGCGTTTCCCAAAAGCCGGCCGATCCTTGCGGGCATTGCAGCAGGGTTGCTTACAATAAAGCCCCATCTCGGTCTGCTGATCCCCATCGCCTATCTCGCGGCCGGGTGCTGGCGCGCGATGACAGTGGCGACGCTGACAGCAATTGCTCTTGCAGTACTGAGCTTTCTTGTTTTCGGCGCCGAGCCATGGGCCGCTTTTGTTGGCGCTGTCTTTGACACGGGCGAAAGGCTGGAGGCGCAAATATTGCCGCTGGCAAAAATGACAACGCCTTTGAGCGCGATGATGTTCGCCGGGGCGCCTGCGATCATCGCTTATGGCGTTTATGCCGCAAGCCTTCTCTTCAGCGCCGCCTTTGTCTGGCGGGTATGGCGATCGATAAGCGACGAATATTTACGGGTCGCAGTGCTGATCGCCGCTGTTTTGATGGCGGCGCCTTATGGCTTTCACTATGAGCTCATTATGCTGACGATCCCCGGTGCGATCCTCATCATTATCGGGCTTGAGAATGGCTGGCTGACCCAGGAGCGCACACTGCTTGCCGTCGCTTATGGTATCCCGGCGTTTTACAGCGCGGTGGCGGATTTTCGGCAGGGGATCAGCATTGGTGTCTTTGCGACGTTGATTATTTTCGGACTGACCGTGCGGCGCGCCCTGCATGAGGCGCCCGACCTGGTCAGTTTTAGACGGGACGGCGCGCCTTCATCGCTGCGCTGAGCGTTCCTTCGTCGAGATAATCCAGCTCACCGCCAACCGGCACGCCCTGGGAAAGCCGCGTCACACTGACATTCGATGTTTCAAGGTGCTCGGTCAGATAATGCGCCGTCGTCTGCCCGTCGACCGTCGCCGCAAGGGCGAGCACCACTTCGGTGATCGTGTCTTCCTTCGCCCGAGCAATCAGCCCGCCGATGTCCAAATCGTCCGGCCCGACGCCGTCCAGCGGCGACAGCAACCCGCCAAGCACATGATAGCGGCCCTTATGGGCGCCTGCGCGCTCCAGCGCCCAGAGATCAGCAACATCCTGCACAACGCAGAGAACACCCGATTGCCTGGTCTCGTCGGCGCAGACGGCGCACGGGTCCATCGAATCCCAGTTACCGCAGATAGAGCAGCCGGTGACTTTGTTGGCCGCATCATCAAGCGCGAAGGCGAGCGGGCGCATCACCGGTTCGCGCTTTTTCAAAAGATAAAGCGCAGCGCGCTTGGCCGAACGCGGCCCCAGTCCCGGCATTTTTGCCAGGAGATCAATTAGACGCTGTAACTCGGGGCCAATGGGAGATGCGGACATGAACTATTCTTGAAACTTTTTTGGAACAATCGGGTTTTTATACGGTTTCCAAGCACAGGTCGCATAAAAAACTTCTTGTTTATTTTTTAGAGAGCGCTGCCTCCAAACAGGAACCTTTACCTCTGTAACTTTTCTACTTTTGTTTCTTTCTATAAAATCTTTGGCTTCATCAATTGTAGTGGGATACGGCTCGCCAATGGATCGGTAAGGAAACCCATTTTCATAACAATACCTTACTACGCTCCAAGATTTTCGATCATTTCGAGGTGGAGCCCTAAATTTTCGGCCCAGATCAACCGCCAGACCACTACAGTCAGGGCATGATCGGACTATCGACAACGGATCGTGTGGCCGCTTGAATGATTTCCTACACTCAAAGCAAGCAAAGGCAACGAGATACTCTGGGGCCCTATCCATATTAAAAAGGCAGCTTCATACCCGGGGGCAGCGGTAAGCCTGATGTCATCTGTTTCATTTGTTCCGCCGACTGAGTTTCGAGTTTGGCCTTCGCATCGTTGATGGCCGCAGCGATCAAATCTTCCAAAATCTCCGCGTCATCTTCCTTCATGAGCGCGCGCTCAATCGCCACGGCTTTGGCGTAGCCCTTGCCGTTCATGATGATCTTGACCATGCCGCCGCCTGCCTCGCCGGTAATTTCAAGATCAGCGAGCTTTTCCTGCATTTCTTTCATCTTGGCCTGCATCTCGCCGGCCTGCTTCATAATCTCGCCAATATCCATGTTACGCTTTTCCTGTCTTGGGTTCTTGTTCGTCGTCTGCGCCTAAAAGCGGCAGATCATCGTCGGGGTCAACCGGCGGCTCTTCTTCAAAGTCATCGGGCGCCGGTTCCGCGATTGCGTCCGGCTCGCGAATGGCGGTCACTTCGGCGCCGGGAAAAATATCCAACGCTTTTTTCACCATCGGATCGGCCATCACTTCGGCGATGCGCTTGTCTCGCAGCGTATCCTCGCCATCTTCACTAGCGGTAACGGAAACGACCCATTGCCGCCCGGTCCATTCTTTGAGGCGCTGGGTCAGCCGCCCGGCAAGATCGGCCGGCGCATTGTCATGAAGGCGAAGGTCGATCTGGCCCTCCTTGAACGTCACGAGATGAACGTAACTCTCAAGTTCGGTACGGAGTTTTGCATCGCGCATTTTGCCCGCCAATTGCACAACATCGGCGAAAGCCCGCAGCCACGGCCCGTCGCCCGGCGGGCGCTGGCTCAATGGCGGCAGGATGTCGATGATTTGTGCTGAAGGCTGTTCCTCCGTCTGCGGACGAACTTTCTTCCTCGGCGGGCTTGGCGCTACCGCGTTTTCACGATTTTTTTTTAAGGCTTTTAAAGCCTCATCGGGGGTCGGCAGATCAGCGGCGAAGCAAATCCGGATCAACGCCATCTCCCCCGCCGCCGCCGGGTCCGGCGCCATGTTGGTCTCGGAAAGCCCCTTCATTAAAAGCGACCAAACCCGTGTCAGCGCATTCATCTCAAAGCCCGACGCCATGGATTTCGCTCGCTCGGCGTCCGCTTCTCCCGCGGGCCCATGATTTGCCGCTTCTGGGCCTGCCGCTTTGGTCCGGGTCAATAAATGCACCAGATCAAGCATATCGCGCAGAGTCACAGCCGGTTCGGCGCCCGCGTCATATTGCATCCGAAAGCTACCCAGCGCGGTCTTGGCGTCGCCCTTCATACAAGCGTCAAGCAAATCCCAGACGCCGCTTCGATCGGCCAGGCCGAGCATCTCGCGGATTGCATCGGGGCTCAGCTCATCAGCTTTTTTCTGTGCCGTATGTTGAACAATTGCCTGATCGAGAATGGAAAGCGCATCGCGGACGGAGCCTTCCGCCGCGCGCGCAATCATCCAAAGTCCTTCACGGGAAATCTTGACATGTTCTTTCGCTGCAATAGTGCTGAGATGTTCGGTCAGCGTCTCAGGATCGATCCGCCGCAGATCAAACCGCTGGCATCGCGAGAGCACCGTCACCGGGAGTTTGCGGATCTCGGTTGTCGCAAAGATAAACTTCACATGGGGCGGCGGCTCTTCGAGCGTTTTCAACAATGCGTTAAACGCTGCGGTCGACAGCATATGCACTTCGTCAATGATGTAGACCTTGTAGCGCGCTTCGACCGGCGCATATCTGACGCCCTCGATCAGTTCGCGAATATCGCCGACGCCCGTGCGGGACGCCGCATCCATCTCCAACACATCCGGGTGGCGGCTCTCGGCGATTGCCTTGCAATGGAGGCCGTCCTCGCCAAGCTCCATTTGCGGGCCGTTATCCTCGCCATTCGGTCCGACGTAGTTCAGCGCCCGAGCGAGGATGCGGGCCGTTGTAGTTTTGCCGACGCCGCGTACGCCTGTGAGGATATAAGCGTGGGCGATGCGGTCGGCGGCAAAGGCGTTTTTGAGCGTCCTGACCATCGAGCCATGGCCGATCAGGTCGTCAAAATTCTGCGGGCGATATTTCCGCGCCAGCACCTGATAAGGCGCGGCTTTGCCTGATTTTTCCTCTGACAGAAGATCGCTCATGGGCTCATTATGCGGCGTACGGCCAGCAGGATCAAAGGTCGATTTTCGCGAGGGCGCCGTTGGGGAAAAGTAAGTGGAAGACTGAAACGACCCGCGCCGAAACTCGTTACGGCTGCTTCCTTCCGGATCTGACCGGGTTGGCGAGAGACACGTCCGCCAGCCTTCCGGGGCGGAATATCTGCGCTCGAGGGCCTGATTGCAAGAGGCTTGATTGTGATCTCGCGTAAGAGCCAAGCTTGTTAGAAGGCGGTGCGTTTTCGCGGGCGACACGAGAAAGGACTCATCTCATGCAAAAGCTTCTGAACCTCTTACCCTGGGGCGGCGGCCTTTTTATCTCGGCAATTTTTATCGATTCCCTGAGATTCAAGTTCACCGGTCACCCGACGCCGGAACATATTTTTTCGACGCTCAAAGAATGGTCCGGGATCGGGCTTTTCTATCCCGTCGGCCCCTGGATCATTGGTCCAGGAGAGCTGCTTTCATCGCTATTATTGATCGGCATCCCTCTGATTTTGCTTGTTACAGGCGCAAAGAGCCTGATCGACAAATCGCAATTTCTCGGCGCCTTGATCGCCCTCGTCATCATGTCAGGCGCAATTGTGTTCCACCTTTTCACGCCGCTTGGGATTGCAACGCCCGTGGAATGGAACGGCGATACGCCGACCGAATTCTCCTCAGCGCTATTTTACGCCGCCTGCGTAAGCTGGGTTTTTGCCGCAACGATCCTGTTCATTCACCGAGATGTCGCTACCGCTTTGATAAAACAGCGCAGCTAGTGCCCGCTTGCCGAAGCCACTGTGGGGACGGTAGAAGGCCCGCATGAAACCCAGCGATAATCCTAACTGGTTTACCTGTTCACCGCTTGAGCGGCTTAACAACGAAAAGGACCAGGAGGGCTTTGCTGAAGCGCAGCTAAAAAATCCGGATAGTTATCTCATACCGTTATGGCGGGGCGATCCGCTGATCGCTAGCGAGCAGGCCGTGTTCCTTTCAGCGGCGGCGCTCGGAAAATTTCCCAAAGATGCGCTTGTTGTCTTGCTCGGCACAAAAGACGGGCGCACCTATTTTGGTGTTGACGCATCGACGACTATCGGGACGCCTGACGGCGCGCCTTTCTCCGATATTGGCGAATATACGCCAATCCGTGTGGCAGCAGGACAAATATCACGGGATGATCTGGCCATTATTGGCCACGCACGATGGCTTTTTGAATGGCATCGAAGTCACCGCTTCTGCGCAAAATGCGGCGCCGCGACCGGTATCATCAATGGCGGCGCCAAACGTCAATGCCCCAATTGCAAAGCACAGCATTTTCCCCGATCCGACCCTGTGGCGATTGTCCTCGCGATCCATGAAGACGCCTGTCTGTTGGGGCGCGGACCGCACTTCCCGCCAGGCTTTTTATCGGCGCTTGCAGGTTTTGTAGAACCCGCGGAAACGCCGGAAGAGGCGGCAAAGCGCGAGCTTTTTGAAGAAGCAGGCGTCACTCTCACCGACATCCGCTATCAATTCACGCAGTCATGGCCGTTTCCCTCGTCGATGATGATGGGGTTCATTGCTGACGTGGCAGATCGCACACTCAATCTTGATACTGATGAAATTGAAGAAGCGAAATGGCTGTCGCTTGACGACATTAAGGCGCTGATTGACGGCGAAGAACGCGGCGGCGTTTATCTGCCGCCGAAATTCACCATTGCCCGGCAGTTGATTGAACGGTGGGCCAACGCCTAACGCTCCCTCGCCGCCTTGTAGACCCCTAAAATCTTCAAAGAGGTTGAGAAAAACCCAAGCTCTTCAAGCGCCAGGCGCACAGGCTCATCCTGCGGGTGGCCTTCAATGTCTGCATAAAACATGGTTGCGGAGAACTTGCCGTCAAGCTGGTAACTTTCAAGCTTCGTCATGTTAACGCCATTGGTGGCAAACCCGCCCATTGCCTTGTAAAGGGCCGCTGGAATGTTGCGGACCTGAAAGACAAAGCTGGTGACCACCGGCGCATCTTCAGGATTTGCGTCATTGGGCTCGCCAGCCATTTCGAGAAAGCGCGTCGTGTTATGGCCAGCGTCCTCGACATTGCGCAGGAGAATATTAAGGCCGTAATTTTCAGCCGCGATGTCAGACGCGATCACCGCCTCATCATCACGCCCGTTTTCCGCGAGATGGCGCGCGGCGCCCGCCGTATCCCCGGCGATCTCGGCATGGAGCTTTCGCTCATTGATCAGCTTGCGGCACTGACCGATGGCCATCGCGTGGCTAGAGACCGATTTCACGTCTTCAATCTTCACGCCCGGGCGCGCCAGCAAATGGTGCTCGATTGGCAGGAAATGTTCAGCAACGATATAAAGCCCCGCCTCTGGCAGGAGATGATGAATATCCGCGACCCGGCCAGCGAGTGAGTTTTCAATCGGCAGCATGGCCCGCGCCGCCTTGCCCGAGGTGACCGCGTCAAACGCATCCTCAAAAGTGGCGCAGGGCATTGGCGTTAATGACGGCGCAAAGCGCCGCGAGGCGACCTCGGAAAAGGCGCCAGGCTCACCTTGAAAGGCGATGAAACCGGCTCTGGTATCAGATGTCTTGGTCATCTCAGCGCTCATGCAAAAACCGGGCGGCTTATGCCCAAGCCAGCCCCACTTAGCAATGGCCCCGCGCGAAAAGGCCGCGCCCGGCCTGATAGCCAGCTGATTGCGCGAAGCCCTCAAGATCGTTAGAACGCCGCAAAAATCCACTTATTCCGACACCGCCGAGCAGGCGAGCTTACGGGGACTACTTCATGGCTGGCGATTCCAACAAAGACCCGCTTTTATCCAACAAAATTGCGGGCGCTGTACTTGCCGCCCTTCTCCTGGTGTTCGGCTTGCCGCAACTGACCGCAGCGATTTTTGGCGGCGGCCATGACAGCGGTCACAGCGAAGAACTTCACCTTGCTTATTGTTGTGTTGAGCTCGCGACGGAAGCTGCCGGAGAAATCGAAGAAAAGCCGATGGATCTCGGCGCCATGATGGCGGAGGCCAGCATGCCTTCTGGCGAGCGCCGCTCAGCGCTTTGCAAATCTTGCCACACCTTCGAGGAAGGCGGCGCAAATGGCACAGGCCCCAATTTGTGGGACGTTGTTGGGCGCGGTGTCGGTACTGTCCCGGGGTTCAATTACACAACTGCATTGAAAGAATTTGGCGGCGTTTGGTCTTATGAGCGCCTCAACGAATACCTCAAGGACTCACAAGGGTATGTTCCAGGTACGGCGATGGTGCAGCGCTTCCCAAGGGATAGTCAGCGCGTTGAGATTTTAGCGTATCTGGGATCACTCTCCGACAATCCGGTGGCGTTTCCTGAACCCATCGCGGCGATTGCTGAAGCGGACGCTGGCGAAGCTGAGGAAGAAACCGCAGTGGTCGAAGAAGCGGCTGGGGAAGTAACAGAAGTGCTCGAAGAATAATCGACTAGCGCAGTTTTACCGCCGTGCCGTTACAAGAGACCAGCAACATCGCCCCTTTTTGCGTATCGACGGCTTCATAATCGATATCAACGCCAATCACCGCGTCCGCGCCCAGAGCCCTCGCTTCAGTTTCCATATCCGCCATCGCATGCTCGCGCGCTTCGCGCAGGGCTTTTTGATACCCGCCTGAGCGACCGCCGATGATGTCGCGGATGCCGGCAAACAAATCCCGGAAAATATTGACGCCCAGGATCGCCTCGCCGGCGACTACGCCAAGACTTGTCCCAGCCTCACGGCCCGGCGGCGTATCAGTTGTTGAAACAAGCATGTTCATCCTCTCGTTACTCAATAGCGCAGATGGGAGGTTGATTGCGTCGATCAAGATTAGAGCGACGGGTTAAGCCTAAAAAATACCGAAGCGTTTTTTCTTATGTTTTTTT
>JAJFGC010000241.1 GCA_021776345.1 Hyphococcus sp. | reverse complement strand
ATTGCTGACATGTCGGCCAAGATCGACATGGTAGAAGCCTATCTCAATCAACTTTGCTGGCAGGCGAATGAAGGCGACATGCCGGTCGCAGAGCTTTGCAAGGCGAAATTCTCTGCATCGAAAGCTTTGGAATTTTGCGCCTCTGAGGCGATGCAAATCTGGGGCGGCGCGGCTTATCTGCGGGGTAACCCGGTCGAGCGCATCTACCGCGAGGTCAAAGTCAATGCGATTGGCGGCGGCTCGGAGGAAATCATGCGCGACCTCAGCGTCCGCCAAATGGGGCTTTGAATGTGACAAGAGTTACGCCAACAGGCCGTGTCGTTACGCGCCAAATAACGTGAAGCTGCCAGTGTCCAGCGTCACGCATCAGGTTTCTACGCTGCATCAGTTACAACGCGCATTTCAGTATTTCTCGATTGAATACTGAGCCAACAAACATGTGGCTACCGGAGACTGCGGCAACAGTTGTTGCCGGAAAATTTCCATCAAGTGATATGTAAACGCTTTCGTAATCTCCAGTGGTTGGATCAATCCGCATGACTTGTCCGGGCGCCGGGTAAGTCTCATCTTTGGCGTGTTTGAGATATTCGAAAGCTTGCGGATGGGCGCCGGTCCACAAGTTACCGTCTAGATCAATCTCGATATTATCCGGATTTGTTGGAATCTTGAGCATCTTTTCTTTCGTCAAGTCGTTTGTGTTGCGATCGCGCGAATATACGCCAATTTGCCGACCCAAGACCTCGGCGATATAAACAGTCTTGCCATCGTCAGTGATGTTAATCCCATTTGCGTAATTGAGCCCGTCAACGACGGAGCGGCCTTCCTCGCCGTCAAAATAAACGGCATTAGTGACCGGCAGAATCAAGGGGCCTTCGAGTTTTGCAAGCAGCGTGTCTGAACGTGCGTGGTCGTTGGTTACATAAAATGATCGTGGACCGGTTGCGGCAATGTCATTCGGCGAGTGTATTTCTTCGAAAGCAATTGTTTCGACATGGCTAAGCATACCGGCCTCACCAATATCAAAAAGTTCTATCCTATGCCCGCCGCCAATCGGGTGACTGACGACAAGAAGGCGTTTAGCGCCATCTTTGCCGTGCCAGAAGCTGATGCCATGTGGCTGAAAATCCGCAGGCGCATCTGTGGACGCCAATCTGACTTCCGGTTCTCCCACAATATTCAGCACATAGATGCCGCCCTGGTTTGCATCGCCGCGCATCAGACCGCGCCGGTCAGAAGCAGATACGAAGGCGATACCTGTCTCGCGATCAATCGTTATGTCTTCTGCGCCTGGAGCGATGTCGATCTTTACGCATTGGTCCGTTGCCAGCTCTTCAAGCGAAACGAACGCGCCAGCGACAGTTAATGCGCGGACCGCATGCCAGCCCATAAGGGCCAGAATGACGGCCGAGACAGCGAGGAAAACTTTGGTCATAAGCAGCTATCCCAATGCGAACAAATTGTGCATGACGTTGGTCATCAGAATAGAACAATTTGTGCGCTTCGCAACAGCGTGGAAAAAACAAGCAAGGCCCAGTCAGGCATCATCGGCCAAAATATCGACAGTGGACGGATAACGTCTTCGCAGAGGGTGATCGTTGCGATAGGATTAATATTATACAAGGTTGACGGTTTAGATATTGTTGTATCGTCCGCACCGACACTGCTTTTGACGGCTGCGGCGTTGTTTGCGACTGTTAAAATATGAGCGGATAGATGGCCGGTCGCAACCCCTAAAGTTTCGCGACGAGCTTGTTCCAGTCTGCCATCATCCATATGGCGAGAGGACGCAAGTTCATCGGCGCGCGGTAAACAGGCAACCCGACATCTAACGCGGCGGGCGTGCGGAAGAATAAACCGCGGTCTTCATATAATTCCCGATAGATTGCCGACCGTACTTGATCAGCCTCATCGTCAAGGCCCCATTCGCGCAGTTGCGCGCAGAAGGAAAGAGTGATGCCGACAAGGATTTCACCCACCTGAACATTTGGATCGGCATGGCCGGCGACATCGTCTTTTGCAGCGGCGCTCACGCCAGTAAGAAGACTTGCGCCTTGCCGCTGGCCGCCCTCGATAAAATTTTTCTGATGGAGTGTTTTGAGCGCGGTGCGGGCGCGAGCTGTTGGAATGATGTTGCCGAGGCCATATCGTCGCGCGAGAAATGGGCCGAATAATTGTTCGATAAAGTAAGCGTCGGAGGTTGGGCCACAAGTATCAACTCTATAGTGGCTGCCCGCCCATAATTTTTCTTCAAAGGACTGTTTAGCCCGCGTCAACCGGTCAAGCCACAGGCGGGATTGTTTGTCTTCGCCTGCCTCCGCCGCCATGCGGCTCGCGGCCGCAAGCGCCGCCATCCACAAGCCGCCGCAATAACTGCTCGGGCCGGTCATTGGAATGCTGTCAAAAGTCTGGTCGGGATAGCCTTCATTCTCGATTAAACCATCACCGTCTCGATCGTATGTTTCTAGACGCGCGATCGCTTGTTTTACTGCTGCGTACTGCATCGTTCGCCAATCGCCGCCAAAACGCTCGCCCGCGCGCCAGACAGAAAGCACATAGTGACTGTTGAGATCTTTCCAGCGCGTCGAGTCCTGATAGGCGTAGCCATTATGCAAGTAAAACGGATCTTCTTCCGGCGCGCCAAGATCATGCGGCAGCGCATTTTCCACTTTCAACGGAAATGTATCGGACCGGAATATGGCTTTGCGTTGCCTTGTATTCTCTTCGCTGACGGCGTGCGTAAAATCTTGCAGCGCCATCTTCTCCGCTTCCGGCCAGAACGCGAGAATGGCTTCAGCGGCATAAACATAGAGGTCAAGCGTGTTGTAATAGGGATAGTCGGGACATTCGAGAATGGCGAAATGGGAGCGCCCAATTTCATCTGGCGCGGTTAAGACCGTCGCGCCATCCACCAAAAGATAAAGTTCATTAAGGGCAAATCCTGCGCGATCAGGCCCTTCGCCAAATAGATTTTCGGCGTTGCTGTGGAAGTCATCGATTTGTTGGGACCACACAGATGCATTCGATATTCCGTGACCGGCAAGTTCAAGCGCATTTTTTCCATTGGCGCCCCATTTGACCGTGTGCCATCGCCGCCATGATCGCCCGGCGCCGAATGTAAAAACAGGAAAGTCCCAAGCAAGGCTAAAATTGAATTGTCGCACCTCACCGGGAGCGAGCGTTGCTTTTGCCGCGACGGCGCCGGCTGGTAGGCCGCGCTCCTCACTTCTGAAGTTGGCGTCCGCGAGCCAATCACCCGACGGTTGTAGCATACCGGTCGTCGAGAAGTCTTGCCAGATGTCGCTTCCATCGCCATTGCCGTCAAAAGTTGATTGTGATGACAGCGTCAGCCCATCATCTTTTTGCAAGGCGATCGCCATTTGCCCGGCGCCTTCCGGCGGCGCGGCGTCCCAGGTATCCAACGTTTCAAAAATTATTGCCTCAGCGTTGGGTGTGCTTGCCGCGCGATTATAGTTGCCCGCATTGTGGCGAAATGGTCGAGCGTCATTCATTTCATTGAACCAATGGTTCATATTCGCCCAGTGCATCATCATTGATAGGTCGAGAGGCTCGCTTGTCGTGTTGCAAACAGACCAGTTGAATATGGCAACTGGCAGCGAAGCCGTTTCAATATTATGTGGAAGAATGGGTGAAAAAGATTCGCAAGTCGCGGTAACGCCTAATGTCTGTGTTAGATCATGGCGCCGCAGCGCCTTTGGAAACAGCGCGGAATACTCTCCCGGGTCATCTTCCGATATCCAGTTGAATGATGAAAGCTTTTCATCGGCAGGCGGTGACTGAAGCGCCTGCGCATGAGCCCCCGCATTTTCGCGGTGGGTCATTAAGGCAAAACCGCAGGATGGTTCGGTAAAATATTTAAATGTCCCGGGTTTAAGGGTCCAGCGGCCGAACCGGCCGGTTCGGCTCCAGGCCATGCCGCCAGTTCCAATGCCGCCAAGCGGAACGCCGAGGTCGGCGCTGCTTTCAATCTCGGTTCCTATTTCGAGGCGGCGCTTGGCGGGATCGCCTGAGGCGATTTTCATTTTTTGCGCGATAAATTTGTGCGCCCTGCAAGTCTGGAAAGCTGACCGTTGGTGTTTCATATTCGCCCTTAAGCATTCCCGTCGAGCATTGCTTTCAATCTTTCTTCAATCATCGTTACAACCAATTCGAAGCTGTCTTCACCGCTATAAAAGGGATCGGGAATCTCCCGCCCTGGATCAAGCATCTCAACCTCAGCATGATCGCCCTCGCGTCTTGCAAGACTGAAGGCGGCAAAGTTCATTTTATCCATCGCAAGGATTTTGTCTTGCGTTTGAAATATGGACGCGTCCGCCTGGCGGCATCTAAATCCGGAAAAGTCGTATCCCCGTTTTTCGCAAACCATAACGGTTCTCTGGTCTGGTCCACCGCCGACATGCTTGTCGATAATGCCAGCAGAAGAAAAAACATAACGCTTAGAAACGCCTTTTTCTTTGGCGATGGCGGTGGCAATAATTTCAGCCGCCGGAGAGCGGGAATAATTTCCCGTATCAACAAACATAATGTGCTTTGGTTTTGTCATTATTTATCCATTCGTATAGGTGTGCAGTTGGCTGATAAAATTTATTTGGTTAGTTTGGCGACCCAAAATTCTCGGCGAGATAATCGGTCACAAGCATTGTATCGTCAGGCGATAATGCCGGCATGCCCTGTTTTTCTGTCATCCACAGAAGAAGTTCAGCCCACCTGTCTCGCGTTGCGTGTTGTTGCATAACGATGCGCAGGCTGTGGCAGGCGCCGCAGAGGCCATATACTAGGTCGTAGCCTTCAGTACGAGGAAGGCCAAAATAGTCATCATTTGGATCAAAGGCGCTGACATTTTCTTCGGTGAGGTCAAAAGACGGATCGAGCGCATTAAATGTTGGTGAAAAATCCGGCTCCGCGCCCCAGTCTTTCGAAAGACGTCGGATGCGATCGTCGCGGGTTTCAGTGAGCAAGGGCGCACCCTTCTCGATTTCAGGCGAAGCTGGTCGCGCACTCCGGTTGGCGGACCAGAACATGGCGATGATCACTGCGCCCGCGGCGAGAAAGAATAAAACGCTGATGTGTGGCGGGCGTTGCATGATCTAAACCGCGAAGATGGCGACACGGTGCTGCATATTGTTGAGATAACCCTTCGGGTTCCATCCCGGCGGTGTGGGTGGTTGCGCGCGGCCCTTGTTATCGCTCGCCCGGGCCCAGATCTCATAATAACCTGATTGGGGTAGCGAAATAGCAGCGCGCCAGCGTTGCCACGCATAGTTATTTTTCGGACGTGCAAGGTCAGCGCGCGCCCATGTGGCGCCAAAGTCGATTGAAACGTCTACGGATGAAATGCTGTCGTCGCCCGCCCAGGCGTGGCCTCGTACTTCAAATATCTCTTTTGGAGAAACGCGGGCGCCGGTCTGTGGGAAAGTGATCAGAGACTTCACCGGCATTGACTGAATGATTTGCATATCTTCTTCCGGCACCGGCGTTCCTGGCGCCACGGGATAGGCGGGAACGCGATAAGATGTTCCTGTCATTTTCGCACCGTCATGGACCTGATCGCGCAGGGTGATTTTGGTAAGCCACTTTTGTGAACACGAGCCCGGCCAACCGGGAACAACAAGGCGCAGTGGATATCCGTTGAGCGCTGGCAACGGCGCACCGTTCATTGCCCATGCGATAAGGTTGTATTCATCCATTGCCTTTTCGATCGGCACGCCGCGGGAGATTGGATTTTTTTTCGAGTTGCCCGAAAGATGTGTATCGGCGCCATAATGTGCGCTGTAAATAGCGCTGCTTTTAACGCCCGCTGCGTTCAGCACATCGCGCAGGCGCACGCCCGTCCATTCCGGGCAGCCAATGGCGCCGAACGTCCATTGATTGCCAGAAGCGCCGGGCCTGAAAAACTTTCGCCCGTTGCCGCCGCATTCAAGTTGCAGCTGCAGGCTGACAGTTTCAAATTTTGATTTTAGATCGGCAAGGGTGAGATTGAGCGGCGTTTCAACTTCGCCGTCAATTGTGAGACGCCAATCAACATCGGCGATGGTTTCAATCTGGGGCGGCAATCCATTATTACGAACAAAGAGCCGCGCTGCAGGCGTTACATTGTCATCCAACAAATGCGGCGGGCACTCCATGTTGATCGGCCGATCGTTCAACAGAGTAAGGCCAGGCTTTGATCGCAGTGCGTCATCTGCGCTTTGCGCGAGGGCGACGGGTATGAGCCCTTCGGGCAGAAAGCGCGAGAACGGCATTGGGGCGCCGAGGGCTGCGGCAAATGCCGAGACGCCGGCGCCCTTCAGAAGTGTTCGGCGTGAAGTGTATGTCGTCATGGCGCTCGTTTCTTCGATCTGTGAGGCGCTTATGTAATGCGTATCAAAAAGTCTTATACTGCGTGCCAGGTTTCTGCGATATCAAACGTATTGTTATTGTCGTTCACAAATTGAATATCGCCGCCAAGCGGAATTGTTGCACCGCGACGAACAAAAACCGCCATCTCATCAAGCGCCAAGGTGAAATTATAGGTATCGCCGCCTTTATAAGTTTCGTCGCTTAGGAAACGCACCCATTCGCCTTCGGGCAAATAGATTTTGATTGTGTCGTTTGGGTTAAGACACGGCGCCACAAGTATGTCATCGCCAAAAAAGAACTGATTTTCGAAACTCCACGCTTCCGGTTCGTCCGGGCATGCGAGCGCCATCGGGCGCTGCACCGGCAGACCAGTCTCATGGGCTTGATTGATGACCGTTTGAAGATAGGGCAGCAACCGGTAGCGCAGACGCAATGCATCCATCGCCGCTTTTTCCGCCGCGGGTCCATAGGACCAAGGCTCGCGCGGGCCGATGCCATGCATTCGAAGATGCGCCGAAAAGACGGCGCTCTGCAACCACCGGACATAAAGTTTTGGGTCGCGCGCGTCGCCATAAAACCCGCCGACATCGGTCGCATAATAAGGCCCGCCCGAGAGCCCCCAGGATAGGCCGCCTCGCAATGATGCGGCGAGGCCTTCCCAGTCCGCCTGCGGGTCGCCGCCCCATTGCGAGGGAAATCTCTGGCAGCCCGTCCACGAAGAGCGGCTAAACAGAAATGGACCCGCTTTCGCGTAGCGTTCAGCTGCTTCGTATACGCATTTGTTGTAAAGATAGGCGTATATATTGTGTAGGGCGTGACCCGTTTCACCATTATAGGCGACCATATCGTCGGTCACTTGCTCGCCGAAATCCGCCTTGATCATATCGACGCCGATATCGAACAAATCTTTATGCTTGTCGTGCCAGAACGCATAGGCGTCTGGATGGGTGAAATCGATCAAGCCTGAGGTCGGCAGCGGCGTCAAAACCTTGCCGAAGGGTTCCGCATCCCAGTGATAACGAAAGGCTTTACCGGTTTTGGCGTCTTTCAAGAGCCAGCCTTTTTCTTCAAGCTCTGCAAATAACGGGTTTTGTTCTGAGATCAGCGGATATTCCCAGACGCAGACTTTGAAGTTGAGCGCCTTTAGCTCATCAATGACTTTTTTAGGATCGGGGTAGCGTGAGGCATCCCATTCGAATGCGAAACGCGTCGTCGTATCCTGCCAGGCTCGGCCGTCAAGCGTAATCGTATCGCAAGGCATTTGCCGTTTGCGAATTTCACGCGCGGTCTCGAGCAGTTCGTCTGCGTCTTTATAGTACGCTTTGGAAATGATCGCGCCGAGCGACCAGGCGGGCGGCACTGGCGCCCTGCCAGTTATCGATGTGTACTGCTCGATGAGGTCTTTTCCGGTGTCACCGGAAAACAAAAACATGTCGAGATGATTGTCTTCAACGAGCATCGTGTAGGCGCGATGGGACCAGGCGGCAAAACCGACGCCGTGGGTTACGGGCGAGGGTGTGTTGATGAAAATACCCCAGCCATGCGTGCTCCAGGCAAATGGTGTGTTTTTGTAAGAGATTTCGGCGTTAACGCCGAGGGCGTCTTCGTTGCGTGAGTAGATATATTGCCCGCGCTTGTTGAGCCGTCCCCACTTTTCTCCCAGCCCATAAACACGATCTTCCGAATGCAGATCGAAATGAACAGCCCAGCCATTATCTGTCTTGGCGAAAGGCGGCATGCGATAAGCACGCGTAAAATGGCCGTCTGTTGCTGATCTGAGGATGAGTTTGTCGCCCTTGTAAAAGGCAAGCGAAAGATTGGTCTTGTCCAGGGTCAGTCGATGGGCGCCAGCGCTGATAGTAACAGTGCTATCCGCTTCGCTGATCGAAGTGGAAGGATGGGGCGGCGGCGTTTCCACCAAACCATAATCGATCAAGCGGTCGCCGCCAAATTTAAGGCGAGCGCCGAAATCATAAAGCGTGACGGATAAAAACCCGATCGTCGTCGGGATATGGACCGCGCCGTCATCGGAAATGCTGATGGGACCATTGACGACTGGCGGATCGGCAGCCGCAAGTCTGGTCAAGTTGGCGCCATGTTGTAACATCAGTCAAGTTCCAGAACTGGTATGTCTAAGGCCGCAGCGATTTCACGCAACTGTCCGCGATAATCGCCATAAGCAATGGCGAAGTGATGCTCGAGGCCTTCGTCCATTATCTTGTCGCAGAAGGCGCGGGTCGAAAGGGGAAACCGGACAACGCCAGAGGTGCCGGTGAATGCCATCGGCATACGGATAAATTCGGCGCCGCCAATGACCAGTTTTGTTTCATTGCGTGATTGAGACAGCCGCGCAATGGTGACCTCGCCGGGCTTTAGGGGAAATTGATGCAGTAACGGCATTTTTCGATTGGTATGGATGGTTGCTTCGGCATTGAATTCCGGATCACACATAGAGAGCGGCGCCAGGCCGCAATGCCAGAAGACGCCGGTATTGTCGTCGAAATCCAAATCCACGAGATCCGCCATCCAGACCGGGTCGCCGGAAAGCTCTTGCAACAATAGCGCGGACAGCGATCCGTAGACGTCCGCCTCGCATGCGCTCGGCACCTTGTTTTCATTCATCATCGCCATCGGCCCGCATGCGGCGCAGCCATATTCGGTAAAGGTTTCCGGCCAGCAGCGCACAGCGAGGGATTTGGCGTTAGTTTCTTTTTGAATATCTTCAAGGGCGCAAAAAAGGCGAAATGATCGGTCGAGCTGTGTCTGGTCAACCCCGTCGAGGCCCGAAACATTTTCTTCGGCCTTCGCACGAACACTTGCGGCGCGTTCGGCGCTTGCCGATTTTGCTTTGTCGAACAAGTTTTCGAGATCGATTGTATTGACTTCAACACCCGCAAGCTGTTTTAGCGCGGCGCTGTCATAGGCGCAGGTGTCAAAACCTGCCGGGTGCTCGCCGACAACGCTGATCGTTGCGCCGTTGAGGGCGTCGAGCGCTTTTTGTGATTGCTCGCTGACTTGAGCGTTACTTTTTGTTGTTGCGCTTTGCTTGATAACGGAAGGTACTGCGAGGGCGCGTAGATCCTCCGCAAGGTTGGGCCTTTCAGGGTCCGCATAGAGCCAGCGATGAGCAACGCCGGCCTTGCCAAGAGCATGGGCGGCGAGGTTGAGCCCACAAAAAGCGTTAAGCCGCAAGCGACCGCCAATGCGAGGCTCTGGCACGGCCCAGATTGCGACCGGCGCCGTTGCTTCCTGCGCGAGTTTCACGGTCATCGTCGCATCGGTGAAGGTGATCTGCAAAATGACCAACGCATCTATGGCGCCGGCCTCGGTCATTTCGGCGACAGCGCGCTCTGCGGCTTCGGCGTCATATAAGAGGTCTCTCGGGCCAACGGTTTTTATCCCGGCGGCCTCAAACGCGGCAAAAGCAGCGCTGAGTTTTTCCTCCGCAAACGGAACGTCAAATGTAGGCCGGCCCAATGCGGCAACGCCATAGGTCAAAGTCATCGTTGCTCTCCAAAGCCCGGATAGGCGCGGCGAAAACTGGCGTCTGCAGGAGAGATTTTGCCGCCTGCGGCCGATGGATGCTCGAACCATGGCGTCGCTTGCGCATCGGTCAATTCATTTAAGGATTTCATATAATCAAGAGCTTCGCCCTGAAGGTCAGCACGGATCGCATCCCAATCGGGGAAATGTTGAAAGGCCTTGAGCCAGATGGCGCGGCCTGCGAGATAGCCAGAAGCGCCGGCGCGGAAGGCATGGGTTAGGATGTTGCGGAATTCCGCCATACCGGCGCCGGCGGAAAGCATCACCCAGGGTCGCCCGGCTTCCTGACCCAGCGCATCAAACCATTTTTGTGCATCGTCTGCGTTCTCACCATCAACCCCCGGCACGTCGGATGCAGCAAGGGGGCTTTCCAGTTTGAAAACATCAACGCCGAATTTCGGGTCGGCGAAAGTGCGCACACTTTCCAGCACGAGTTCCGGTTTTTTTGTTTTCATCTCAACATAGTCAGTGGTTTGTTCGGTATCGCTTGCCAACGGATAAACAAGCAGCTCGAAGACATAAGGGATGTCGTATTTGGCGCAGGCATCACCAATACGAGCAACGAAATCTTTTTGATGGTCGCGCGCAGCGGGGCTTGAATCCGGGCGATCCCATGCCAGCACTTTGACGGCGTCGCCGCCGATCCGTTTAATTTTTTCGACAGACCAGTCGTCGATTTCATTCGACAGCCGTCCGCCGTCGATTTCTTTGAAAACCGAATCTTCAAGCGTCAGGATCAATCCTTTCGCCGGGCTATAGACGGAGATCGCTTTTGGATAGGCGTAGTGTGGATCAAGCAACATGGCGGAGCTTTCGCCTTGCAGTTCTTCTACCAGCATCGCTTTGAAGCCCGCGACATCTTCCCACGGCGCCTCTTCGGTCCCGCGCTTTTCTTTGATCGGATTTTTGATCGGCGGGCGTTGGTCGACCGCCGTCATTTTAAAGCGACCATTGGCGTCCGCCATGCGTCGGAGGCCCCAAATTTTTCCAGCACTTATTGTCACGTAAGAGTCTCCAGTGCGAATTCTTGTAAAAAGGCGTCAGTTTCCGCCCGCGTCGGCGCGCCATTGCGGCCGCCCTTGCGGGATACTTTCAAAGCTGCTGCGCCACTGGCGAAAATAACGGCATCTTCTTCGCGGCGCCCTTCAGCCAGAGCGAGCGCAAAAGCGCCATGCCAAATGTCGCCAGCGCCAAGTGTGTCGACAACATTGACGTTGAAGGCGCGCGTGCGGTTGATTCCACTTTCGGCGGCAATCAGCGTTCCGTCACCGCCATTGGTTACGCAAACCCAGGCTGCGGTTTTTGTTGCGACATCAAGGAGTGCGGCCTCCAGCTCATTATTATTCGTGAATTTCTTCAGACCATCAGCCGAGAAGGCGATATGGGTTGCGGCGTCAAGCAGTGCATCGTCATGTGGGAAAGGGTGATCCGCATCAAGAATAGCCGGAAGCCCTTGTGTCTTGGCCTTGGAAAGCGCTGCTTTTGCGCCTTCCGGCCAGCGAATGTCTGCTAACACAGCATCGGCATAGTCTGGAAAGGCAGCGATGAGCCAGTCCGGGGATGCAGGCATTGTCGCGTCAAGATCATTGACGATAAGACGTTCGCCGCTGGCGTCGACAAAGACCGCGGATGTTGACGATCGGTTTCCGTGAAACTGCCGCACAAGACTGCAATCAACATTTTCTGTTTCCAGATCACGTAAAATACTGTCGCCTGCAGGGTCGTCGCCGAGCCGGGCGCTCAACAATGCCTTGCCGCCAAGGCGGGAAATCGCAACGGCGGCGTTTGCGGCCGGCCCGCCGCCGACAGCTTCGTATCCGAGCGCCTGATGTTTGGCGGCAATGGTCGGGATCGCATCAACATAATAGATGCGATCCTCAACAGCATGACCGACACACAGAACGCTCGTCACATTATCCTTCGCAATCTGGGTTATCGCGGGGAGTTGACCGGCCGTGCCGCATCATTTTGATAACCCGCCGAACAGGGAATATTTGATGTTGAGATAGTCCTCGACGCCATATTTGGAGCCTTCCGCGCCGACGCCAGAGTCTTTGACGCCGCCAAAGGGAGCGACCTCCGTTGAGACGAGCCCCTCATTAATGCCGACCATGCCATATTCGAGCGCCTCGGACATGCGCCAGGCGCGGCCAAGGTCAGCGGTGTAAATGTAGGAGGCAAGGCCATATTCTGTGTCGTTCGCGAGCGCGACAACTTCTTCTTCGGTTTCGAAGCGGAACATCGGCGCCAGCGGCCCGAAGGTTTCTTCCCTCGCCACAGCCATTTGCGGTGTTACATCCGTCAGCAAGGTCGGTTGGAAAAAATTACCGCCGCGTTGGTGGCGTTCGCCGCCTTCCTTGACCTTTGCGCCTTTTCCAACAGCGTCGCTGACATGGTCTTCGACTTTTTCAACACCTGCGATATCGATCAAGGGGCCTTGTGTCACGCCGTCTTCCATGCCGTCGCCGACATTGAGATCGCGGATCGCCTTGGCGAGTTTATCAGCGAAAATATCGTAAACGCCTGACTGCACGAGCAGGCGATTTGCGCAAACGCAGGTCTGGCCGGTGTTGCGAAATTTTGAAATCATCGCGCCTTCAACGGCAGCGTCGAGATCAGCGTCGTCAAAGACAATGAACGGCGCGTTGCCGCCAAGTTCCATCGAAACGCGTTTCATCTGCGCAGCCGCGGCGCTGGCGAGGCGTTTACCGACGGCAGTTGAGCCGGTGAACGTTATCTTTCTGAGCTTCGGGTTTTCGCACATCTCCGCGGCAATTTCCGACGCTGTGCCAGTGATGACATTGACAACGCCTGGCGGCGCCCCGGCCTCGGTCGCGAGGTCGCCATAGACGAGGGCGGAGTAGGGCGTCTGGCTCGCGGGCTTTATGACTGCGGTGCAGCCCGCCGCCATTGCGGCGCCGAGTTTACGCGCGATCATCGAGTTTGGAAAATTCCACGGTGTAATGGCGCCGACTACGCCAACCGGTTCTTTGGTGACGACAATCTTCTTGCCGGGCCATGGGCTCGGGATAATGTCGCCATAAACACGTCGCGCCTCTTCTGCGAACCATTTAAAAAAGGAAGCGCCGAAAGCGATTTCGCCTTTCGCTTCGGCAAGGGGTTTGCCCATTTCTTCGGTAAGGAGCTCGCCGAGCGCCTGTTGATTGTCCATCAGCGCTTCGTAAAGACGATAAATTACGGCGGCGCGATCATTTGCGGTTTTTGCTCGCCATTCGGGAAATGCTGCGGCCGCGGCATCAATAGCTTTGCCGGTCTCCGCGCGCCCGCAACGCGGCACGGTTCCAATCGTTTCACCGGTCGCCGGATTGGTGACCGAGATAGTCTCGCCGCTGTTAGCCGTAGTCCACTCGCCATTGATAAAGACCTTTTCCCGCTTGGCGATTTTCATGATAGGGCTCCTAAAGTCTGATGTCTTACATAAGACATAAACAGGAGACTTTGACCAAAGTCAAACGCTGTTTATGCGGCGTAAAAGTTCGATTAAAGCTGAGCCATTATAGCCTTCTTTTGCGCAAAAAACGCGCAGTAAATGGCTATTTCAGCTCAACAAGATAATGCATGCCTTCGGTACAAAAGCGGCTTAGCCGCAGCTCAACCGGCCGGTTGTCCAAATCAAGGGCGATCCGTTCAACCTCCAGGACAGGCGCCCCGGGTGATTTCTTTAGGGCGCGGGCGTCTTCTTTGTTGGCTTCGACAGCGCGCAGCTTTTCAATCGCCCCAACAATCGAAACGCCGTATTCCGATTGGTAGAGTGTGTAGAGGGTATTTGGTATCGGTTGATGAAGATCGAGATTAGGAAAGAGCGCCGCCGGAACGGCGATCAATTCTCGCAAGGTTGGCTTATCGTTGATGAATCTGGTCCGCTCTATTGAAAAAACATCTGCACGCGACGCAAGATTCAGGATCGCCCGTTCATTTGCCGTTGCCCGGCGACGTTTTGCTTTCGCGTCCTTACACATCGGCAGCGCATGTTCGCCGGTTGAATGATACAGCTTGAAGAACCGAAACTTTGCACTTTCCTGTGTATGTTGCGAAACAAAGGTGCCCTTGCCCTGTCGGCGTTCAACCAGATTGTCTGCAGCAAGAGAATCAAGCGCTTTGCGGACTGTTCCCTGGCTGACGCCAAGCTCTGCCGCAAGGGACTGTTCGCTCGGCAGTGATTCGGCCGGACGCCACGCGCCAGAGGAGATGCGCGAGAGAAAAAGCTCGCGGACCTGTTGATAAAGCGGGCGAAAGCCCGGGCGATTTGGATGGCGCTCCGTCAATTCCATGGACTTATGATAGGGTGGTTCTTGCATGCATGTCTATTATTTGCTGTATTGTGTCATATATAAGAGTTAACATGTCCAGGGCGCGACCAAAACCATGTTAAATAAGCGCCTGGGCTTTGAAACGGAAGAAAGGTTAACGCCTAATGTCCATTCCCCATCTCCTCGTGCATAGCCGCGACGATAATGTCGGCGTTGTTGTGATTGAAGGCCTCACTGCCGGGACGGATATGCTCTGTGTCGTGACAGAAGATGATTCAGATTTTCACCTGACAGCGGCGGAAGATATCCCCATTGGCCACAAAGTCGCGCTGAAAGAGCTCGGCGAAGGCGACGCCGTGATAAAATACGGGGTCGATATCGGCCGCATTGTGCAGACCGTTGATGTCGGCAAACACGTTCATGTCCATAACCTTAAAACCAAGCGGTGGTAGCGATCTGATGAGCAACACTGACACTTTTTTAGGCTATCGCCGCGAAAACGACCGCGTCGGCGTTCGCAATCACGTGGCGATTTTGCCGGTTGACGATATTTCAAACGCCGCCGCCGAAGCGGTCGCCAGATATGTACAGGGAACGATCGCATTGCCGCACGCCTATGGTCGCTTACAATTCGGCGAGGATTTGGACCTTCATTTTCGCACCATCATCGGCACTGGCGCCAATCCAAACATCGCTGCATGCGTTGTCATTGGCATTGAACCCGGCTGGACGCAGAAGGTTGTTGACGGCATCGCGGCGACCGGCAAACCGGTTGCCGGGTTTTCTATTGAGCAGAACGGCGACATTGCGACGGTTGCGACGGCGTCCCGTCAGGCGAAAGATTTCCTGCATTGGGCGTCTGAGCGTGCGCGCGTTGAGTGCCCGGTTTCTGATTTGTGGATTTCAACGAAATGCGGCGAATCTGATACGACGTCAGGCTGCGGCGCCAACCCCACCGTCGGCAACATGTATGACAAGCTGATTCCAAAAGGGATTTATGGCGTTTTCGGTGAAACATCCGAACTCACCGGCGCGGAACATCTGTGTAAAGCGCGCGCCGCAACACCAGAAGCGGGCGAAAAATTTCTCAAGACCTTCCAGGCCTATCAGGACGAAGTGATTGAGGCGCATAAGACGTCGGACCTTTCCGACAGTCAGCCAACGAAAGGCAATATCGAAGGCGGCCTGTCGACGATTGAAGAAAAGGCGCTCGGTAATCTTGAGAAGATCGGTCGGGAAGTCAGCTATATAGATGTGCTGGGCCCGGCCGAGGCGCCGGCCAAGGGCCCCGGTATGTACTTTATGGATTCGTCCTCTGCGGCGGCGGAATGCGTGACGCTGATGGCGGCAGCCGGCTTTGCCGTGCATGCGTTCCCGACCGGGCAGGGCAATATTATCGGCCATCCGATTGTACCGGTGATCAAATTGACGGCTAATCCGCGCACGGTGCGAACCATGTCGGAACATATCGATCTCGATGTCTCGGGCATTCTCAGACGTGATCTCACGCTCAGTCAGGCCGGGGATGCGCTGGTGGATATGGCCGTTCGAACCGCTAATGGGCGGGTGACGGCGGCAGAAGCGCTGGGGCACCGAGAATTTGTGATGACAAAGCTCTACCGAAGCGCGTAACACGGGATTTTCCGGCAGGTGCGGAATCCTTCGCGCCGTGCAAACTCAAGTTTTGGATTTATGCCTATTCTCTCTCTTGATGAGGCGCGGTCGCTTGCCGAAAGCGTCTTTATCAAATGCGGCGCATCTGCGGACAATGCGCGCATTACGGGCGCTGCGTTAATAGACGCGGAGGCGGACGGTCAAAAAGGTCATGGCCTGTCGCGTATCCCTTCTTACGCGGCGCAACTCAAAACCGGCAAGGTCAATGGCGCCGCTATCCCGAGCGTTATTGTTCGTTTTTCATCGGCCTTTCGCATTGACGCAGATTCTGGATTTGCTTATCCGGCAATCGATCTAGCGATACGTGAGCTGACGCCACTGGCGCGTGAGCATGGCGTTGCGACAGCGGCAATATTCCGGTCTCATCATTTCGGTCAGGCGGGCGCCCATGTTGAGCGGCTTGCTGAAAAAGGCTTGCTCGCTTTTATCTTTGGCAATTCGCCGAAGGGGATCGCTTTTTGGGGCGGCAAGAATCCGATGATGGGCACGAACCCGATCGCGTTTGCGGCGCCGGTCGAAGATGGCCCGCCAGTCGTGATCGATCTGGCGCTCTCAGTCGCAGCCCGCGGCAAAATAATCGCGGCGCAAAAAAACAACGAGACCATTCCCGAAGGCTGGGCGCTTGATAAGGATGGCAATCCAACGACGGACCCGGTCGCCGCGCTTGAAGGATCAATGGCGCCCATGGGCGGGGCCAAGGGCTCTGCACTGGCGCTGATGGTTGAAATTTTAGCAGCGGCGTTAAGCGGCGGTCAGTTCGGTTTTGAAGCAAGTTCTCTTTTTACCGGTGATGGTCCGCCGCCAGCGCTAGGGCACAGCTTGCTCGTAATTGATCCAGGTAAGCTTTCCGGCGGCGCCTATTTTGAGCGCATGGGCGTTTTGATGGAGGCGATTGCCGCAGAGGAGGGCGCTCGTCTTCCTGGCGTCTCGCGGCTTGCCAATCGCGAAAAATCCAAAAAGGAAGGGCTTTCCGTGAGCGTTCCTCTTTACAAAGAAATTCTCAGCCTCACTGGCGCAAACTAATGTCGATCGCCGGCACGCTTGTCCGTCGCCGCGAGCAGGCAACGACACTCGCCCCTGGTATTTTGATGGCGGTGACGATCGCAGCAGCGGCGCAATTTATTTCCGAACATTATGGCGCGCCGGCGATGCTCTTTGCGTTGCTGCTTGGCATGGCGTTTAATTTCCTTGCGATGGAAGGCAAGTGTGTCGCTGGCGTGCAATTTACAGCATCTCGCTTGTTGAAGATTGGCGTCGCCTTTCTGGGCGTGCGTGTTACTTTTGATCAGATTTCGAGCCTGGGGCCAGCGCTGCTTGCGATCATTCCGGCGCTGATCGTGTTGACCATCGGCGCCGGGCTGGTTTTTTCAAAAATTTTGAAACGTTCATTCCATTTTGGCTTGCTGACAGGCGGCGCGGTGGCAATTTGCGGGGCCTCTGCGGCGTTGGCGCTTTCCTCCGTCCTGCCGAAGAACGACCGCCTGCAGCGCGACACATTGTTTACGGTAGTCGCCGTCACGTCGCTATCGACGATTGCAATGATCATCTATCCCGTCTTGTTTGCAAGTCTTGGATTTTCAGACACACAGATCGGCGTTTTGATCGGCGCGACCATTCATGATGTCGCACAGGTTGTTGGCGCCGGATATGCGGTTTCAGAAGAAGCGGGCGACACGGCGACCTATGTAAAGCTGCTCCGTGTGGCCTGTTTGCCCTTCGTCATTCTCGCGCTTGCGTTCATGCTGAGGAATAATAATTCTGGTGACGCGAAAACACCGTTCCCGTGGTTTGCAGTGGCGTTCGCTGCGATTCTTATCGTCAACAGTCTCGGTTTTATTCCGGGCTTTGCCGCTAATGCCATGGACTGGAGTTCGCGGTGGCTTTTATTGGCCGCGATCGCGGCGCTCGGCATGAAAACATCGCTTAAAGAAATGTTCGATCTTGGCGCTCTTCATATCGGCGTCGTAGTCGCGGAAACGATCTTCCTTTGTGCAGCGGCACTCGTCGCGATCATGTTTATATAAGGGCGTAAGACATTATGGCCGACATCATTGTTTGCGAATTTATGGACGAAAAGATTGCGCGCGAAGGGTTTTCTGGGCGTGACTTATTGTTCGATCCGGGGTTGATCAACGACCCGGAGCGCCTGTCGAAAGCCGTAAAATCCGCCCGTGCGTTGATCGTGCGCAATCGTACGCAAGTGCGCGGCGACTTGCTTGCCGCTGCAGAGAAACTAGAAGTCGTTGGACGGCTTGGCGTCGGCCTAGACAATATCGATCTTGACGAATGCCAACGTCGCGGCATTGATGTTTGCCCGGCGTCCGGCGCCAACGATCTGTCGGTTGCAGAATATGTAATCACCGCAGCGATTGCGTTGCTTCGCGGCGCCTGGACATCGACGCTAGGCGTTGCTGCTGGCGATTGGCCCCGAAACGCGCTGATCGGCCGTGAAATTTCGGGCAAGACGCTGGGCCTTGTCGGCTATGGCGCGATCGCCCGCGAGACGGCGGCCCGCGGCGCTGGCCTCGGCATGTCAGTGATGGCATATGATCCCTACCTGCCTCACGACGCGCCGCAATGGGGGCAGACACAGGCCGTCAGTCTTGATGAGCTACTGAGCTCTGCCGATGTTGTATCACTACACACGCCGTTGACGGATGAAACGCGTCATTTGATCGATCAATCAGCGCTTAAAAAAATGCAAAATGATGCAATCCTCATCAATGCGGCGCGGGGCGGCGTTGTCGATGAGGCGGCCTTGGCGACGGCGCTTCATGCCAGAGATCTAGGCGGCGCCGCGCTTGATGTCTTTGAGACCGAGCCGCTAAACAAAGAAGCCGGCGCAAAATTCGAGGGGTTAAACAATATTCTTCTAACCCCTCATATTGCTGGTGTTACGGTGGAGTCTAATATTCGCGTTAGTAAAGTTACCGTCGACAATGTGTTGCGGGTATTGGATAGCAACAAAGGCTAGGCGCCGTCGTTTTTGGCGGTGTTGAAGTTTTGCAGATAGGATGCGCGGCTGTTTTTGTTCGGAAACTCGATTGCCGGTGTCGGGACCCCGAGAAATCTGCATAGCGGCGCCCAGCCTTCCGACACTTGCCAGATTAGCAATTGTTCCGGCGGCGTGATTTTTTTAATATTTTTTCGATGCTTCTCATAGACCTTCAAAACATAGGCCCGATCATCTATGCGCCCGTCAAAAGCGTCGTCGATCACAATTTTCTGCATTAGCCTGGCTCGCGGTCTGTGTTCCGGCGCGCGTTGGTCGAGAGGGGTTGAGAGCAACGGGAAAATCGTTTGGCTGATGCTTTCAAACCAGCCGTCGCGATCGCGATCCGTGAAAATGACTTTTGCGTCCGGAAACGCCTCTAAAAGCTGTCCAGCGTAATTGCAGGTCGGCCAATCGAGCGCAGATTGATATCCTTTAAACACCGCCTGCCAATCGGTGGGTGCGTCAGTCTCAAGCGCCCACTGCCAACGGTTGACCAATTCAGGATTGTGAAGCAATTCAATCGCGTGAAAAGTCGGCCCGAGACCCAAATGATCGAGCGCCAGTTTTAGCGACAATGTGCCAGTACGGCCAAATCCGGCGCCAATAATTTTCAACATAATTCAAGTGTTGCAGGCATTCACCGCGGCGTCGAGCTCGTTCAACCATTGATCGCCATATTGTTCGCCGAACCAGACGCGCACGCTGCTCGCCGCTTGCTTAAAAAGGGCGAGCTCTTCTTCTTCCAGCTCAATAAAGGTTCCGCCGCCATCGATAAAATCCTGCGCATATCCGGCTGAAATTTTTGGCGGTAAGTCGACGGTTGTTTGCCGCAGCGCGGCGATACCTTCATTTACCCAGCCGCGCGTCGTTTCTGGCATCACTTTCCAGTTGCGCTCTGAATACCACCACAGGCCTGACATATAAACATGTCCATCCAGCGTGATGAAATTGATGTGCTCGTCATTATTTGAAATGACAATGTCGTTGATAGTATTCTTGGTGCCCTCAATCACACCGGTGCCAAAGGCGGTGTAGAGTTCTGACCAGGCTATCGGTGTTGGGTTGGCGCCAAGCGCTCGCACCAATTGTTGTTGGATGGCGGAGGGCGTGGTGCGAATTTTCATGCCCCTCAAGTCATCCGGTGTTCGCACCGGTTTTTTCGTCGTCGCAAAATGACGCCATCCGCCAATGCCGGTAACGGCGGCCAAGCGGATGCCGACGCCGTCGGCTAGGATGGCGCTGCGTAGCTTATCTTCAAAGGGGCCGGTTAAGACGCATTGCGCGACCTCGTCTGAAGCGAACGCGTAAGGCAGATCTAGAACTTGCGCGCCCTCAAAGATAATGCCGACGGCGCTCGCGGCCGTAAAAAAAATGTCGAGGGCGCCGCTTTTAAGGCCGTCGATACATTCCTTTTCGTTGCTGCAGAATTGGCCGAATGGATAAATATTGACCCGGATGGTTCCTGCAGATTGCGTTTCAATTTTTTGTTTGAAGGCATCAAGTGCCGCGTAGTCAACCGACTCTGTGGAGCCAAGAATTGCAGCGTTGATGGTATAGGGGCGGTCGCCTGATGGCCGGGTGAGGATCGCATAAATCGCGATCAACGTCAGCATCGCGAGTAGAACCCTTAAGATAAGTGTTTGCTTGGTCACAACCTACATCAATCCCAGAAGTCTCGGCACGCCGAGAGACAAGACCGGAATATATGTCACTAAAAAGATCACGAAAATTTCCACCGCCAAAAACGGCAACATGGCAAGCGCGATCCGTTCAGTGCTGACCCCTGAAATTGACGATGAGACAAAAAGGATCAAGCCCATCGGCGGTGTGGCGAGCCCGACCGTTAGATTGATACACATGACGATTGCAAAGTGGATCGGGTGGACGCCCATGCCGATAAAAACCGGCGCCAGGATTGGCCCGAGGATCATCAGCGCCGGCCCGGCATCGAGGAACATACCGATAAAAAACAGGAACAGGTTCAAAAGAAATAGCAAAAGATATTTATTGTCGGTGATGCCGACAATGAATTCTAACAAATCGCCGGCGAGACCAGACACGGTGACGATCCAGGCGAAAGAAACAGCGGCCCCAACGAGAAATAAGATAGCGCCCGATTGCGCCGCGGCGTTGACGAAGACCTTGGGGAGTTCAGAAAATGTCAGCGTGCGCGTGATGAATAGGGCAATCACCAAAGCATAACCGGCGGCGACGGCGGCGGCCTCTGTTGGCGTGAAGACGCCGGAGAGAATACCGCCAAGCAGGATGACCGGGGTCAGGAGGGCGGGCAAGGTTTTAAAGAAAATGCTTCCGCGTTCGCTCCATGTCGCCTTCTCGCTTGCAACTGGGAAGTTTCGTTTCTTGGCGAGGAAATAAGTGAGCATCATCAGGCTAAGCCCGATTAATATGCCGGGAACGACGCCGGCGGCGAAAAGGCTCGCAACCGAGACGTTCATGACAAAGGCGTAGAGGATCATAATGCCCGAAGGTGGAATGATTGGTCCTATGACGGAGGAAGCAGCGGTAACGGCGGCGGCGAAGCTGCGCGTATAGCCGTTCTTTTCCATCGCTGGGATCAACATTTTCCCAAGTGCGGAAGTGTCGGCGACAGCGGAGCCGGAAAGACCAGCGAACAGAAGCGAGGACATGATGTTGACCTGCGCCAGCCCGCCGCGAACGTGACCGATCAGTGACTGGCTGAACTGCACGATCATCCGCGTGATGCCGCCAGCGTTCATAAGCTCGCCTGCGAGGATAAAGAACGGCAGCGCCATCAACGGAAAGGAATCGATGCCATTGTAAAGTCGCGAGAGCAGCATCTTGGTAAGCTGTTGTTCGCCGTCAAGCGTGAGGCTTAAGCCGGGCCCGATAAGCAGCGCAAAGGCGATCGGCATGCCGGCGGCGAGCAGAAAGACGAACAGGGAAACATAAGTCAGGGACACTTGTGCGAACGCTCCATCTTGTCAGGTTGCGTCATCTGTTTCCGGGAAAAGATAGGTGGTGAATTCATCTTCTTCATTCTTCATAAGAGCCAGAATTTCACTGATCAGATGCTCTATTGAAATCAAGGCTAAGGCAAAGAAGGAGGCTGGCACGATGGCGTAAAACCAGCTAACGCTAACCGGCAGGCTTGCCGCCATCACGTTGGCGCCGCGCCCCACGAAGTCGACGCCTTCCAAAACAAAATTGCTGCAGATCCACAAAATCAACATAGATTGCAGAATAAAAACCAGAAGGATCAACTTTTTTGGCAATGCGGAAAGCAGCATGTTGATGGCGACCAGATTGCGGGAGCGAAACGCCCAGGGCGCCACAGCAAAGGCGCCCCATACCATGAGCGTCTTGGAAAGCTCCTCACTCCACGGCAGAGAGTTGTTAAGGCCGTAGCGCAAAAAAACCTGAACAAGCATGACCGCGGTCATAATTGCCAGCAATACGCCAGCGAGCGCTCTTCCGACGGAACAAATAGCGCCGTTCAGCTTGCCAAGCAGGTGGAGGAGAGCCGTCAAAAAGATTTGTAGGCGGATAAAAATATCTTTCCCCTTATTGACAAGCGATGCTTGCTAACCGTGTTTGCGGATAATCGCCATCATTGATGGGCGCAAAAATGCATCGACGCCCGAGCAGTTTATTTTGAGCAGCGTTGAGGCGAGACAGATAGTGATCGAAAATTATAGGGCCGTGATGAATAGAGCAGGCCTGCGGTGCAGGTTGAGACTGTGATGAGGGGCGATATTCGCTCTTTTGTTGCAGCATTCTGCTATTCCATAATCCCGATGATTAAGAGTTATGTCTTATATGTCTTGTATAAGAATGTGAATGCCGGTAATACTAAATTGTTTACGAAAGCGGCAACGCCCTTCGTTCGAAGGGGCGATATTCCGGGAGGGAAATGATGTCTTACCGAAAATTGAACAAAAGCTTTTTGCTAGCAACAAGTGCGGCGATGGCCCTGACTGCGGTTGGAACTGCGCATGCGGATACGATTGTGGTCACCGCGCAAAAACGAGAAGAAAATCTCGGCCGGGTGCCAGTTGCCGTAACGGCGATCGACGGCGAAACGCTTGAACGCGCCAATGTATTAACCATTGAAGATGTGCAAAAACTTGTCCCCAGCCTTTCATTTGGCAAGGGCGGCACCAACCGAAACTCCAACTTATCGCTCCGTGGTGTTGGTACTATTTCCTTTAGTGTCGGCGCTGAGCCGAGTGTTTCGACACTCGTTGACGGCGTTGTGCTGGCGCGTGCCGGCCAGGCATTTACAGAACTCTATGACCTGCAACGCGTTGAGGTTCTAAAAGGACCGCAAGGTACGCTCTACGGTAAAAACTCATCGTCTGGTGTTGTTCATTTTATCAGCCGCGGCCCAACCGATGAGTTTGAAGCAACCGCTAACGCTCTTTGGGCGGAAGATGGCGAGTATCGCGTCCGCGGCGCCGTGTCGGGTCCTGTTTCGGAGACGATCGGTGTTCGTTTGAACGGTTTTTATGGCGAATTTGACGGCTTTATCGACAACCTTGCTCTTGGCGAAGATGTCTACGGCTATGAACGGTTTGGTTTCCGCGGCATTGTCGATTTTACGCCGAACGATTCGTTTACCGCTCGGATTATCGCTGACTATTCAGAGGCTGACGATGATTGCTGTGCGGAAATCACGAGAGATGATACGCGAGGTATTCGCTCCGACGCTGTTCTCCTCGGCGGGGCGACATTCCCTGAGGGTGAAGATGCATTCACCAACACGGCGATCAACGCTCGCCAGCAAACGGAAAATGAAAACTGGGGCGGGTCCCTGCAGATGGATTGGGATGCTGGCGCAATTTCAATAACGTCGATCACAGCCTATCGCGAATGGGATAATGTTGAGCGTCAGGACATTGACGATGGTCCTTTCGGCGCCACTGAGCGGGACGGTGATGATCCTGCTGGCATCACGCTCGCAAGTGTCGATGGCGTCCTTGTCGGCCAGGCGACGGCGCGTGACTTTGGCCCGCAAACCTGGACACAATGGTCTCAGGAGCTTCGCGTCGCTTCACCGGGTGGTCAAACATTTGACTGGCAGCTCGGCGCTTACTTCGGCGGTACGGATAATGACCGTCGCTTCTCGCGATTTGACGCGCTTTGCATCGATGATCCCGGCGGGTTGATTGGCGGGGTTGATATTAGTGGTCTTGGAGCGACAGACCTTTGCCCGACCTCGAATATCGTATTGCCGTCGGCGACAGCCTTCATGACGGTCGATAACAACACCTATGCGGGGTTCGGCCATGGTACATTGAATTTCTCAGACCGCTTCAGTTTTACCGGCGGCGT
>JAJFGC010000025.1 GCA_021776345.1 Hyphococcus sp. | reverse complement strand
AGAAGAAACATCGCCCAAGAAACCGGCGAAAAAAGGCTGGTGTCAACGGGCAACTGGCTAAAATCGACGGAATTTGCCGGTTAGAACGTTTAAGAGCCGGTCAGCGATATCGCTGACAGGCTTCACAAACGCGGCGCCCCGTTTCGCGACATCTCGAAAATGCCTTAAAGGGCCGCTACAATAGTTAAGTGATTGCTTTGGGAGCGTGTTGATGTTTTTGCGTAAGGCCATTCTGACGGTCGCCGCGGCGGTGATTACCATGGGCGGCGCCATCGCTCAGGCGCAGGGCATTCAGACATTGCGCGACGCCGAGATCGAAAAGTTTCTCGACGATTATGCTCGGCCAATCTTTCGGGTCGCAGGCCTGCCTGAAGACTCCATTCAAATCATCATCGTCGGTGACAACAGCTTCAACGCTTTCGCCGGCGGGCGTTATATGGGGGTCAACACCGGCCTCCTGACGATTGCCGACACGCCAAATCAGGTTGAGGCCGTAATCGCACACGAAGCCGGACACCTTGCCGGTGGTCACTCAGCGCGCACCGGCGATGCGATCGCCGCCGCATCGCGGCCGATGTTGCTCAGCCTCATTCTTGCGGCCGGCGCAGTCGCGGCCGGCGCTCCTGATGTTGGCATCGGTATTCTCGGGTTGGGTCAAAATATCGGCACCGCAAATTTCCTGCGCTATAGCCGCGGACAGGAATCTACCGCTGACCAATCATCGATCACCTATCTCGACAAACTTGGCCATTCCAGCAGCGGCGCGCTCGAGATTTGGCGTAAGATGCGCAACACCCAGATCATTCGAGGCAGACAGATAAACCCCTATTTTCAATCACACCCGCTTGCGAATGAACGTTTGAGCGCCTTGCAGCAACGCACAGAATCCTCGCCCTATTTTGATCGCGTCGATCCCCCTGAAGAAGTTGAACGCCTGCATTATATTCAGGCGAAAATTTACGGCTTCCTGCACGATCCAAATGTTGCCCTTCGAAAATATCCCCTTACCGACCAATCAGGTCCAGCCCATTATGCACGCGCCGTTGCGTATTATCGCACAGCGCAGATCGACAAAGCCCTGAGCGAAGTACGCACGCTCACCGCTTTGCAGCCTGACAACCCATACTTCCATGAATTAGAAGGTCAGATGCTGTTCGAATTTGGCCGCGCGGATGAAGCCATCGGCCCTCATCGACGATCGACTGAACTCTACTCCGATAATGCCCTTTTGCGGATCAATCTCGGGCGAGCGCTCCTTGCCTCGAGCGATTACGCGCATCACCAACAATCCATTGAAGAGTTGAAGCGAGCCCTCTTGCTTGAACCTGACAACTCATTTGGCTGGTTTGAACTCGCGCGCGCCTATGGCGCTTCGGACAACGAAACCATGGCGCTGCTCGCCACCGCAGAGTCGCGCTATCACAGCGGCGCGGCGCGGGATGCAAACCAGTTTGCGCGGCGTGCGATGGTAAAATTAAACCGCGGTACGCCAGAATGGCGCCAGGCAATGGATATCATTCTTGCAACCCAGCCAGAAGGCAGCGGCCTGCCCCTGCCCGGCGAGACTGGAGACGGCGGAAAACAAAAGCCGGCAGAACCAGATCCGAAAAAGAAACAACCGGACGTGCCGGACCCGGCATTTTCTGGATGACGAAACCTTAAGTATTAATCCTTCAACAGAACACTTGGCTTAATAGTTATGGGGCCTAACAATGTCGGGAAGTGCGGAGATCAACATGACGACGAATTCTAAGATTGGCATTGGGGCCGCGCTCTTGGGCGCCTTCCTGTTAGGCGTGATTGCTTTTGCCTATTCCTCCGCGCAACAGCAGCCGGCGGCGCCTCAACCGGCGATTTCCCATGCGCCGTCTGATCTCTCGACATCATTCTCCAATTTACAGGAAGATGAGATCCGCGAAATCATTCGCGATTATCTCTTGACCAATCCGGAAATCATTATCGAAGCGGTCAATGAATATAGCGTCCGCGAGCGCTTGCGCACAGAACTTGAGGCAAAAGCAACGGCGGCGAAAAACCTCTCCGCCTTGCTCGACCCAAAATATGGCTACGTTACCGGCAAGAACCCGAAAAAAGCAAAAGTCGCTGTTATTGAACTGTTCGATTACCATTGCGGTTTTTGCAAACGCGCGGCGCCATTGGTCAAGGAGTTGGCGGAAAACGATGCGGGTGTGAAAGTGGTATTCCGTGAACTGCCGATCTTGCGGCAGGAATCTGAATACGCTGCCGAAATGTCCCTTGCCGCACGCGAACAGGGTAAGTTTCTCGACCTACATTTTGCAATGATGGAAGCTTCTGGGGTTTTGACCAAAGAACGCATTCATGAGTTCGCTGCAAACAACGGTCTCAATGTTGAAAAACTAAAAAAAGCGAGCGCCAATCCGGATGTCTCAGCAGCAATTTCGGCGACCCATGACCTTGCGGCGCAGATGGGCGTTGATGGCACGCCTGCCTTTATTATTGCCGCCGTCGACGGCTCGTATGTTGAAATCGTTTCCGGCTTCCGCCCAGACGAAGTCATGACGAAGATCGCAGAAGCAAAGCTGGCTGCGCAATAAACCGGGATAGTTGCTTTAGCCGTCAATCAGGCCGAGACGCCGGGCGGCGGCATAACGATAATGTGTGTCGCGTCCATATTGGCGCGCCTCTTCCATGCAGGCATAAGCAAATTTGATATCATGTTCATCAGTTGACGACTGTGCAGCCGAGGAAATGACCTGCCAGTCCGGCGCCTTTGCTGGCGCGGGCGTCAACGCCGCCGGTTCAGGCGCCCCTATAGACGCATAAGCCGCGCAAACGGCGCCCCAAAGCGCCTTGCGCAATTCTACGTCATTCATCACGACATGCTCGGACAGGATACGCGTTGCGTGAACACCGGTCACACAGTGAAGCGCTGTGAAATCATCCGTCGCCAGATAAATCCGCAGCGCCATTGCTGCAATTGCATCAAAAGAAACGTTAGCCGCGGCGGCGCGGTTTAATACTGTCCCAATTCGCGGATGGGCCAAGACCTCCGCGATCCGAGCCGATATCGTCGGCTGGTCAAGCTTTAGCTTTTTGCGCTCTTTCTCAAACGCCGCCGCAACGTCGATGATCAGCGTTTCGCCATCATTGTTCGCAGCGCCAATCGACTTTGAAAAGGAAACCGTCTCCGCTCTCGACCACCAATAAGCGAGCCCGGCGGCGACTTCTGAATCTTCATTGGCGATCAAACCGAATGTCGTGCGAATGACGCCGTGAAACGCCGCGGTTGCAATGGAGCCCGTCAGTTCGGGCAGGTGCGCCGCAAGCACGTCAACCCGGCCGTCAGTCTCGATGGCCTTGGCAAAATAATTATAGGCAAGCGGATAAACGCTTGGATCGCCGATGCGCGCCGACAACAGCAACGGGTCAATGGACTTGTCGCCGATCTTCCTGCGCTTCAGCCTTTTGGCATATTGCTTCGCAAAAGTGTCGATTGTCGCTTCATTTGCGCCAAGCTTTTTCAGCGCCGTAACAGTCATCGGCAAATGATCGGAAAAATCATGCTCCCCATAATTGGGGGCAAATTTTCTCGCATGCATTGCTATGTCATAACTCATGGGTAAGGCCTTAAAGCGTCGTTTTTATTGATAGATTTCGCTTTTGCGCAAGCACGATCATGATCAGATTTTAGCCCAGCCGAGGCAAAAAGTGAAATACCAGGCACAGACGCGCGAATTTGCTAGCCTTTTGTCCCATACATCCGGTCCCCGGCATCACCGAGACCAGGGAGAATATAGCCATGGTCGTTGAGCTCGCGGTCGAGCGCCGCGGCGATGATCGGGATGTCAGAATGCGCCGCGGAGAAGGCTTCCACGCCTTCCGGCGCAGCAAGCAGGCACATGAATTTGAGGTTTCTGGCGCCCTTTTCTTTCAGCCGGTGAGCGGCTGAAATTGCGGTGTTGGCTGTCGCCAGCATCGGGTCAACCATGATCACCTGGCGTTCTTCCAGCGCATCGGGCGTCTTGAAGTAATATTCGACCGCCTGCAGCGTTTCAGGGTCGCGGTAGATGCCGATATGGCCAACGCGCGCTGACGGCACCAGATCCAGCAAGCCGTCGATCAGGCCGTTGCCGGCGCGCAAAATCGAGACAAAACAGAGCTTCTTGCCTTCAAGATAGGGAAAGTTTCCCCGCTCCAAAGGCGTTTCTATTTCCACCTCGCCAAGCGCCAGATCCTTGGTCGCCTCGCAGCCAAGGACAAACGCAATTTCCCGCAAGACCTGTCGAAACTGCGCCGTCGCCGTATCCGTGCGCCGCAGGATTGTCAGCTTGTGCTGGATCAACGGATGATCGACGAGGGTAAAGGATGGGGGCATAAAGTGCTCGATCAGTAGCAGAAATGAGAGTTGCGCTTGTTATCCGCGATAAGGCGCATAAAGTCCATGAAGACTGAAAGTTAGGAACCATCGAATGCTGAGCAAATGGGACAAACGATTTATTGAGCTTGCTTTTCTTGAAGCAAAAAAAAGCGCGGATGCGGGCGGCTTGCCGATCGGTTCGGTCCTGGCGCGCGGCGATAAAATTCTGGCGAGCGGTCATAACCAGCGGGTGCAACAAGACGACCCGATTGCCCATGGCGAAATGGATTGCCTAAGAAAAGCTGGCAGACAGGCGACCTACAAAGACATGACGCTCTATACGTCGCTGTCCCCATGCATGATGTGTTCAGGCACAATTGTTCAGTTCAAAATTCCCCGTGTCGTCGTGAATGACACAAAAAATTTCGGCGGCAACGAAGCATTTTTGCGCGACCGCGGCGTCGAGGTAATTGATGCCGCGCATGCAGATTCAATGGCGTTGATGGCGGACTTTATCGCCACCAATCCCGACCTTTGGAATGAAGACATCATGGAATAATTGGTGGGCCCGGAGGGATTCGAACCCCCGACCTAGCGGTTATGAGCCGCCAGCTCTAACCAACTGAGCTACAGGCCCGCCGGGATGCGCAAAAACGCTTCCGCCGGAAACGCTCCCTTAGCAGCAAACCACCGGTCATTGAAGCCCATCAGCGGCACGATGCGCGCAAGTTTTTTTCGCCAGTCAAGACACCTTCGCATTTCGGCCTTGATTTCGCCGTGAGGGCGCGGTCATTTGACCGGTGATATCAAGGAGGACCTTTATGAGCATTCAAAAAGCACTTTTTCCCGCCGCCGCCGCTGTCATCTTGACCGCGTGCGCCGCCGCGCCGGAAGCCGTTGCGCAAAGCGACGCTCCGGTGCGCACGATCACCGTCAGCGGCGAAGGCCGCGCCAGTGCGCCGCCGGATATGGCCGTTATTTCCATCGGCGTCCGGTCACAAGGTGAAACCGCCGCCGCCGCCCTGCGCCAGAACTCGGCGGCGATGAAAGCGACGATCGATAAGCTAAAAAAGCTTGGCGTCGCCGACAAAGATATTCAGACATCAGGGCTCTCGGTGAACCCTCGCTACAATTATGAAAAGAACCGCTCGCAGCCGGAGATAATCGGCTATGAGGCGTCCAATAACGTGACCGTGCGTCTGCGTGATCTTGATGATGCCGGGGCCGTGATTGATGAGGCCGTTCAGTCCGGCGCCAATAATCTCGGCGGTATTTCATTCACCTTTGCGGACCCGAAACCGCTCTATGCTGAGGCGCGTAAAGACGCCGTGAAAGAGGCGAAAGCAAAAGCTGATTTATTGACCGATGCCGCCGGCGTGGATCTGGGGCAGCTCATCACCATTCGCGACGAGTATGTGCAGGCCCCCTCACCGCGCCCGATGATGGCGCGGGTTGAAATGGCGGCGGACCAGTCGGTTCCCATCGCGGCGGGTGAGTCCACCGTCTCTGCAAATGTAACGCTGATTTACGAGATCAAATAAAAAAGACCCGGCTAAACGCCGGGCCTTTTTAGTTTTTTGTATCGCACTATTTCTTAGAAAAGAGATCGCCAAAGAAGTCGCCCTCATTCCAATGCGGGCGCTCTTCTGCGTTCGCCAAATCGATTGCGATCATATAATTGACTTCGGCAAAGCGCGCTGCGGCATCGTATAAAAGCGGCAGCGCCGTTTCATCGCTGGGTTTATGGTAATGGTTGGCGATGAAATCCATAGATGTCCCTTCTCCATCGCCTGCCATACCGACAACCAAAAATACCGAGGGCACGCCTTTTTCAACAAATCGATAATGGTCTGAGCGCGTGAACAGCCCTTGCTCCGGCCATGGGTCAGGAGAAAGTTTGATGCCCATTTTCGATGTGGCTTTTTCGGTGATCGGACCAATGGATGATCGCTCTGCGCCAAATGCAACGACATCCGTAAACTGATGAAGAACAATCGGCATGTCGAGGTTAACATTCGCCGCCAGCCCTTCTGCCGGCACCGTCGGAAAATGCGCAAAATAGTCAGCGCCTAATAATCCTTTTTCCTCCGCAGTCACCGCAAGAATAAGGACGCTTCGTGCTGGCGCATCCGCCTTTAGCTGCGCTGCGGCTTCAAGCATGGTTGCAATACCCATGGCGTTGTCCATCGCGCCGTTGTTGATGCCGTCTTTGCCTTCCTTGATCTTTTTATCGTTGATGCCGATGTGATCGAGATGGGCTGTCAGAACGATATATTCGTCTTTTAAGGTCGGATCGGAGCCCGGAATGAGCCCCGCAACATTCGGGCTCGTCACAATTTCGCTTGTCTGGGCGCTTGTCATCGAGACGGTGACCGGCAAGTCAAAGCCTTCCGGCGCGCCGCCCTCTTTGTCGGCTTCGGCTCTTACCTCTGCAAAGCTCTTCTGCGCGCCTTTAAATAACGCCTCCGAGATTGCCGGATGCAGTGTCGCCGATCCGTCAAGACCATTGCCTGAAACTTCCGCCGTGCCGTCAGGATGAACCCACGTCATGCGTTTTCGTAAGGGATTGGCGATAACGCGTTCCCAGGGGAAACGTTGCTCCGTTGCTGTGGTGAAAAGCCCGATCGTCCCGACCGCGCCGCGCGATGAGGCCTCAGCCGCTTTGCCACTGGTAGAACCATAATGGGCGCGTTTTTCAGTATCAAAAGTATCAGGCGCGCCGCCAAAATACGCGACGATTTTTCCTTCAACATCGAGACCTTCGTAATCGTTGTGATCCTCGCTCGGCGCATTCACGCCATAACCGACAAACACCACTGGTGCGGTGATGTTCATCTCGGTTTTGCCTGACGTCGTGAACACGCGAAAATCGTCGAGATGAGTGAGCGCGACTGTTTCACCATTGGCGTCCGTGATTGAAAATGAAGCCGCATCAAGTATCGCCGTGCTTGCGAGCAGCGGCACTTGTTGAAACCAGCCATCCTCTCCTGCTGGCTCCAGTCCAATATCGGCCATGCGCGCAGCAACATAATCAGCGGCTGCTTGATAACCACTCGTTCCAGCCTCACGCCCCTCAAGAGCATCGTCCGCGAGATAGCGTACATCTGCCTCAATGCGGGCCGCAGCGGTCGCGGCGCCGGTCGTTTGTGCGGCGGCGACAGCTGCTGCGTCCGTTTCAGCAGGTGCTGGCGCATCGACATTTGAGCATGCGCTTAAAATAACAAGTCCGAGACAGCCGCTGATGCGGCGAATTGATGAATTCACAGGGTGCGCCCTCCAGTTTTGCAGCAGGAATTAATGAAGGCGCCGCCACCAGGGTCAAGCGCAAAGGTCTCATAAATCGACCAGCTCATCTCAAAGTGATGTGGCGTGCTATAAAAGATACTGAAATACAAGGCGTTAGCCATCGACGTCTGACGACTTGGAACCATTGGCGTCGCGTAGTATTATCGAATCAGTGGGGAATGCTTATGCGCAATACAATTATTCGACTTGGGGCAATCATTGCCATTTCGTTTCCGGGCATCAACGTGCTCGCCCATCCGCATGACGATGACCCCGTCGAAGGCCACGATCACGAGAGCGGCTGGGTGCATGAAAATGGCATCGGCGCCGATCCGGACGGGGACACCAACCCGGCGACAGACACGCGCGTCATTACCTTTATCGGCGACGCCGAAGCGGCGTCTGACGATCCTCCGCATACCGTCATCACATTCGAACCGCCGCCCGGCAAACATGGCGAGAAAATCCGCAAAGACTACGCCAATGATCTCGGCGTCAATTTTGGCACGGGGCTGACCTGGCAAATCTGCACGGGCAAGCGGCTTTTTTATTACGACACAATGTGCACCTATGAAGCGCCGACCAGCGGGACCTACGCTGCCGGTTATCTAAACTACCTCAATACGCCGTTGTTGATTGAGTTCGACAAACCTGTCTGCGTTGTGACGATGTCGATTTATCCGACCGGCGGGAAGGAGGGCGAACCGTTCGAATTCAAAATTGAAGGCTGGACAGAAGACAGCGTAAAGCTTTCTGAATCGACCGCCGAGTTTAAGTGGACCAACACAACCGTCCGCTGGCGCAACATGGCGGGCGCTTACTTCGTCGATCAACGCGCGAAAAAGATCACGGTCAGCATGCGCAGCAAAGACCCCACTCAAGCGAAAGATACGTTGCGCTATCTGATCGATGATTTCGCCTTTATTGACGATGGTTGCGAGGCGGCGCTCGACGACATCGAAGATCGCACTGGCGTTGATTTGCGCGTTGGGCTGGACGAAGCGCTCGAAAATGATACGACCGCCGCGCAGGAAGACACCTATGAAGACTTCATTGAGGCGCTCGAAGTCGATGGATCTTAAGGCGTCTATCTAAAGCTTTTTGCGCATATGGATTACGACATTTTCCGATCCATTGGCAGCGGCATTGCTTTCGCGATCAAACTCCACGTAACCGCGCACCAGATATAAAGGCTCGCCGGGGACGGTTGAGCCCAGTTCAATCGTTTTAAACCCCGCTTCACGAGCCGCATTCTCACCGAGATCGAGCAACAACGTCCCAATGCCCCGCCGCGTCCAGTCCGGATGGGTATACATGGCGCGGATGCGCGCAGCATCGACAGCCGGGTCCGAGTAGCTGTCATCGCGGCCAGTGGTGTGGTCACCGCCGTAAAGCGTCTTCCGTTTACCCCACCCGCCGCAGGCAACGCCGACCGTTTCACCGTTTTTTATTGTCTCTATAAGAAAATAGGTTCCATCTTCGATCAACGTCATGTCGAGACCCATCGTCTCCTGCGCTGCAGTGATCTCATCGCTCGACAAGAAGTCTTTCATGTTTTCGGCGATCGACGCGCGCATGATTTCAACGATAACCGGAATGTCGGCCTTTGTCGCGATGCGATGGGTGAAGGTGTGTTGGGCCATAGATCCGAAATTAGCAGAGCAAAAACCCGGCGACAAATTTTATCGTCAGCAGCGTGAAAAAAACGCCGCCGGAAGGCGGCGCTCTTTGAGTGAATACTAACAATAGTTAGCTTGTCTGATCATCAATCTCTGCATCAGGGGCATTTTTCTTGACGCTCTCAATCCCATTGTCGCGGCTGTCGGCGCTCGCATACATCTGGGAAGAACCAATAATTTGATGGTTTGCGGCTTTCAGATTGAAGTGGAATTTCCCGCTGCCGGATTCCTTGCGTTCATATTTGTCGTCACCGCCCGCATTTTTCTTCACCGAAGCGATCCCATTATCGACGCCGCTTTTGTCCTTATAGCCCTCGCTGGCGAGGATGTTTTCCCCATTGCCGGCTTTCAGCCGAAACCGGAACTCGCCGGCCTTGTCCTTATAAATCTCAAACTTGCCTGCCATTTTTGGCATCTCCTTCTATCGGTTGTTCTCTCGCCCTATGGTCCGCCCCATCATCCAAGACTCGGGGCGATTTGCAATTCCTGAGAACCTGAATAGTTCTGGATGTTCCAGAATCGTTCTCCTTTGAGTAGAGTGCCAAAATGAGTACCGACCCGATCACGAAACCATCGATTTCCGAGCGCGCCATGGCTGCGGCGCGGTCGAGCCTGCCGGGCGAAAGTAACGAAAGATCAGCGCCTTACCTCGAGGGTTTAAACGAAGAACAGCGCGCCGCTGTACTCGCGACAGAAGGCCCCGTCTTAATGCTCGCCGGCGCCGGCACTGGCAAAACGCGGGCGCTGACGACGAGGCTCGCTCACCTCCTGTTCACCCGCCGGGCGCAACCCTGGCAAATTCTGGCGGTTACTTTCACCAACAAAGCCGCCCACGAAATGAAGGGGCGGATTGAGGCGCTGGTCGGCGACGGCGTCGAGGGGATGCAATGGCTCGGCACCTTCCACTCCATCGGCGCCCAAATCCTGCGTCGGCATGCTGAGCTGGCCGGTCTCAAATCAAGCTTCACTATTCTCGACGCCGACGATCAGGCCCGCCTCGCCAAGCAGGTGATCGTCGCGGCCGGCATCGACGAAAAGCGCTGGACCGGACGCGGCCTCGCCATCGTTATCGACGGCTGGAAAAATCGCGGTCTGACACCAGACAAAGTCCCCGCGAACGAGGCTTATCATTTTGCGGATGGCAAGGGCATCGACCTTTTCAAAGCCTATCAGTCGCGGCTGGCAACGCTGAACGCGGCTGACTTTGGCGATCTCCTCGTGCACAATCTGACGATCTTTCAGAACAACCCTGATGTGCTCGGCGAATATCAAAAACGCTTCCGTTATATGCTGGTCGACGAATATCAAGATACCAATGTTGCACAATATTTATGGCTGCGATTGCTCGCCCAACAACACAAAAACATCTGCTGTGTCGGTGATGACGACCAATCGATTTACGGATGGCGCGGCGCAGAAGTTGAAAACATTTTGCGGTTCGAAAAAGATTTTCCCGGCGCAAAGGTCATTCGCCTCGAGCGCAATTATCGTTCTTCACCGGCTATTTTGGGCGCCGCCTCCGGCCTCATTTCTTCCAATACAGAACGCCTTGGCAAAGAGCTGTGGACGGACATTGAGGACGGCGAACAAGTCAAGATCCGCGGGGTTTGGGATGGCGAGGAAGAGGCCCGCCTGATCGGCGATGACATTGAATCCGAGCAAAACAAAGGCCGATCTCTTGACGATATGGCGGTGCTAGTGCGCGCCTCCTTTCAGATGCGCGCCTTTGAAGAACGCTTCAATATGCTGGGGCTCGCCTATCGCGTGGTCGGCGGTCCGCGCTTTTATGAGCGCGAGGAAACCAGAGACGCCCTCGCCTATCTGCGGCTAATCCGGTCTACGTATGATGATCTCGCATTTGAGCGGATCGTTAATAAACCGAAACGCGGGCTTGGCGACAAAGCGTTGCAAACCCTGCACAAAATCGCCCGCGCGCACAACACGCCATTGATGGTCGCATCAAGAGTGGCGCTCGAAAGCGACGACCTTCATGCGGCGGCAAGGCGGTCGCTTGTAAACTTTGTCGATACGGTCGATCGTTGGGCGCGCGACGCGAAAGACATGGCGCCGGCTGATCTCGCTGAACTCGTGCTCGAAGAATCGGGCTACATTGAAATGTGGAAGAATTCCAAAAGCCCGCAAGCGCCAGGCAAACTCGATAATTTAAAAGAACTTATCCAGGGCGTTTCTGAATTCGACACGCTCGAAGGTTATCTCGATCACGTCGCGCTCGTGGCTGAACGCAATGAAAATGAAACAAGCGGCTGCGTCTGGTTGATGACCTTACATGCGGCCAAGGGACTGGAGTTTCCCGTTGTCTTTCTGCCCGGTTGGGAAGAAGAAATTTTTCCTTCAAAGCGCTCCCTCGATGAAAAAGGCAACGCCGCCCTCGAAGAAGAACGCCGCCTCGCTTATGTCGGGATCACGCGCGCGGAAGAAAGCTGTCGTATCTCTTTTGCCGCCAACAGACAAATTTTCGGGCGCTGGCAAACGGCGATCCCGTCGCGCTTTATCGACGAACTGCCCGAAGACCATGTTGAGGTGATGTCAGAACCTGGCCTTTACGGAAACGCCGCCGCCGATCTTGCCAGCCATTCAAGCTTTGACGGCCAGAAGCTCCGCGATGACGCCTATTACGATAACCCGGGATGGCGGCGCGCACGCGCAGCCGGGAGCCGACGGATCTCCGACCCGCCCCTGATCGAAGGCCGCGCAAAAGCTGTTTCGGTCAGCGCGCCCGGCAAATCAAAATTTGAAAAAGGCCAGCGCGTCTTTCACCAAAAGTTCGGCTACGGAAAAGTGTCGGCCATAGAAGGCCAGAAACTGACCGTCGATTTCGAGCATTCCGGCCCGAAGAAAGTGATCGACACATTCATTGAGGCAACGTGACAATCACGCCTTAACCCAAACGTTCAGCTGTTTTATGTTTTCTATGCTGGCGCAAATCAACGTCGTTGCCCATAACAGAAAAATCAAGGCTACGACTGCCGTCGCGCAACAGGGTCTATCAATGCCAACCTATAAAATTTCATGGACCGCAGACAAATCTACGCTGGAGGCCGCAAGCCTTGCCCTTAGCGAATTTCTGGATCCGCCCGCCGACGCCGTCAGCCTAACCAAGGACGATGCGGCGCTCGGCGACGACGACGCCGGTTGGCGCCTTGAAGCTTATTTTCGGGAAGCGCCGGATGTGGATGCGATTTATGCTTTGCTTGGCGAACATTCGAAGCTGACGCCGGGCGAGCTTGAAGAATTGCCCGATCAGGATTGGGTTGCGCATTCGCTCGAAGGGCTGGGCGTTGTCCGATGCGGACGGTTCGTATTATACGGCGTCCACGATGCCGATAAATTGCCGAACGAGACAGAAGATATCCCGATCCGTATCGACGCCAACCAAGCGTTCGGCACCGGTCATCACCCAACCACGGCGGGATGTCTAACCCTTCTCGGTCGGTTCGCCGGTTGGGCGCCGAAATCGATCTTCGATCTTGGTTGCGGATCAGCAATTCTCTCCATCGCCGCGGCAAAACTTTGGAGCCGCAATATTCTCGCCAGCGATATCGATGAAACATCAGTTGAGATCGCGCGAGAAAACGCAAAGCTGAACGGGGTTGATGACAAAATTGCTTGCGTCACCGCCGCAGGCTTCGACCATCCCGATATCGAGGGCGCCGCCCCGTTTGACTTTGTCTTCGCCAACATTCTCGCCGGGCCGCTGAAAGAGCTCGCCCCGGACATGGCCGCCCATGTCGCCAAAAATGGCCGGGTCATGCTGGCTGGGCTAATGGCCGAACAGGAGCCGAGCGTCACAGCGGAATATGGAAAAGCAGGCTTTCGGCAAATTAATCGCCTTGAAGACGACACCTGGCCAGTATTGTTACTCGTCAAACAATAATCCCCTTGAGCACGCGTGCCCCAAGGGCGATATAGACACAACTGAAATTCAACCTGCTGGAACCCGCATGTTTCAAACCTACGAACCCGTATCCGACCGTTCATTCGCCGGCAAGCATCTGCCCTTGTTGCGCGAGGAAATGAAAAAGCAAAATCTCGACGGTTTTATCATTCCGCATGATGATGAGTATCAAAATGAATATATTCCGGAATATGCCGAACGGTTGATGTGGGTGTCCGGTTTCTCCGGTTCCGCTGGCGGCGCCGTGGTGATGACGGAAAAAGCGGTTGTCTTCACCGACGGACGCTACACATTGCAGGTGCGCAGCCAAGCTGACAGCGGTTTTTTCGACTATGCTGATTATACCGAGACACCGATTGACGCGTGGCTTTTGGAAAATGCCGGTAAGGGCGATCGCATCGGCTATGATCCGATGTTGCACACGCTCGCCAGCGTTCGACGGCTGGAGCATGCCGCAAAAAAGGCCGGGTTTGAGCTTTTTGCAATTGCCGACAACCCGGTGGATGCAGCATGGGCAGATCAACCAGCCGCACCGCAAAACCCGGTAAGACCTCATGATCTTAAATTTGCCGGCCGATCTTCCGAAGACAAACGCAACGAGATTGCGAAGACGATAAAGGCAGCTGGCGCGGATGCGGTCTTGATTACGGCGCCGCCATCGATCGCTTGGCTCTTCAATGTCCGCGGCAGTGACGTTGCTCGCTCGCCGTTGCCGCTGTGCCGCGCACTATTGACGTCTGACGGCAAGGCAACGCTGTTTTTGTCGCCTGACAAAGTCGATAATGCACTGCCTGAATTTCTGGGCGATGACGTTGATATTCGCAGCGACCAGGATGTCGGCGGCGCCCTCGACAAGCTTGGACGCGACGGCGTCAGCGTCGCCGTCGATCCTGCCCTGTCACCGTCAAAATATATCGACGATCTCAAAACCGCCGGCGCACACGTAGTGGAATTGACCGATCCTTGCGCCCTGCCTCGCGCGACCAAAAATGACACCGAGATCGAAGGCGCCCGCAGCGCTCATATCCGCGATGGCGCCGCGGTAACGCGCTATCTCCATTGGCTAGACACAACGGCCCAAAACGGCGAGATCGACGAAATCACCGCTGCAAAAACACTCGAGGCGTTTCGTGCGGAGTCTGATGATCTGCGCGATCTCAGTTTCGATTCGATTTCCGGCTCCGGTCCGAATGGCGCGGTTGTGCACTATCGGGTGACGACAGAAACCAATCGCAACCTTCAAAAAGGCGAATTGTTTCTCATCGACTCGGGCGGTCAGTACCCGGACGGCACCACCGACATTACCCGCACGGTCCCGATTGGGAATCCAAGCGATGAAATGTGCGATCGCTTTACACGGGTTTTAAAAGGCCATATTGCGCTTGCGACCATGCGCTTCCCTGCTGGCACGACAGGCACTCAGCTCGATGCTTTTGCGCGTAAACCCCTGTGGGATGCAGGGCTCGATTATGATCATGGCACCGGCCATGGCGTCGGCTCATTTTTAGGCGTCCATGAAGGTCCGCAACGCATTGCCAAAGCCGCCAATGATCAAGCGCTGAAGCCGGGCATGATCGTCTCCAATGAGCCAGGATTTTATAAATCCGGTGAGTTCGGCATTCGGATCGAAAACCTTATCGTGGTGACGCAAGCAACGCCGCTGCCCGGCGGCGAACGGGAAATGATGGCGTTTGAAACCATCACCATGGCGCCGATCAATCTTGATCTCGTGAAAGTTGAGCTGCTGACCAATCAAGAACGCGACTGGCTCAACGCCTATCACATAGATGTTCGCAAAAAAATCGGCCCACACATTCCGGGCGACATCAAAGACTGGTTTGAAGAGGCGACGCGGGCGATTTAACCGATTCGGCCGAGCGCGCCGATAATCGGGAATGTCACACGGAGTTTGTCGCCGGATTTTCCCAGCGCTTCCTCAACAATGGTAAAATAGGCGTCTGGTGTCGAGTGCGCTCTCGCATAGGCATTGGCAAACGACGCCGTGCAAATCAATCCTGCCGCATCTTGAACCGACAAATCCCAACTCATCTGATCTTCAAACCGCGTCACGGAGGTAAAGACATTGGTGCGTTTCAGCTCGTCAGCATAATTGTAATTATTGTCGAGCCGTGCATCACGATAAGGACGCCATTTCTCAAATTCTTCCAGAAAAAATGCCTGCGCGTTGCCTTCAAACTGAAAAACATCATAAGCGAACGGGAAGAAGACGCCGCGAGGCTGCAGCCATTGTGCTGCATGTTGACAGATCAGCGGTTGGTCCATCCAGTGAAACGCCGTGGCTGCCGTCACCAGATTGACGCTGCCGGGCGTCACTGTCGCCGCCTCGGCGTTGATATTTTGCAGCTCGACGTTGGATGGAAACGACGCCGGTTTTACAAGCCGGGCGTCTGGTTCGACGGCGATAACATGGTGAAAGATTGTCGCCAGTCGGCGTGTGGCCTGGCCGGAACCGGCGCCGAGCTCAACAGCCAGGTTCAGCTCACCGCCCAGGCTCGCTTCTATGAAAGCAAAAACGCTATCGGGATATTCTGGCCGGAACTTTGTATATTGCAGCGTTTGCTCGCCAAATGATGTTGACAGATCCGCATCCATAAACCGCCCTCTAAAAAATGAATATTAAAGCCCGCCCATACTGATCAGTGCGCCGCCGTCGATAATCATGCCCTGCCCGGTCATCCACTTTCCGGCGGAGGACGCCATAAACACTGCAGCGCCCGCAATATCATCGGTCTCGCCAAATCGCCGTAATGGCAATTTTTCCGTCATCATTTTTTCAATCTTCGGATCTTTCCAGAGCGCTTCAGCGAAATAGGTTTTTACAACGCCGGGACAGATGCAATTCACACGGATATTGTCCGGCCCATATTCCACCGCAAGGTTGCGCGCGAGCTGCAAGTCGGCAGCTTTCGATATGTTGTAGGCGCCAATCAGGTTCGATCCGACAAATCCGCCTATGGACGAAATGATGATGATCGCGCCCGATTTTTTCTTCTGCATGTCGGGCAGCACCATTTGCGAAAGCCAATGCGAGGCTTTGACATTGCAGGCGAGGATCTTGTCGAATTGTTCGTCTGAGATGGCAGCCGACGGCCCATAATATGGGTTCACCGCTGCGTTTGAGATCAAAATATTTGCCGGGCCGATTGTTGACTTTGTCTCGTCCACCAGGCGCTGCAGCTCTTCCTTATGAGAAATATTGCAGGCAATCGCATGGGCGGCGTCACGGCCCTCAGCGTCATTGATGCTGTCAGCGACTGTCTGACAGGCATCGATCTTACGGCTGGAAATGATCACATTGGCGCCATGCTGCGCCAGACGGCGCGCAATGGCCTCACCGATGCCTCGGGAGGCGCCAGTAACAATGGCGGATTTTCCGGTTAAATCGAAAAGGGTGGGCTCGCCGCTCATGCGCTAATTCCTTCCGCTATATCGCGGAAAGATTATCGCGGTGATGGCCCAGAAGAAATCAATTTACGCAGCTGTCGCGTCAAGCCGCGGCCAGCAATGGTGAAAAATTATTCCGCAGCGGCTGGCGCTTCTTCCTCACTGACGTCGCTATCATCTTTTGCAACACGCTTGGTTGTCCGTTTTGCCCGGCGCCGTTTGGGCTTTTCTTCCGCTGGTGCTTCTTCAGCAACCGCGGCTGCAGGCTCGTCTGCTTCTTTTGGCGCTTCAGGCGTTTCAGCCACGCTCTCAGTCGCTTTATTGTCATCGCGGCTGCGGCTGCGGCGGCGCTCATTATTGCGGTCATTATTACGGCCGCTGTCAGATCGAGCATTGTCATTTTGAGTATTGTCGCTGCGATCGTCATTCCGGTCCTGACCGTTTTCGATCGACGGCTGATCGCCGCCAGAGGCCTCTTGCCCATTCTGCTGCGGTTGCTGATGTTGCTGGGGCGGTTGTGTCGCCCGGATGACCCGGAAGTAATGTTCGGCGTGCTGAAGATAGCTCTCCGCCTTGATCCGGTCGTCGGCAGATGATGCATCACGCGCCAGAGCAATATATTTGTCGTAAATCTGATTCGCTGTTCCGCGAATACGAACATCTGGTCCGTTCGAATCGTGCGCCCGGTTAGGATTGTTGCCACCCGGACGGCGGCGTTGATTACGGCCACGCTTCATAATTTTTTTCCTGTTATTGCCCCTTAACGGATCAACCGACCTCACGGATCCGGTCTCTCAAGCGTCTTTTTTGGTAATTTTCCAGCGCTTCAGCGCCAATCGCATCATGCAGTTTTCGAATTCCATATCGCAGCAACGCTGCGTACAACTAGCCGGACTTATCCTTAGCCTGACTGATGTTGGATTTGGACAGACCCAGCATAATCAAAAGTTATTAACGCTGAGCGGTGTGTCTTGTCCTTATCATACCGGTTAAGGGCTCAAGTTCAATCTTTTTTTATACCCCTTCGCCGGTCGGCAAAAATGCCGCGGGATCTTTGCTGCAGGTCAGATATGAGGCCGATTTCTGCCTCGGGAAAGGAATTCGTAACCATTTCCATAAGCTGGCCGGCCTGGGCCACGCCCATCTCAAAAATCATCAATCCATCTTTTGCCAGCATGGATGGTGCGCGGACAAGGATCTCAGCATAGGCGTCGAGGCCTTCAACACCCGCGAAAAGAGCATCGTCCGGCTCAAAGCCGGCGACATCGACGGGCAACCCTTCCCGATCACGGTCCGGAATATAAGGCGGATTGGCGATTATGAGATCGAAAGGCCCGGCGACATCGCTGAACCAATTGCTGACGAGAAATGTAGCTCGCTCACCGAGCCGCAACTTTTGCGCATTGGCCGAAGCGATCGCGAGCGCTTTTTCAGAGCGATCAACGCCGACGCCCTCCCCTTCATCAAACTCATATAGCAGCGCACATAACAGACAGCCGCTGCCAGTTCCAAGGTCGAGGATCGACAATTGTTCGTTATCTGCGCGACGGGCAGTTGCCGCCTCGATCAGGCATTCGGAATCCTCCCGCGGGATCAAAACATCCGGCGTTACGTCAAACTCAAGGCTCCAAAATTCCTTGACGCCGATGATATAGGCGACCGGTTCGCCCATGTTGCGGCGTGCTATGCAATCACAAAATGCCCGCGCCTGTTCTTGCGTCAACAAATTTGCATCACCGACGATCAAATCAACATCGTCCAAGCCCGCCGCGTGCTTCAGCAATATGCGCGAATCGAGCATCGGTGTGCGAGCGCTCGCCAGCACTCTTCCGCCAGCGCGCAAAGCATCGCCAACTGTCATGCTTTGAAAAAAATCAGGCGCCATCGCCTTGCATTTCCGCTAATCGATCCGCGCGATCTTGCGTTATCAACGCATCGACGATCTCATCAAGGGCGTCACCGGCGACAATTTCATCGAGTTTATAGAGCGTTAAATTGATCCGGTGGTCGGTAACCCGACTTTGTGGATAATTATACGTGCGAATACGCTCTGAGCGATCGCCGGACCCGACCATGCCCTTGCGTTCTGCGGCGCGCTCAGCATCGACGCGTGCGCGTTCTGCCTCGTAAAGGCGCGCGCGCAAAACCTGCATCGCTTTTGCGCGGTTTTTGTGTTGCGATTTTTCATCTTGCTGAATGACGACAACACCCGTTGGCACATGGGTAATGCGCACGGCAGAGTCGGTTGTGTTGACGGACTGACCGCCGGGGCCCGACGCACGGAAAACATCAATCCGGAGATCGCTTTCATTGATTTCGATATCCACATCTTCAGGTTCCGGCAGCACCGCGACGGTGGCCGCCGACGTATGCACGCGCCCTTGCGTTTCGGTCGCCGGCACGCGCTGCACCCGGTGCACGCCCGCCTCAAATTTCATCTTCGCAAAAACGCCATTGCCATTAACGCTCGCCTGAATTTCCTTGTAGCCGCCGGCTTCCGATTCAGACGAAGACAGGACATCAACCTTCCAGCCATTGAGCGAGGCAAACCGCTGATACATACGGAAAAGGTCGCCGGCAAAAAGCGCGGCCTCATCGCCGCCTGTGCCAGCGCGCACCTCCAGAATGACTGATGAGTCATCGGCCTTGTCTTTCGGCAAGAGCATCATCTGGAGATCCTGCTCAAGGCCCGGCTCACGTTCTTTTAGCTCGGCAAGTTCGTCGCGCGCCATCGTGGCCATCTCGTCATCATCACCAGCGGCAAGCTCTTCGAGTTCAGCCAACTGCGCCCGCATCGACGACAGCTCACGCGCCTTTTCAACGACATCGCGCAGTTCGCCATGCTCTTTTGATAGTTTGATGATCGCTTCAGAGCCAGTCACTAACGACATCTCCGCTTCAATCCGTTCAAACTTGTCGATCAGCGCAGCTATTTTTTCCTGAGGGATCATATTTTTTCCATGTCGTCATTCGGACCGGCAAGGCCGAGTCAGAGCTGTGTATTATAGCTCATCTCCGGTTCTTTGGTGAGCATGGCAAGAATGCCGGCCCAATCGCCGGACGTATTGATGTGCTCAAAATGCGTCTCATGAGCTGCCTGCGTTTTCCACGCCTCAATCAGCGTAAAGGCAAGCGGATCGTTGTTGCTCCGATAAACCTGCGCTGAGATGAACCCTTCTTCACTCGCCATCAACGAATTGATATTCGTCATGATGTCGAGGAACGCATCAAGGTTTTCTTCCGACACACTGAACCGGATTATCAGATGTGTTGCCGTCGCTTCATTCTCACCAATCGTTTTGACGGGCGTGTCAGCCTCACCTGAGCAGGCTGCTGACGTTAGAAAAGCGCCAGCAAGAATCGTTAAAAGTAAGTTTTTCATATTACCTCTCCGCAAACAGAAAACGCGCGGGAATTTCCCGCGCGCGTGGTTGTTCGATAAGCCTAGCTACTCTGCGGCGACAGATTGTTTGGCTTCTTCAGCCTGAATTTCTTCAGCTTTCTTTTCGACCAGCTCAACCAGATGATCAACGAGCTTGTCATTGTCGAGACGATGATCGACCTCACCATCGAGATAGATCATGCCATGTTCCTTGCCCGCGCCGCCGCCGGT
>JAJFGC010000240.1 GCA_021776345.1 Hyphococcus sp. | reverse complement strand
GTATGGCCGTTGTCTCGCCGGCTGTCCGCCGAGCAGCCCAGGCAAAGCAGAACGGACAGCAACAGGACGCTGAAGGTGACTGCCTTTGAAAAGAGACCTGCCTGCAAAAAGCCCATCCGTTTCTCTACGGCCCTTTGGGGTTTGCTTCGATGCTCGTCCCCGACCGACCGCAAATAATATTCTCAATCTCGTTTAGGGAGCCAATGACCGCCCTTTTTCCCGTTTGCCGCACGAACCAGCTTGCGGCGTCCACCTTTGGGCCCATCGAACCGGACGAATAGGAGCCGTCCCCCAATTCTTGTGGCGTGGTATTCGTGATCAAGCGCTGTTGCGGCGTGCCAAAGCTGTCGTAAACGCCATCCACATCCGTCGCGATAACAAAAAGATCGGCCGATAATTCCTGCGCAAGAAGGCTGCTTGTCCTGTCCTTATCGATCACCGCCTCAACGCCTTCCAAACGGCCATCTTCTGCATGACGAATAACGGGGATACCGCCGCCGCCTGCGCAGATCAATAGAGCTTTCTGACTGACGAGCCAGCGAATGGGTCGGTGCCAGACAATACTTTGCGGCTCCGGCGACGGCACAACTCTCCGCCAGTTTTCATTGTCTTTCTTGAATGTCCAGCCTTTTTCACGTGCAAGTTCCTGCGCGCCAATCGCATCGTAAACCGGGCCTACAAATTTTGTTGGATTTCGGAAAGCCGGGTCGTCGGCGTCAACGCATACACGCGTCAGCATCGTTGCAATCGGCACGTCATAACCTAAGAAATTGCCCAACTCCTGCTCGATCATATAACCGATCATGCCCGCTGTCGCAGCACCAATAATATCCAGCGTATAGGGCTCCGCCTCTTTGTACGCCGCAGCTTGTAGTGCGAGCAGTCCAGCCTGAGGCCCATTCCCGTGGGTGATGACAAGTTGGTGATCTCCAGCCACGCTCGCAATCGCGCGCGTGGCGCTTCGAATATTGCTCCACTGGGCGGCCGTCGTAACCGGCTCTCCTCGTTTCAAAAGAGCATTTCCACCCAACGCTATAAGAATCAACATTTCCGTCTAATACCGTTATGAACCGGTCGACTTGCGCAAGTATTGCTTAGTCTCACTCGATTGAAATAATTCATCCTCATAGGCGAACAATGCTGGCCATCCACCCGTGTGAAGGAAAATCACCGTTTCCTTACTGCTGATGGCGCCCTTTCGGATCAAATCAATCATGCCTGCCATGCATTTGCCGGAATAAACCGGATCAAGGAAAACGCCTTCAGTTCGCGCAACCAGCTGAATTGCTTTTCTGCAATCATCGGTTATCGCGCCATAACTATCGCCGACATAATCATCGTAAATGGAAAGGGTATGATCCGCATTAAATGACTTCATGCCAAGGAGCGAGGCGCCATGCTCAACATTCTCCGGCACTTTTTCCAACAAATACTCACGCGTCCGGCTGACACTCACGCCCGTGATTTGATATCCGACATCGATATTCAGTGCACCAAGCAACAACCCGCTATACGTTCCGCCCGACCCAATCGCTACAAATAATCGATCTGGCTTTATAGACTGCAGCAGACATTGCTCTTTCAATTCGAGCGTCGCCTCAACATAACCGGCCATTCCTTCGGGGCTGGAACCGCCAAGCGGAAGCAAATACGGCTTCAGCCCTTTCGCTTGCAACTTCTTCTTGAGATCTTCCAGGGTAGTTCCAAAATCCCACCGCGGTACTGTATTGACGTATGTAATGTTTGCACCAAGCAAATGTTCTAACAGCAAATTACCATTATGGTTGATTACTTCTTCCGGCGCGCCGCCAAGCACGAGCTCTATATTGAGGCCAAGCTTATTGGCCAGAGAGGCTGTTATTCTGGCCATGTTCGATTGATATCCGCCAGGGACAATGAGGGTATCGTATCCTTCAGCGACGGCCCGCCCCAGGATAAATTCGAGTTTGCGGACTTTATTTCCGCCTAGGGCGCTCGCGGTTAGATCATCGCGCTTAAACAGGATTCGTGGTCCGCCTAAGAATTTGGACAAATTCGCCGCCTCTTCCAACGGTGTTGGAAGCTGTGCGAAACGCAGTCGTGGCATGTCAGATATATTCATTTTTATTGTGCCGTTGTTATGTTCTTCTTTAAGTCAGCAATATCTGCGTCGATCAAATTACCGTTCAACATGTCAGGCCAATGCCGTCAGACCGCACGTCAGACGCACTGTCAAAACTGCCGTCAGGAAGGCGCCTGACTGCATTTGAATGACCCATCCGCTCATCGCGTGCGCCTACTCGCTCAACCGGCAGTCCCGCGATTGCAAGTGTATCGTCCCATTCGTCAGACGCGTCCTTTTCAACCGCTGTCTTAACGCAGTCAAATCCAATATCCGCACCGCCAAAAACCCATCGCGGCGCCGACAGCACTTCCGAAAGATCTCGATCAAGACTTAAAACGCCTGACAAAATTTGCGACAGAATTTGCGGTTGCGCTCGACCGCCCATCGCGCCGATCGACGCAGCGATCTCTCCATTGCGCAATACAAGAAGCGGCGTCAGCGTATGAGCCGGGCGGGCGCCCGGTTTCATCTCGTTGGGCGCGCCTTTCTTCAAAGAAAAGCCACGGGCCCGGTTATGCATAATCACGCCAGATTTGGGCTCGAGAACACCGGCGCCAAAGGTCTGATACACACTCTGAATTAAAGATACGGAATTGCCTTGCGCGTCCATCGTACAAATTGAAACGGTGTCGCCGTGAGCTGGCGCAGCATCCATAATCGCGGCGGCGCCATCTGTGAGCGCTGCCTTAAAACGCGCTTTGAGGCTGGATTTATCGAGCAGTTTTGCCAGTGGTATTTCCGTTAGTTTCGGATCGCCAAGATACCGGTCTCGATCACCGGCCGCCAAAATACTCGCTGCCAGCAAAAAGCCCGGCCGGTCGTTGAGTTCCGTTGGGCCAATTCCAATAGAATCGAGCGCGGCAAGCGCCTCAAGCAAGACAAAACCTTGAGAATTTGGCGGGCACGTCAAAAGCGTCACGCCGTCATAATCAAAACCCAAGGGCGTCGTTAGTTCACTCTGGTGGCGGCGCAAATCAACTTCGCTGATCGCCGAGCCCAAAGCCCGTAACCCACCGGCAAGCATCGTGGCGGTTGGCCCTGTATAAAAACTGTCAAAGCCATCTGAAGCGAGCGACTGAAGCGTCGCAGCCAACGCCGGCTGCGTAAATATGTCTCCCAATTTTTTTACCGCGCCACCATCCACAAAAACGGCAGCAAGCCCCGCATCATTTTTAATTTGCTCCGATTGTGACTGTAAGCCGCGCGCCAAAGAAGGCGATACTTCTGCTCCCTTTTCGGCCAGTCCAATCGCCGTTTGTAATTGCTCCGCCGGCGACAACAACGCGCCGAGCGACGCAATATCTTTCCAGCCAGCCACCATACCGGGTACCGTGATCGAATGTATGCCCGTCGAGGGAACCTCATTACCCTGCTCGCGCAGCTTCTCGACATCAACTGCCGCCGGCAAAACGCCGGAACCATTGACACTTGTCGTGTTCCCATGGCGGTCACGCACGAGCGCAAATAGATCGCCGCCAATCGCACATTGGTGAGGATAGATCGCTGTCAGCACAGCGGCGGCGCTGAGCGCGGCATCGATTGCATTACCGCCAGCCTGGAGGATGCGAATCCCCGCTTCGCTGGCGGCAGCATGGGGCGTTGCTATCGCTCCATTTGCGTTCATTAGCACTCAATTCCTTCAATCAGTACAGTCCGCGCCGGCGCGCCCTCGGAACCTTTGAGTTTGATCGGCAAACAACAGAGAAAATACGTACCATCCTTAATGTCGGCGAGATTGGCGTTTTCGAGAATGATCACGCCATTGCCACAGAGAATATGATGGGTCGGCCACTCTTCGCACTGGTCGGGCGCCTCAATGGTCACATAATCGATAGCGACAAACTTAACGCCGGCATCAACCAGCGCTTGAGCGCCGTCATCCGTAATACCCACAAATTTTGGATTGTAATCCTTCTTCGTCAGAAGTTTTGTGGAATTTGAGGTCTTAAACAGCACGCGCGTCGCGCCATTCAAATTTGCTTTCTCGACCATTGCGGCGTCAATTTGCGCGTCATCCGCTGTCGTGGCGTCAACCACGCGCGCAGGCCCAATAAAGATATCAAGCGGCAGTTTTTCCACCGTGTCCCCGTCCTCAATAAAGTGACGCGGCGCATCAATATGCGTACCCGTATGCGAACCAAGGAGCCATCTCGTTACTTCAGAAGGGGCGCCATCAGCAATCTTGAACACCGACCGCATTTCCGGCTTTTTGCCCTCCCACCAGTAAATCATATCCTCTTCGATATTGATCGAGATGTCGTGAATAATCATTGATCGAGATTCTCCTTATCTGTTTCTCAGTAATATATTTTTTTGCATTATTGCAGCCCTAGCTCCGGGGAGTTTAGGGGGGGGTTTGCGGGGGAAAAAAAAAAAAAAAAAAGGGTTTTATTTAGAAATTA
>JAJFGC010000239.1 GCA_021776345.1 Hyphococcus sp. | reverse complement strand
TCCCAAATCTGCCCTGATTGGGGCTTACTTGAGCTCGACTTTGGCTCCAGCCTCTTCCAGCTTTTTCTTGATCTCTTCGGCTTCGTCTTTCGACACCGCTTCTTTGACCGGTTTGCCGCCAGCTTCGACGAGATCTTTGGCTTCTTTGAGGCCAAGGCCAGTAATGGCGCGAACTTCTTTGATCACATTGATCTTTTTCTCGCCAGCCGCAAGCAGAATGACGTCGAATTCGGTCTGTTCTTCAGCCGCTTCGCCGCCAGCCGCCGGGCCAGCCATCATTACCGCGCCGCCAGCAGCAGGCTCGATGCCATATTCGTCTTTAAGGATGTTTTTCAGCTCAGCCGCTTCCAGAAGCGTCAGGCCAACAAGCTCTTCAGCCAGTTTTTTTAGATCAGCCATGGTTTAGTTCCTAGTTCGTTAGAATTGTTAGCAAAAATTTGCAGCCTTAGGCCGCTTCGCGTTCCTCAAGGGTGGAGAGAATGCCGGCAATATTCGACGCCGGTGCTCCGATGGCGCTGGCGATATTCGACGCTGGCGACATGATGGTTTGTACTATTGAGCCCAGAAGCTCTTCGCGAGACGGCATTAAGGCAAGCGCCTTTACATCGGCTTCATCGAGAATTTCTTCACCCATTACACCGCCAAGGATCGTGAGCTTGTCATTATCCTTGGCAAATTTGTGAACGGCTTTCGCCGCCGCGACGGGGTCTTCAGAGAACGCTAATGCGGTCGGGCCATTGAAAAGATCTGAGATCTTCTCGCTTGGTTTTCCCGTGATGGCGATTTTGGCCAGGCGGTTTTTGACGATCCGCATATTGGCGCCCGTTTGGCGCAGCTCGCCTCGCAGGCTTTCCATTTCCGTGACCGTGAGGCCGCCATTGGCGACCACGACGACTGAGTTCGTATCGAACACGCCGCCGATCCACTCGACCATTTCCGCCTTTTGGGTTCTGTCCATCTTGGCAGTCCCTTCGGTTTTTGCACTGCCGACCTATTCGGCAATGCGGGCTTCATTTCAGGCGATTGAATAGCGGAAACCAAAAAGGCTCCCGCGATCACTCGCTTGGAGCCTGCCCCAGAAGGTATTTTGGACAGATCGAACTGAAACAGTTCGGCTGAACCTATTCCCTCTGTCTATGCCGGAAATTAAGCGAATTTCTCCGCGCCAGCAGTCTCGGACAGGTATCGCCGCCCTAATAGGTCATCAGAGCGGCGAAGGCGGTGTAATAACGCCAAAATCTCAGAAAGCAAGAGGGCAAATACTTATGCTGCCGTTCGCTTCGCATTTGGTCGCGAACGCTTCTTGAAATTGGAATTCGCTGGCTTGCCCGATACCGGCTTTCCGCTCGCCGGGTTACGGCTGCGAGGCTTGTGGTTTTTCCCCGCTTTAGCCGGCGCGCCCGCGCCTGCTTCAACTGACCTTTTACCGCGAAACTTCTTTTTGAACGGCTTCTTGCCCGCGGTGTCCTGCTCGCCCTCTTTCCGTGCTGGACGCCCTTCGGACTGATTGCCCTGATGACGCTTGCGATCGCCGTCATTGCCTGACACGGCATTTTCAGAACGTCTTTCCTGGCGTTGCGGCCTTGACCGACGATTTTGGCCCGGTTTGCGCGCATTGGCGCCGCGTCGCGGCCGTGAACCCGCCGCACCGCGCTCGTCGGCGGGAGGCTCACCGCTGACAATGGCGATGTTCACTTTCATCAATCGCTCAACAGCGCGTAAAAGACCGATTTCTTCTGGAGAACAGAATGCGACTGCATCGCCCTCGGCGCCAGCGCGCGCCGTCCGCCCGATGCGGTGGACATAATTTTCGGCTACTTCCGGCAGGTCGTAATTATAGACATGGCTGACACCCGGAATATCGATCCCTCGTGCTGCAACGTCTGTTGCTACCAGAATGCGGGTCTTGCCGCTGCGGAAGCCTTTGAGCGCCCGCTCGCGCTGCCCCTGGTTTTTGTTGCCGTGGATTGACGCAGCTGCGAAGCCTGACGCCACCAGCTGTTTCATCAGTTTTTCCGCGCCATGTTTGGTGCGTGAAAATACCAGAGACAAATCGCCCGGCCGTTCGGCGAGGCATTTCTTAAGCAGCGCCGCCTTATCGCCTTTGCCGACGAAGTGAACGAACTGAGAAACTTTATCTGCAGCCCTGCCCGCTGGCGCCGTCTCAACTCGAACTGGGTTATCCTGGTAGGCGCGTGACAGATTTTCGATCTGGCGCGGCATCGTCGCGGAGAACAAAAGGGTCTGACGCGGCGAGCCCAGGAGCTGCGCTATCTGGCGCAAAGAATGGATAAAGCCCATATCCAGCATCTGGTCAGCTTCATCCAGCACTAGGAAAGTCGCCTTATCGAGATAGACGGCCTTGCGATCAACAAGATCAAGCAAGCGGCCGGGCGTCGCGACAAGGATGTCCGCACCACGGTGAAGGGCTTTGATTTGACGATTGATTGGCGCACCACCGACCACACATTCAACCCGCAGCGGCGTGCCGCGCGTGAAGAGTTTCAGGTGTTCAGAGATTTGATTAACCAGCTCGCGCGTTGGCGCCAGAATAAGAGAGCGAACAACTTTTGACGGCGGCTTGCCGCGATGAGTGAGAAGGTGATGAACAAGCGGCAGACCAAATGCGGCTGTCTTGCCAGTGCCGGTTTGGGCGAGCCCCATCAAATCCTTACCTTCCAGCACAAGTGGAATGGCCTTGCGCTGGATTGGCGTTGGCTCGTCAAAGCCTAGCGATTCGATTGATTTAAGAACGACATGAGAAAGCCCAAGGGCTTCAAAATTAGACACGTAAAATACTTTCTTCTCGGTGCGTTTTTTCACCAAGATACATTTTATGCGCAAGCCCAAGCCGCACATCATTATGCGGTGGACTGGCATACGTCGTGGTTCGCGACCATGAACTCGTTCCTGGACCGAAATGCCCAATGAACCGTCAGATCGTCAGCACCCCGCGTGATTTGGGAACTTGGAATTTTTTGCTCGGTCGCAGGTAGCGAAAATGAGCTGCGTCGCCTTGTGCACCATTCTTTTGTTTTTTGTCGAGGTGCAAACTGCTCACGCGGCAGCCGGGCGACATGGCGGGCATATCGGCCCGGAGCAACGTAAAGTCAAGGGCTTAATTGTTAATGGCCGGTATGATCAACCCGATCTTTGGCTTTTGACTGACGATCCTCAACATTGATGATCACCTCGATGTCACCGCTCTTTTCAAAGGTCAGCGTCATCGGGAATTTCTCGCCCGCCTGAAGCCGCGCATCGAGACCAATCAACATTACGTGATAAGCCCCGGTCTCCATGGAGGTCTTTTCATTTGCCGTTGCGACAATGCCCTCCTTCAGCATGCTCATCCTGGCGACGCCCTCATCGCTGATTTCCGTCTTATGAAGCTCAACATGCTTGGCGCGTTCCGTCGAGGCAGATAACAGACGATCATTCTCTGCGCCTTTGTTGACGATCTCAAAATAGACCGCCGCCGGCACAACCGCTGAATGCGTCGGGCGCGCCCACGGGTGATCGATCACGAGGTCTTTTTTCGCGTAGTCATGGGCGATTGCCGACAAGCTGGAGAGCGTTAGCGCAAGCGACGCCATAATGCTCAATTCTACGATTGAATATTTATTCATGAGAAATCCTTTTACTCTTCGTTATGAAACGTCAAGAGCCAACGGACAGCGCCGCTCGGCAGTGGCTATCTTGTGTCAAAATGCTTTCTGCCAACCAGCTGTCACAGACCAGTCTGTCTCAAGCTGCGGTCCGTTCAGGTCCTGGTAAACCGGCAAAACAAACTCGAGCGCAAGGCGATGGCCTTTAATATACCCATGTTGTCCCGCGAGGTTTACACCGAAGCCGACATCGATACGCTCGCCGCCTTGGAAATCCGGATTGGCGGTCTGCACCGGCGCAACGATTGCCGGATCAATACCGTCGATCGTTTCTTGCGTTCGAAACGCGGCGCGTAGTGAAAAAGCGATCCAGGGCGCTGGACCATATTGAGACCAGGCCGTCGCCTGATGAACATCACCCAGCGAATATCCTTCATCATTTGTCCCTGTGCGAAGCGTGGCGCGGTATTGTGCGCCCCAGGAGAAGCGATCGCTGCGCCCGTTATAGGTGACGCCCGGCTCCAAATCGAATGTGCCGGAGCCAAGTTGCATTGGATAAGGCAAACGCGGGCTTGGCGTCGCGCCCATCGGCGTCAGAATCTGATCGGTCTCGGTTGTCGATCCGGTGGGAATACTGAACCCTGCGTTGATATGGGCCTTGTGACGAGCACCGGAAGTTTCACTTTCGAACAGACGAACCAGTCCGGCAATTTTGGTATCGCCAAATCCGGACGACTCGGTCGTGAATGTCCCCAACACAGCCGTGCCGGCCAGACCTTGAAACGTTGTGTGGTCCATGTCTTTTTCGACGACCATTCCCATGGCCATAATTGTTAGCCAGTCGGTAAGGCCGTACATAACGCCGACCATATGCATATCCATCGTCATATCGGTCGGAACAACGCGTAAGGTTGGCGGCTGCATTGGCGCGCCAAAAAAATGGTTGGGCACGGTTGTTGCGACGGTCTCCGGTGTAACCTCGTCGTCGCCGATGAGGGAACCAGACATGTCCATATGCGTGTAACGATAGGAGAACATGATCTCTCCGGCTTTGTGCATATGATCACCCATCACGCCAATGGGGGCATGGTTCTTGGCGGCGGTTTCGCCGTCCGCATAGGCGTATGCATGCAGGCTCGCCGCGGTCGCGGCGCAGAACAATAATTTTCGCATGAGAACTCCAGTTTGAGCGCTTAAGCATCAAAAGCGTTTCAACCGAAACGCCGGTTCAGTGATGTAATGAAATCAGACGAGAACCGGCGGCGGCGCGCGCGAAGGCATTGGCGGGCCAGCATGATGGATGAGTTTTAAGCTGGCGCTGCCAGGCAGCGCGTATTCGGCATAAGTTACGAAAAGATCTGGAAAGGATGAACCTGTCGCAAAGGCGGCCTGACCCACCCGGCAACAGCCAACGCATGCGTCACAGTCGGGTATACTTTCGTGGTCGGACGTTTTTTCAAAAGGCGCTGGCTCGCCAGTGAGGTCAGCCCATGAAACAAGGCTTTGACCTTCTGGTGTGCAGATCACAATTTTGAAGTCGCCGTCATCCGCCGCAACCGCAAGGTTTGCTGGGGCAAACTGCGCCAGCGCCGCGAACACAATGACGGTGCGCTTTACAAACTGGAATATGTCGGCAAAGCATTTCATGCTCGGAGCATATCGACCGATCGTGTTGCTATGGCGGTTATGACGTAGATTTCATCGCTTTGACAACACACTATTGGCGGCAAGATAGTCGCACTTTTGGCGGTGTCATGGACGCGGCACATTCACGCAAGCGCATGAATTGCCATGAAAAAACGGCCTCCCCGAAGGAAGGCCGTTGTGATCGTTTAATTTGTAATGCTCAGATTAAGCGTTTGCCTCAGCAAGATCGATCTTTACGCCTGGGCCCATTGTCGAGGAGATCGCAATCTTCTTGATATACGTGCCTTTAACGCCCGCAGGCTTCGCTTTTGCGACTGCGCCGATAAACGCTTTCACATTTTCAGCGAGCGCTTTTTCATCGAAACTCGCCTTGCCAACGCCCGCGTGAATAATACCGGCTTTTTCAACCCGGAATTGAACGGCGCCGCCTTTAGCGTCTTTTATTGCTTTGGCGACATCAGGCGTCACTGTGCCAACCTTTGGGTTCGGCATGAGCCCGCGAGGACCAAGCACCTTACCCAAGCGGCCAACAACAGCCATCATGTCCGGCGTTGCAATCACCCGGTCAAAATCCATAAAGCCGCCCTGGATTTTTTCCATCAGGTCATCAGCGCCGACAATATCTGCGCCTGCCTTTGTGGCCTCCTCAGCCTTAGCGTCTTTTGCGAAAACAGCGACGCGAACGGAACGCCCCGTTCCGTTCGGCAAAGAGACAACACCACGGACCATCTGATCAGCGTGCCGCGGATCCACACCGAGGTTCATTGCGACTTCAATTGTCTCGTCAAATTTTGCGTTGGCATTCGCCTTCACGGTCTTCACCGCATCGTCGACAGAGTGAAATGCTGTGCGGTCAGTATTTTCGAGCGCAGCGCGGATACGTTTTCCTTGTTTTGACATTGCCCTAACTCCTCACTTCGAGACCCATGGCTCGCGCCGAGCCCATGATGATCTTTGTTGCCGCATCGAGATCGTTTGCGTTGAGATCCACCATTTTTGCTTCGGCGATCTCGCGACACTGTTTCTCGGTGACGGAACCGGCAACTTCCCGACCAGGCGTTGAACCGCCCTTTTGGAGCTTTGCCGCCTTGCGGAGGTAGAACGCCGCGGGCGGCGTCTTAGTTTCAAAAGTAAAGGATTTATCCGCATAGATCGTAATGATGGTTGGGATGGGCATCCCTTTTTCCATCTCTTGCGTCTTGGCGTTAAACGCCTTGCAGAATTCCATGATGTTTAGACCGCGCTGGCCAAGCGCGGGGCCGATCGGAGGCGACGGAGACGCCGCACCTGCCGGCACCTGAAGTTTCAGGTAGCCAGTTATTTTTTTTGCCATTTTACTGACCTTCTCAAATTTGCCCGTGGTTAGACAGGCGGTTGAAAGGACGCGGTACGGCCCCGACAGGACTTTGCCGGAAAACCTTCCGCGAGCCGCGTTTCCTAAAGGACGCGACCATTTCTCGCAAGCGCGAAACCTGAGATTTTTGGATGAATCGGTTGAGCGGGTACGGGCGACCTCTAATGGGGGACTCGAGGCCGCCCGCCCCGGCTACGCAACTTTACGCAACTATTTTGATACACAACCAGCTCTACTGAAAAGACCACAAAATGCCTGATACGCAACATTTCTAGTGATGTTATAAACTTACAAATGAAATATGGCAAGAATGCGGCGTGGTTAATACAATTCCCGCTATTGGGGAATTCACTTAGCTGTGATTCTTCAGGCGCATCATATCAAATTCATTTTGCAGCAGCCAAAGGAATGCCGGATTATCAAATATTACTGCACAAAAACAATCAGATAGCCCAAGAAAGAAAATGGCGAGGCATCACAGCACGGGGGAGAGAGAAAAATCGCTGCCCGCCTCGCCCGCCGCCAGACCAAACACAACTCCCTAGCGACAGGTTCAATATTGCAATCAATTCCATTTACTTCGCGGCTGAAATGGGGCCGAACTAAGTTACGAAATCACGAATTGTAATGATGCGTTGCAATAAAAAGGCTGGTTCCCTAATCCGCTGATTTTATTGAAACTTTTAAATCGGATAATATTTCAACGCCGGTCACAGCAACATCGCGGCTGGTTCCTCAATGAATGACCTGAAGGCGCCGAGGAATTGTGCGCCGACAGCGCCATCCACTACCCGATGATCGCAAGTGAGCGTCACGGTCATGACCGTCGCGATTTCCATCTCGCCATCCTTGACGACAACCCGCTGCTCGCCCGCGCCGACAGACATGATTGCCCCCTGGGGCTGGTTCACAATCGACGAGAAAGACGTGATCCCGAACATACCCAGATTAGAAACCGAGAATGTGCCGCCCTGATATTCTTCGGGCTTCAGTTTGCGATTCTTCGCGCGTGAGGCCATATCTTTGACTTCCTCGGAAATCTGTTTGAGGCCTTTTTCTTCCGCCTTCCAAACGATCGGCGTGATCAACCCGCCGTCGATCGCGACAGCCACGCCAATGTCTGCGTGTTTGTGCAGCAAGATCGCTTCATCCGTATAGGTTGCATTTGCCGCTGGTACAGCTTTCAGGGCCATGGCGGATGCTTTCAGAATAAAATCATTAACTGAGAGTTTGAAGACGCCATCGCCATCCTTTGGCGATGTGGCGTTTATGCGCGCGCGCGCAGAAAGAAGATTATCGAGCTCACAATCGATATTCAGCGGAAAATGCGGAACTTCCTGATTAAAACTTTGCGTCAGACGCTTGGCGATAATCTTGCGCATCCCGTCGAGCTTAACCGCCTCATAGCTCTCGGGCGGATAGAGCCGCGCATCTACGGAGGCAGGCGCGATCAGCGTTGGCGTCGCAGCGGATGCTTTGCCAGTTCCTTCTTTCAGCGCCTTCTCGATATCCCGTTTTACAATACGCCCGCGCGGGCCGGAGCCATTGACGGCTGAAAGATCGAGGCCTTCCTGCCTGGCGACGCGCTTGGCGAGCGGGGACGCGAGGATGCGTCCGGTTGATTTTGCCGCTTCCTGCGTCGCCGGCGCTTTTGCTTGCGGCGCCGGGGCCGCTCCGTTGGCTTCGTCTGACTTCGGTTCTTCTTCTGGCGCGTCTGAAACGTCCGTCCCGCCGCCGTTTCCATCTCCCATCGCGGCAAGGTCGATGTCGTCGGCGGTTTCGCCATCTTCGAGCAAGACGGCAATGGGCGCGTTCACTTTCACACCTTCGGTGCCTTCCCCAATCAAGATTTTGCCAACCGTGCCCTCGTCAACCGCTTCTACTTCCATGGTTGCCTTGTCGGTCTCAATTTCAGCGATCACATCACCGGAAGAGACCGTGTCGCCTTCTTTGACATTCCATTTGGCGAGCGTGCCTTCTTCCATCGTCGGCGACAGGGCAGGCATTAAAATTGGCGTTGGCATATAACAATCCGTTAATGAGGTCCAAAGTTAGAACCACCCAAAGTCTTATCCGTGAATCGTGTCGGCGTCCATTTCTGATAACGCCGGGCGATGCGCTCTTCTGTCGTCTCAGCGCCATACTGCATCGGCGCCTCCTCAATATTCAGGAATTCTTCCACCCGCAACCCGATCACATTGATGGTTGAAACGATCTTGTCGCCCTTGCCCATCACCGCCGCGATGTAAACGCCGCAGGTTTTACAGGTGAGGAAATCAGCCGTTCGCAGCGCGAAGGTATAGCGATTGAGCTCTTCAGGCGACGCATCAATTGTGACCACCCCTTCCGGGTCGGAGATATTTACTGCACCGTGCCGCCGACAAAAGACACACTGACAAGTGCGGACGCCAAGGGCGGCTGGCGTCTTTTGTGTTTCAAAAGACGCCTTCAGTTTACCGCAATGACATTGGCCTTTGTGGATCATGTTATTGCAACACGAACGCCTTCGCGATGATCTTCCATTCGCCGTCAAGCTTTGCGAGCGTCAGCGCATCGTAAAAACGGTCCGCCGAGCGAAAAATAACGGTCGCGATACGGCCATCGACAACATGCATATCGAGAATTTCGCCATCGCGATCACCGCCTGGCGGGTTTTCATTTGCGGACCAATTTGTCAGCACCTCATTCATGTCTTTCCATGCGCGAAGCATTTCTTCACCGTCGTCATTTTTCACGACGCCAACCATGGAAGCATATTCAGCGGCAAAGGCGCGGAAGAGGCGCTCTTCGCTTGCTTCGCCCTGGCCATGGAAATAATCGAACACCGCCGCCTCGATCGCCGCGTGATCAGCATTTTCATGATGTTCGGCGGATGCGGATGTGAACGCAAACATCATCAGCGCAATTGATATTAAAAATTTCATGGCATAACTCCTTCTGCTTTCCATAGAACACTTACCTCCGCTCATCCCAAGCGTCTGAACTTGACAAACAATCCTCCTTTTATTCCTTATACATCACGGCCTTTACCGCCTTCACCACTTTATCCGCATTCGGAAGGCTTAGCGCTTCAAGGTTTGCAGCATAGGGCAGCGGCGTATCTTCCTGCGTGACGCGTGTTGGCGGGGCATCGAGATAGTCGAATGCATGTTGCGTCACCTGCCAGCCGATCTCAGCGCCGACGCCGCACGGTCCCCACCCCTCTTCCACCGTAACGACGCGATTTGTTTTCTTGACAGACTCGATGACCGTAGCCGTGTCCATGGGGCGCAGCGTTCTGAGATCAACGACCTCAACGGAAATACCATCACCGGCGAGTTTCTCGGCCGCCTCCAACGAAAACTTCACCCCGCGCGAATAAGAAACAATCGTCACGTCCGCGCCTTCACGCACGACTTTCGCCTTACCAATCGGCAGCACCCAGTCGTCAACCTGAGGCACATCCATTGTATCGCCGTAAAGCAGCTCATGCTCTAAAAACACAACCGGGTTCGGATTGCGGATTGCCGCCTTCAACAAGCCTTTTGCGTCAGATGCAGAATAAGGTGAAATAACAATCAGGCCGGGGATATTGGAATACCACGCGGCGTAATCTTGGCTGTGCTGGGCGGCAACGCGCGACGCCGCGGCGTTCGGCCCCCGAAACACAATTGGCGAGCCCATCTGTCCGCCGGACATATACCGTGTTTTCGCGGCCGAATTGATAATGTGGTCAATCGCCTGCATAGCGAAGTTCCAGGTCATGAATTCAACGATCGGTTTCAGCCCCGCAAAAGCCGCCCCGACTCCGAGCCCCGCAAAGCCATATTCTGTTATCGGCGTATCGACGACGCGGCGGTCGCCAAACTCTTCGAGAAGGCCGCGGCTCACTTTGTAGGCGCCTTGATATTCGGCGACTTCTTCGCCCATCAGAAAGACATCTTCGTCACGGCGCATTTCTTCCGCCATGGCGTCGCGGAGCGCATCACGAATAGTGGTTGGCGCCATCTCCACTCCTTCAGGCAATTCAGGATCGGACGCTGCTATGGTTTTCGGCTGCGCCGGCGCGGTAACGTCTGACTCTGTATGATCATTAGCAGAAGGTTCATCAACGGTTTCGGCGGATGCTGGCGCCGCTGAACCATTTAAACTCGATACGTCAATGTCAGATGCACTCTCGCCGTCACCAAGGATCACGGCAATCGGCGCATTGACTTTGACGTTCTCGGTTCCTTCATCGACCAGAATTTTGCCAATGATCCCCTCGTCGATCGCCTCGACTTCCATGGTCGCTTTGTCGGTTTCAATTTCAGCGATGACGTCCCCGGATGAGACAGTGTCACCTTCTTTAACGGTCCACTTTGCGAGTGTGCCCTCTTCCATCGTCGGCGATAGGGCGGGCATCAGTACAGGCGTTGGCATTGATATGTCTCGGCTTTCTCTCTTCGTTCCGACTACCTAGCCGGAAAAGTCCCGCAAGAACAAGCTGGAAATCGAGGGCTCCCTTTATTAGCTATTCCTCGCCATTCTTTATTTACAGCCTCAACTTAGATTGACATGGCCTATAATTGGCCTCTCAAGTTTTTACGCGAACGATGGATCGGAAATAGGATCATGATTTTAAGTCCAATTGGAATTCATTTTTGTTTACTCTCGACTGCGGCATTTGGGGTGGGACCGCTAAGCGCCGCCGCCTAAACGGATATTGGCGCAGCCCTTGGTAGTGCAGCGCCTGGAGATGTAATTGAATTGGCGCCGGACGATTACGGTATACTTTAGGTTGGCGGGCATAGCGTTGAGCCCGCGGTGACCCGCAGTTTTCCAAAATCAGCAAAAGTGAAACGGTTGACCGCACGCTTCCTCACTGGCGTCAAGTTTGAGGCAAACCATTTTAGCGGTGATCGCAACGGATTGATCGTTCGCTCATCGAACAATGTTGACATTCAACGGTCACATTTCATGGAAATTTTGAACGACGCCGTTGCCCTTTCAAGCTCGGAGGATGTGCTGGTCGAAGATAATGTGGCCGCCAGCGTAAAAGGCCCGCCAGGTTCAATCGTCCGTAACAATACCACGCCGGAATAGAGGCGTTTAGCCGAAGATCGCGCCGACCGGTTGCGGTTTAAGCCTGATCAACCGGGAATCTTCAACAGCCGCTTGACGGTGTCTGACCGCTTTTTGGTACGCAGGGTCGCCGACCATTGCGCCAAAGGCGGCGGCGTTTGGGTATTCCGCAACAAAGCACAGATCCCATTGCTCATCGGCCGGTCCGATCACCACCAATTTTGGATCGCCGCTCCAGACGATCTTTCCGCCAACGCCGGCAAAAATCGGCCCGCTTTCGGCTCCATATGTTTTGTAGGCCTCAACACCTGTCGCAGCATGACCATCGGCATATGACGCCTTGTCTTTAAAGCGGACCAGATTGAGCATCTGAATGGGCCCGTCATCGGGCAATTTCATCATGGCGCCAAACTGTTCTGAAGTCGGATCGATGCTCGCGGTCATGCACTTTTTTCCTTTTTGTAGGCATCAAGGCCAGTGACTTTCTTGAACACGCGGTCAGTGATCGCTGACGGGGCCAGATTTCTGAGTGCGAGGTAGGCTAGCATTTTTTTGGGCGCCGTGTATCGCGAGTTCGGGTGATCTGCGGTCAAGGCATGATGCACCGCCTCTGCAACAACTAAAGGCCCCGGCGCATTCGGGTGGCCTTTCGCATGCCATTCTTTGTAAATTTTGACTTGTTCAGCGTAAGCGCCGCTCTCGCCCGTATATCGCGCAAGCTCTTCCTGCTCCTGATGACCAAAGGGTGTATTGATAAAGCCGGGACGCACGACACTGACCTTGACGCCGTGAGGTTCCAGCTCGCGCCGAAGCGCATCGGACAATCCCTCGACTGCGTGTTTTGACGATGCGTAAACGCCCTGAAATGGCGCCGCGATCCTGCCAGCAACCGATCCAATATTGACAATGCGCCCACGCCCCTCGCGACGCATTTGCGGCAGCACAGCGCGGGTTACATTCATCAGCCCAAAGACATTGGTTTCATATTGCCGCTTCCAGTCGGACGCAGAGACTTCTTCAATAGGCCCCATCACGCTCACGCCGGCATTGTTGACGAGGCCGTATAGCGCCGAGCCATCGGCAGAAATTTCTGTCAAAGCGTTCTTAATTGAGGCCTCGTCGGTCACGTCCATGGTCACCGGAGAGATGCGACCACCGCCAAGTCCAGAGAGATTTTTGAGCTTGCCCGAACTTCGCGCAGCCGCAAAGACTCGAAACCCTTTATGGGCGAGATGAATAGCTGTTGTTTCGCCGATGCCGCTTGAGGCGCCGGTAACCAGAACGGATCGGTACAACTGAATTTCCTTTCAAGTTGATCAGGAAGAAGAAGTCTAGACTAACCGCGACCGTTTCACTGCCGCCTCAATGAATGAAGCGAACAAAGGATGTGGTTCAAACGGGCGTGATTTCAACTCCGGGTGATATTGAACGCCAATAAACCACGGATGGTCAGGGATTTCCACAATCTCGGGTAGCGCCCCGTCGGGAGAGGCGCCAGAAAACTCTACGCCATGCTGCTCAAGTTTTTCAGCCCAGGCCATATCGACCTCAAAGCGATGGCGGTGCCGTTCAGATATTTCTTCCGCAGCGTAAATCTCTGACACTCTGCTGCCTGGCTTAAGCCGCGCAGGATACGCGCCGAGACGCATGGTGCCGCCAAGGCCGGTATCGGCAGACCTTGTTTCCTTTTCATTGCCCCGCGACCATTCCGTCATCAGGCCGACAATTGAGGCGCCGCCGCCGGAAAATTCAGACGAGCTCGCATCCGACTGCCCAACCAAATTTCGCGCCGCTTCGATTACCGCCATCTGCATCCCAAAGCATATGCCGAAATACGGAATCTTTTTTTCCCGGGCAAAGCGCGCAGCCTTGATCTTGCCCTCAGCGCCGCGTTCGCCAAAACCACCAGGCACCAATATGCCGTGAACACCAGATAGCGCGGAGATCGCCTCTTCCTCTTTTTCAAAAACATCCGATTCTATCCATTCGATATTGACCCGGACATTATTCGCGATACCGCCATGGGCAATCGCCTCAATCAATGACTTATAAGCGTCTTTTAAGACCGTATATTTGCCAACAACAGCGATCGTAACGTCACCGTCTGGCGCAGTTATGCGCGTTACAATTTCTTCCCATCTGCCGAGCGCGGGCGCCGGCGCATCTTTAATACGGAAGGCGTTGATCACTTCGTCATCAAAACCTTCCTCGTGATAGGCAAGCGGCACCTCGTAAATGGTGCGGCAGTCGAGCGCCTGCACAACCGCCGACGGACGAACATTACAAAAAAGCGCAATCTTTTTACGTTCGCTTTTGGGAATATCTCGGTCAGCTCGAACCAACAGGATATCGGGTTGAATACCAATAGCGCGAAGTTCTCGAACGGAGTGCTGCGTTGGTTTTGTTTTTAGCTCTCCGGCCGACTTAATAAACGGCATCAAGGTCAGGTGCACATAAACCGCATCATCGCGCGGCAGTTCATTACCTAACTGGCGAATGGCCTCGAAGAATGGCAACGCCTCAATGTCGCCAACCGTGCCGCCAATCTCGCACAAGACAAAATCCGCTTCACCAGCGTCGCTTAAGACAAACTCTTTGATTTGGTCTGTTACGTGGGGAATGACCTGGACCGTCGCCCCTAAATAATCACCCCGGCGTTCGCGCTCAATAATCCGGGAATAGATCTGGCCCGTGGTAACGTTATCGCCTTTTGAAGCGGAAACGCCCGTAAATCGTTCATAGTGACCAAGGTCGAGATCAGTCTCGGCGCCGTCATCCGTTACGAAGACTTCGCCATGCTGATAGGGCGACATGGTGCCGGGATCGACGTTCAAATACGGGTCGAGTTTGCGCAGGCGGACCTTATATCCACGCGCCTGAAGGAGCGCGCCTAAAGCCGCTGAAGCTACGCCTTTTCCGAGTGACGACACCACGCCGCCGGTAATGAAAATATACCGCGCCATGGAAGCCCGTCTTACCGGGGATTCTTTACGTGCGATAGGTGTTGATTGAAGAATTTATTCAAACAAGAACGCCGCAGCCCTGAAACTTGGTCATTTTATGAATCAAAAGTCGATAAAAGTGTAGTTGCTATCAGCGTACGAAGCCTGGACGTTCTCAAAAAACGGCAACTAAACCGAATGCTCGCCAATTCCACAATGCAAGTCATCACTAACCGCAGAAGTTGCTTCAAAGGTCGTCGAAGACCCCATTGGTGCAGCAGGCACTGACCGATTTGTAACGTCTATTGATTTTCTGCAGCGCAACACTTTTTTTAACGCAAAATGGTATACTGGATACACGCCGTACCACCGGGTGTGTATTAAGGTGGGCGTCCACAATTTACAGATGTGAATTAGTTATTTGGCTCGTCAGTTTGGGGCTCAGTATCCGAAGTCGATTCTTCAGCAACCGAATCACTTCCCTCTTCCACGCCAATAGCGTCGAGTGTATTTTCCAGCTCAACCACGGGTGACGCATCTTCCGCATCATCTGCGCCAACAGAACCCAAGAGATCTTCCGTCGTAATCTCTTGTGGCGCTGCACCAGAGCCCGGCGCTGTTTGCCCGGTCAATTGTTCGATCGCCGTTTCATCGTCTTCACCACCGCCAGCCATCACCGCCAACCCTAAAGAAGTTGCGAAGAAGGCTGCTGCAAGAACGGAGGTTGTTCGTGTCAGCGCATTTGCCGCCGACCGGCCTGACATCAACCCGCCGCCGCTACCGCCGCCGATGCCTAATGCGCCGCCGTCAGACCGCTGCAATAGAACAACAACAATAAGGCCAAGCACCAAAAGAGTGTGTACGGTGAGAATGATAGCAGTCATTTAAATTTCAGTCTTTCGGAGTGCCCGGCCATCAAATAGGAGCCGTAGCCAATAACGACAAGGCTGCGCCATGTAGCGGATGCCCCTCTTGGCGGCAAGCCTTTACGCCAATTCTAGCAAAATTGACCTATTGGAACGCCTGGAGCCCAGTTATCGCGCGGCCCATGATCAGCGCGTGAATATCGTGCGTTCCCTCATAGGTGTTCACGGTTTCGAGGTTCATCGCGTGCCGCAGGATGTGATATTCGTCGGAAATGCCGTTTCCGCCATGAATATCCCGAGCGATGCGGGCTATTTCCAGCGCTTTGCCACAATTATTGCGTTTCAACAGCGATATTGCCTCCGGTACAAACGCGCCTTGGTCAAGCAACCGGCCAAGCTGGAGCGAACCCTGCAGGCCGAGAGCAATTTCGGTTTGCATATCGGCGAGTTTCTTTTGCACTAACTGAGTGCCGGCGATCGGCTTGCCGAAGACGATACGCTCCATGGCGTAATCGCGCGCCGCGATCCAGCAAAACTCAGCCGCGCCCATCGCACCCCAGCTAATACCGTAGCGAGCCTTGTTGAGACATGAGAACGGACCTTTGAGGCCTCGCACATTTGGCAACAGATTTTCTTCCGGCACCACCGCATCATCGAGGGCAATTTCGCCTGTGATTGACGCCCGTAAAGAAAGCTTCCCTTCGATCTTTGGTGTTGCGAAGCCCTTGGTGTCGCGATCAACAATGAAGCCGCGAATGTCGCCGTCGAGCTTTGCCCAAACGACGGCAAGATCACTAATTGGAGAATTCGTGATCCACATTTTCGCGCCGTTGAGTTTGTAGCCGCCATCGACTTTTTCGGCCTTCGTGCGCATCGCGCCAGGGTCCGACCCACCATCAGGCTCCGTCAGCCCAAAGCACCCAATCCACTCGCCACTGGCCAGTTTCGGCAAATATTTTTGTTTCTGCTCTTCGGTCCCGAACGCTTCAATCGGATACATGACCAGCGAGGACTGAACCGACATCGCCGAGCGGTAACCAGAATCAACACGCTCAACCTCACGGGCGATCAGGCCATAGGCAACATGGCCTGCGCCGCCGCCGCCATATTCTTCCGCAACGGTCGCGCCAAGCAGCCCCTGCTCGCCAAGTTCAGTCATGATCTCGCGGTCAAAGCGCTCTTCACGATTGGCCATCAGAACGCGCGGCATCAACTTGTCCTGCGCATAGCCGCGCGCCGCATCGCGGATCATGCGCTCTTCGTCGGTAAGTTGCGTTTCAAGACTGAGCGGGTCCTGCCAGTCGAAAGTTTGTTTTTCAGACATCAGGTTATACCAACTCTAACGCAATCGAGGTTGCTTCGCCGCCGCCAATGCAGAGCGACGCAACGCCTTTTTTGCCACCAGTTTTTTGCAGCGCGCTGATCAGCGTGCAAAGAATACGCGCGCCGGAGGCGCCGATCGGATGGCCGAGTGCAATCGCGCCGCCATGGATGTTCACCTTCTCCACCGGTAGCTTGTGTTCGCGCATCGCCGCAAGCGGCACCACAGAAAACGCTTCGTTGATCTCGTATAGGTCTACTTCGTCCGCCGTCCAGCCAGCCTTTTCCAGCACAGTCTGGATCGAGGCCACCGGCGCTGTTGTGAACCATTCCGGCTCCTGCGCATGGGTCGAATGGGCGAGAATGCGTGCAACCGGCTTGGCGCCTTTTGCTTCCGCTGTTGACTGGCGCATCAGGACGAGCGCCGCAGCGCCATCAGAAATTGCCGATGCGTTACCGGCTGTCACCGTGCCGTCTTTTTCAAAGGCTGCGCGTAAACTCGGAATTTTGTTGGCGTCGACCACACCCGGCTTCTCATCATTCTCGATCGTGACCACACCTTTGCGGGTCTTGACTACTACTGGTGTGATTTCAGCTTTAAAGGATCCATCCTCAATTGCCGCCTGTGCGCGGGTCACGGAGCGCATGGAATACTCGTCCTGCTCTTCACGGGAGAACTGCCACTCGCGGGCGCATTTTTCGGCGAATACACCCATGGCCCGCCCCGGCTCATACGCATCCTCAAGACCATCGATCGCCATGTGGTCATAGACGTGACCGGCGCCATATTTGATGCCTGTTCGGCCGGTCGGAAGAATGTGCGGCGCTCCTGTCATCGATTCCATGCCGCCCGCGATAATCACATCGCCTGAACCTGCTAGAATAGCGTCGTGTGCCATCATCACAGTCTTCATGCCTGACCCGCACATTTTGTTGACGGTGGTGCACCCGGCTGACTTCGGAATGCCCGCGCCGAGCGAAGCTTGACGCGCCGGCGCCTGGCCAAGGCCGGCCGGCAAGACGCACCCCATCAGAACTTCGTCAACATCGTCGGCTTTTACACCGCCCCGGCTCAACGCGGCTTCAATCGCTCGAGAGCCTAGCTCAGTGGCTTTGACGCTTGTGAACGCACCGAGAAAATTCCCGATTGGGGTCCTCGCGGCGCCAGTGATTACAATGGGATCCTGCTGGGTCATGTTTGCTCCTTTGCGCGGCAATTAAGCCGCTTTCGCGCCGCGCGCGATAATTTCTAAAGCCAGTTCATCGGAAACAGCGCCGGTTGGGCGGTTTTCCCGGTCGGCGCGTTTGAAAATTTCGGTCAACGTATCGCCAATTTTGTCGATCCGGCGCGTCATCTCTTCATCGGACCAAGTTCCGAGAATTTCAAGCCCAACACTGACAACGCCGGCGGCGTTAATGACATAGTCCGGCGCATAAAGAACGCCGCGCTGGCGCAATTGCTCGTCCATCTCACGAGTTTTGAGCTGGTTGTTCGCAGCGCCGGCGATAACTTTCGCCTTCAAGTTGTCGATTGTATCAGGGTTGATCGATCCGCCCAGGGCACACGGGCTAAATATATCTGCATCGACAGCAATGGCTTCGTCCGGGGCGACAGTCGCAGCGTCAAAGCGCTTCCGCGCTTCATTGACTGCCGCCTCGTTGACGTCAGCGACCGTCAGGCGCCCGCCCTCTTCATGAATAAGGCGCGCCAATTCCATTCCGACCGCGCCTACCCCCAGAATAGAGACGTGCAAATCTTTCAATGTCGCCGCGCCCAACTTATGGCGCGCGGCCGCTTGCATTCCGCGCCAGACACCCCTCGCGGTAAAGGGTGATGGGTTGCCGCCAATGCCGCCCTTATCAATGCCGGCGGCATAATTCGTGACGGAGCGAATGACGTTCATGTCTTCTTCGGTGACGCCGGAGTCTTCCGCCGTGTAGTAGAGACCTTGAAGACTTTCGACGGCCTCACCAAAGGCGCGCAGCAATTCCGGCGTTTTGTCTTTTCTCGGATCTGCAAAAATCACGGCCTTGCCGCCGCCGAAAGGAATACCGCCCAGAGCATTTTTGAAAGTCATGCCGCGGGAGAGGTTTTTAACATCCTCAAGTCCCGCCTCAAAACTTGCGTAAGGAAAAATCCGGCACCCGCCACACCCCGCCCCGAGCGTCGCGTCATGAACCGAGATAATCGCATTCAGCCCTGTATCTTCGTCGGTGAAATGCACAACCTGGCGCCAGCCGTCTACGGGCAAAACACGACTTTCCATAAGGCGCTTCCTTCTCAAGCTTGGTGTTGTCTATCTTTTGAGTCTGGTCGCCAGCGAACCGTCCGCCGACGCGCGCGCAATATAGTCAGAACCGCGAAGCGGTTTCGTTCAAATCATAGAGAGCAAGGCTTGACGCTTAGCAGAAAATGCTAAATATATACAACATTCTAGGAAAGACACCCATGAAGCTCGATCATATCGACCACAAGATCCTGAGACACTTACAGGAAAATGCGCGCATCACGAATGCGGAACTGGCCGACCGTGTTGGCTTGTCGCCGACGCCGTGCCTTCGACGCCTGCGTCGTCTTGAAACCGACGGCATCATCAAAGGTTACCATACGGAGGTTGATCGCGAAGCTCTTGGCGTCAACGTTACCGTGATTATTCTCGTTAAACTTGAACGCGAAGACGACAAAACTTTGCGTGAATTCGAAGCAGAAATTCAAAAGCGCCCGGAAGTGATGGAATGCTATCTGGTGACCGGCAAGTTTGATTATTTTATTCGCGTCCTTGTCCCAACGCTTGCAACCTATGAAACGTTTTTATCGGAAACGATCCTTCGTATGCCGAATATTGCAACAGTGGAATCAAGCTTTACGCTAAGAGAAGTCGAACGCAAAGTAGTGATGCCTTTGCCGGAACCGCCACGCAGAGGTTAGCGTTGTTTGCGCGTGCCTTCTTTGTTTCAGAATAAGATTGTCATTACCGGGCTTGTCTCGGTGACCCATAATTGTAAACACTGACATCTGCCGCTCTGGATTGCCGGAACAAGTCCGGCAAAGACAAAAATACTCAACTTTCCAAGCTCACTGTCAGCGCTGAAAGTCGTAAAAGGCGCCCATCCCGAGCAGGTCCGTTAACGCTTGCATAGCCGCAAAGCTTTCCTCCATCAGATCAGGATCCAATAGATCGTCCGGGGCAAGACGATCGCGATAATGCGCGCTAACCCAGCCTTCGAGTTTGGTAATTTTTTCCTCGTCCAGAATGAAATGCTGATTGGCTGTTGCCGCCTCTGCTTCGGACAACACAACACGTAATCGCAGACATGCCGGACCACCGCCATTGCGCATGGATTCGCGGACATTTTTATAGATTACGCGATTGATCGGATTATTCTTTGACAGCGTGTCATCGACAAAGGCTTTGACAGCCGCGTTTGTCTCCGCCTCTTGCGGCAACAACAGCGCCATCTCGCCGCCCGGCAGGGTCAAGAGCTGCGAGTTGAACAGATAGGACTTGATGCAATCTTCCAGCGAAACTTTATCTGCTGGCGCCTCAATGACCTCAACAAAGGGCGCTGCCTGACGGATCGTCGCATAAGCAGCCTTGGGGTCTGCAAAACTATGCTCATGGAGAAAGAGAACCGTACCGTTAGCAACGCCCATGACGTCATTGTGAAAGGCGCCGGCGTCGAGCGCTGCTTTTGATTGCTGAACAAACACTGTTTGTGCTGGATCAAGCAAATGGTTGCGGGCGACCGCTTCGCTAGCCCGTTTCTTCTGGCGTGCGGGGAATTTTTTACCGTCTTCTCCGTAAACAAAAAGATGAACCCCTTTGTCGCCGTGGGCTTCGCATAACCGCCCATGGTTCGCGGCGCCCTCGTCGCCAAAATGCATGGCGCCCGGCAGCGGCGGATGATGCATGAAGGCGCCGTCGTCATTGAAAATATGCGCGAGCGTCCGGGCCGTCGTTTCTGCCTCAATCGAGCGGTGAAAGTTCGCGGCCAAATTTGCGCCGGTGAAATGCACTTTGCCGTCTTGCGTATCCGGCGACGGCGCCACGGTTCCGGCGTTCGCCGTCCACATGCAGGACGCTGCATAGCAATTTGCGAGGAGCTGCGGTTCTTGTTTCCCCGCTCTCTCGATCACTTGCGCGTCGCTACCGGCAAAGCCGAGCGCGCGCAACGTCTTCAAATGCGGGCGATCCTGTGGAGGCAGAAACCCCTGTTTCAGTCCCATCGCCATCACCGCGCGCATTTTCCCCAGCCCCTGCAGCGCCGCTTCTTTCGGATTGGACACTGCTCCCGCGTTAGTCGCTGACGCGAGATTGCCGAAGGATAATCCGGCATAATTATGCGTCGGACCAATCAGACCGTCGAAGTTGTATTCATGATAACTCATTTGGCGGCCCTTCTTCATATGCAATCACGTTATCGGGCATCACTTCCCACAGCGCTTTTGAGCCAACAAAGATGTGCTTTTCTATTTTAATACCGGGATCACCATTCACGCATCCCAAAGCAACCCCGTGCACTTTCCCATCGACTATTCCGCAAAGCGTGGAGCCGCATTCGCTACAAAAAAGCAGGCCAACCCCTTCTTTGTTGAGGTAAGCCTTCAATAAGTTTTCGCCGGCGGTCCATTTAAACTCACCAGGATCAACCATCGCATATGCGGAAGCTTGCGAGCTGAATGCTTTGCGGCATCGCGAGCAATGACAAGACCTTGCACTCCGTAGGTTGCCAGACACCGCGTATTGTATCGCTCCGCAAAAGCATTCGCCCGTTATGGCCATCAACTAAAGATCCACTTCTTAATACGGCGCTCAGGGAGTTACCCCGACCTGATCATCCGCCATCGAAAGAAGGCTCTCACCTTCCATTGAGGCGACCGGATATGCGCAGTAATCCGCTGCATAGTAGGCGCTTGGCTTATGGTTGCCTGAGGCGCCAACGCCGCCGAACGGCGCCGCACCGGAGGCGCCTGTAGTCTGGCGGTTCCAGTTGACGATGCCCGCGCGCGACAATGTCAGGAATTTTTCCCACTTCGCTTTATCGTCAGAGAGGATGCCCGCCGACAGACCGAATGAAGTGGCATTAGCCCGCGCAATCGCTTCATCAAAATTGCCAACGCGCCAGACCTTCAGCAGGGGTCCAAAATGCTCCTCGTCGGGCACACTGTCGGCGCGCGTCACATCAACGATGCCCGGCGTTACAAAGGCAGAGCCTTCTTCTCGTATCGAAAGGTTGCGGATCGCCTCGCCTTCGCGCTCGACAAGCTGATCAAACGCACGCTCAAGACCCTCCGCCACCTTGGGCGAAATGACCGGCCCCATAAAGGGTTGCGGATCGGCAAAAGGCTGATCGATGATCAGACGGTCCGTTAACGCCGTCAGCGCATCAAGCGCTTTGTCGCCAGTCGCACCTTCTGGCAAAATCAACCGGCGCGCGCACGTACAGCGCTGACCACTTGTCAAAAACGCCGACTGAACGACCGCCAAGGCGGCGGCGTCGACATCCTCCGTGTCCCACCAGATGAGAGGATTGTTGCCGCCGAGCTCAAGCGCCAGAATTACGTCCAGCCGATCCGCAAACATTTTGTGGATTGCAAGGCCCGTCTTAGCCCCGCCCGTGAATAGAACGCCATCGACAAGTGCATTGGTCAACGCCTCGCCGGTTTCGCGTGCGCCGTGAACCAGATTAACGACGCCAGCGGGAACCCCCGCCTCAACCATGCGCTCAACAATAAAAGCGCCAGGTCCCGGCGCTAGCTCAGACGGCTTAAAAACAACAGTGTTGCCTGCGATGAGCGCCGGCACGATGTGGCCGTTCGCCAGATGCGCCGGAAAATTATACGGCCCTAGCACTGCCATCACGCCATGAGGTTTGTGCCGCAACATGCCGGTCGTCGCGCCGGTGAGTGTTTCTTTAACGCCTGTGCGCTCGTCATAAGCCCGGATTGAAATATCCACTTTGCCGGACACAGTCGCGGCTTCGGTTTTCGTTTCCCAGAACGGCTTGCCGGTCTCTTTTGAGATCAACCGCGCTAATTCTTCGGCGTCGCGTTTAATGAGGTCGCGATAGCGCTCCATAATAGCGATGCGTTGGGCGAGTGGCGTCAGCGCCCATTTTTCAAAAGCGTTGCGCGCAGCGCTGACTGCGTCAGTCACATCAGCCTTGGTTGCGGATATTGCCGTGAACATCGTCTCGCCTGTCGAGGGATCAAAACTCGAAAATTCGGCGCCCTTGCCGTCGCGCCATTCGCCCTGGATGAGAATTTTGCTTGTCATTTTCTTACCACTCAATCGCGCGAACCTGGTCGCCTTCACTGACGCCCAGTGTTTTCGCTGTCATTTGTCCAAGTATAATTTTATCGCCATCGACCGTCGCTGACGCCCGAGCCGTCCGAAAGGTAGTAAGGCGCCCGGCAGCTATCAACATCAGCGGCGCTTCGCCGACATCTTGGATCTTCGCAACTGACAAAGTCTTGCTTTTGCGGACGGTTTGTATGTTGTCAATCTCAGCATCAACCAGAGGTCCGCCGTCAAAAACGTCAATATAGCCGCGGAAGGCGAAGCCTTCTTTCAAGAGCATATTAAAAGCTGGCGCTGCGCCATCATGAGGCTTGCCGAGAATTTCGCGGGCTGCTTCCGGCAATAACGTTACGTAAATCGGGTGACGAGGCATCAAATCGGAAATGAACTGATTGCCCATGGCGGAATTGGCGACATCGGCCGCTTCAAATTCCATATCGAAAAACGGCTTGCCGATCGCCTCCCAAAACGGCTGCTCGCCATTAGGTCCGCGCCACCCCCGCAATTCGGCGCAAACCGGGCTTGCGACAAGGTCCCGGTGGAGCGCAATAAAGAGATATCGCGCCTTGGCGAGAAACTTTCCGTAGCCGCTGCCCCGTGCATCCGGCGAAAGAAACAGCGAGCCAACCTCACCGCAGCCGGTGAAATCATGAGTTGGAACAAGCAATCGACGCTCGATGCGTTTTTTAAGTTGCTTGGAGGCGTGTACCGTTTTGTTAATTCGATAATTGACAAAGCCATGATCCAGGCCGACCGCGGAAAAAACCGCGGACGTGCCCATCACTTTGCCATCGACTTCGAGCACCATCATATAGACTTCGCCGCCGGGCTCATCCGAATTCGATTCAAAACTCCTGCAGGCAAACTCAATGCGCGGTCGAAGCGCAGCTTCTTCAGGCGGCAAGTTGGTCATGCCGCCGCCAGATTTTTTCGCGAGCGCCAGAATTTGGTCGAAATCGTCGAGACGCACCGGGCGTATAAATGCGTTGCTCATCAACCAGTCTCTTTCATGTCTGTGGAACCGGGTATCGGAATTTCGCCAGCTGCAATCTTTAGTAAAAGCAGTGCGGAAAGTTTTGAACGCTCCACAAGGCTGTCAAGTTGAGCAAACTCCTGCGCCGAATGAATATTGGCGCCTCGAACGCCAAGTGTATCAATGACCGGAATGCCCGCCGCCGCTATATTGTTGCCGTCGCAACAGCCGCCTGTTGGCTGCCAGGCAATATCAAGGCCTAATTCGGAGCCGACAGACTTCAAGGCTTCAAAAAATGCCTTGAGTGAGGGCGTCATCGGTTTTGGCGGCCGGGTAAAACCACCTGTGAGCTCAGCGCCGATCCCATCACGGCCATTAATTTCTTTGATGATGTCGCCGACTTTGCCTGCAAGCCAGGCGCTATCATCAGGCTGTTCAAGACGAACGTTAAACCGCACCACAGCAAGCTCAGGCACAACGTTGTTCGGCCCGCCGCCATCAACGCGGGCGACGTTCACGGTCAACCCTTTACGGCCGCCGGTTAGCTTATCGATCGCGGCAATAAAATCAGCGGCCGCCGCAATTGCGTTGCGGCCAAGGTGATGCTCGCGCCCCGCATGGGCACTCTTGCCATGAAAAATCGCAGCAAAATTGCCAGAGCCTTTCCGGGCGCCCGCGAGCGTTCCATCAGGTAAGGCCGGCTCATAAACGCAAGCGAATTGCGCTCGCTTCGCCGCCGCCTCTAGCATATGGGCGGACCCATGGGAGCCGATCTCTTCATCGGCGTTGATCAGCACTTCGTATCCCACCTGATCGGCGAGTGGGGAGCGCTCGATTGCCTTGAGGGCATAAAGCATCACCAAAAGGCCGCCCTTCATGTCGGCGGCGCCAGGCGCATTTAGACAGTCATCATCGAGAAACTTTTCATTCTGAAATGGATGATCGGCGGGAAAGACAGTGTCCATATGGCCCGTCAGCAAAACCCGCACCGGCGCTTGCGGACGCTTGACCAGGCGCAGCATATCCCCGATCTGTTTTTCGGTTTTCTCGCCCTCACGCGTCACGACCTGATGAGGTTTGGAAGTGACCGTTTCGACATCAGCGCCCAGATCGCGAAAGGCGTCGCTCAATGCGCCATGCATCCGCTTCAGGCCATCAAGATTGCCGCTGCCGGAATTGATCGC
>JAJFGC010000238.1 GCA_021776345.1 Hyphococcus sp. | reverse complement strand
TATCCGCGCGAGGTCGTCAAACGCGCGCTTGAGCATGGCGCCTCGGCGATTATTCTGGTGCACAACCATCCATCGGGAGATCCAACGCCGTCCAAAGCGGATGTCGAGATGACCAACCAGATCGTAAAAGGCGCAAGCGCCCTTGGCATCCGCGAACATGTTCATCTGGTTATCGGCCATGAACACCACGCCAGCTTTAAGTCACTCGGGCTTCTCTAAATCTCGCCGGCGCCTTTGGAAGGTTTCTTGCGATTTTGAAATGCAGCTATTATCCTCTCATCACGGATGGGGCGTTTGTTTTGAGGTCAACAAGCATAAAGCTTCTGGCTTTCGTTTTCGTGCTGGCGCTGGGCGGCGGGTCGCTGACAGCGCTGCAGCTTTACGGCTCTCACGCCCTTGATCGCGAACAAGAAACACTTCTTGCTGGTCTTCATTCGCAGCTGCCAGATTTTCCTCTGAGCGCCGATAGGCCGATCTCCATTCTAAGCGACAAAATGATAAATCCGGCATCCTTGTTGCACGATAACGATACGCCCGAGCAACGAACCGCCAGCCTATTCCAACCAAGGGCTTTTGACTTCGTCAAACGGCCCAATGTTGGCAAAGTGAGCCTGTCACCGAGCGGAAAGTACTTCGCTGCCGCGCACCGAAAAGGGCGGCTGCATTATGCTGTCATTTACGACATCAGCGGAAAAAAAGACCCAACAGTTCTGAATTTCAACAACTCGACGATCGACTGGATCTCCTGGGGGCGCGATGACCGATTGCTTATCGGATACTCGTTGCTTGTCGCGTTCCAGATAGCCGATATCCGAATTTTTTTTGGCGGCGCAAGGGTGCTCGCAGCTAATACGGATGGTGAAAATCCGACGGTCCTCTTTGGCGGTGAGCCGTCTGTAGCCGCGGGGAATTTTGACCTTTCCGCCGTCCTTCACCTGCTGCCCAATGATCCGCAGCATATTCTCATGCCCGCTTTCGATGATAAAGACAGGCTGGGTGTCTGGCGAGTTAATATCGACACAGGCGACGCGACAATTATTGAAAAGGGAAACGCCAAGACCGCAGGGTGGTTTGTCGATAACGCCGGCTCCCCCAGAATCAGGATCGAATCAAACAAACGCGGCGACTATTTAAATCTCTTCGCCGCCAACAGCAGCACTGGCGAATGGCGAAAAATTTCTTCCGGCCCGTGGGATTCTAATCGTACGCCAAATGTATGGCCAATCGCTTCAACCAATGCGCCAAATGAAATCTATGTTCTTACGCACAGCGCAGCAGAAGATCGCGTCTCCGTTAAAAAAATGAACACCGATACCGGCGTTATGACGCCAAGCAAGTTCAAGCATTCTCGCTATGACATTCGCGGCGGCCTGATTGATGGGCGAGCAAGTCGATTTCTCGGCGCATGGTATGTTGATGATCATTACACGGTTATGTTCGACGACCCGGATTTGCAGGCGCATTATGACGGCGTGCGTCGGTTCTTTAACGATAGCGCCAATGTTTATGTTCAAAATATCAGTGCCGACGCTGGCCAATTTCTACTTTATGTTTCAGGCCCCGAAGACCCAGGCGACTATTACATTTATAATTACAACACACGGGAAGTGACGCCGCTTTTTGCGACCCGTCCTCATCTGACCAACGATCACCTGTCGCGCGTTGAAACCATACAATATATGAGCCGCGACAACCTCACTCTTACGGCTTACGTGACCCATCCAAAAGACAAGGAAACCAGCCCTGCGCCGCTGATTGTCATGCCGCATGGCGGGCCTGAATCGCGGGATTTCGTGAGCTTCGATCCCTTTGCCCAATTTCTGGCCAGCATCGGTTACCGCGTCATTCAACCCAATTTTCGAGGCTCATCAGGATACGGAAAAGCCTTTGCAGAAGCGGGTTATGGGGAATGGGGCGGTAAGATGCAAAATGATGTTGATGACGCAGCCTATGAGCTGATCAAACGCGGCCTGGTGGACGGCGACAAGATTTGCATTTCCGGCTTCAGCTATGGCGGTTATGCCGCGTTAGTCGGCGCTGTACGGTCTCCAGACCTCTATCGATGCGCGGCAAGCGGGGCCGGCATCTCCGATTTGATTGAGTTCCTCAAAACCGAACGCAAGGATACAGAGTCAGATTCTTATAATTACTGGACAAAAACTATTGGTCATATGACCCGTGACAAAGACCGGCTTATTAAAACCTCCCCTCGGTTTCATGCAGGCAAAATCACCATGCCTGTTCTTCTCGTCCATGGGAGAAGGACAAAACTGTTCTGGTTGACCAATCACGGATGATGAAAGCTGCGATGTCAAAAGCCGGAAAAAAAGGCCGGTATATTGAGTTCAGCGGGGAAGGCCACAGAAACTGGACTGCGGCAAATGAGGCCGCCTATTTGGACGCGCTTGAACGATTTCTATTTGAAGAATTTTACGATGTTGAAATGCAGACCATCGCCGAGGACAACGCGTCGGCCTTCGATGTCCTAGAGGTGAGCCAAGCCCACCCTTTGGCATCCTTAAATTGAATTTCGTTCTCCGCGCACGCCACACCGGTGCAGCGCTACCAACAACAATACGGCGCTACTCGCCGTAGATTGCAACTTCCTTCGTGACAGCATTTTTCACGCCGCGAAACATGCCGTCAGTGTTGAAGGTCATGGCATAATCGCCATCGGCGCCGAGGACGATTACGCCGCCATCACCGCCAAGTTTTTGCAGTCGGTTATTGATCACATCATCTGCCGCCTCATCAACGGTCTTACCGGCATATTCGACCTGCGCGCAGATTTCCCGAGCGATGGTGAGGCGTATAAAATATTCGCCGTGGCCGGTTGAAGAGACCGCACAGGACTTGTTGTCAGCGAATGTGCCGGCGCCGATGATAGGCGCGTCTCCGACACGTCCGTAACGCTTCAGCGTCATACCGCCGGTTGACGTTCCGGCCGCGAGGTTGCCGTTTGCATCAAGGGCGACGGCGCCGACGGTGCCATATTTAAAATCGCGCGGCTGACGACTTTCTTTTTTCTTCTTTTCGTTTTCCAGGGCGCGTTTATAGGCGTCCCAACGGTGGTCAGTGTGGAAATATTTCGGCTTGACGATTTCAAGCCCATGCTCGGTCGCAAACTCCTCCGCGCCTTCACGGGCAAACATAACGTGCTCTGATTTTTTCATCACAGCCCGCGCCAGCCGGATCGGGTTTTTCACTTTGGTGACGCCTGCAACCGCACCAGCATTCAGGCTAGCGCCGTCCATGACCGAGGCGTCGAGTTCATTTTTGCCATCGCGCGTGAAGACAGCACCTTTGCCCGCATTAAAAAGCGGCGAGTCTTCCATCAAGACAATCGCCGCCTCGATCGCATCGAGCGACGCGCCGCCTTGTTCCAGAATTGCGTATCCCGCGTCGAGCGCTTCGGCGAGCTTGGCCTTGAACGCTGCTTCTTCTTCCGGCGAATATCGGCCGGGCGAGAGCGCGCCCGCGCCGCCGTGAATAACGATGGTGACTGGCGACGCGTTACGCTCTTCTGCTGGTTGCGCCATCGCAACGGTCATCAAGAAAGAAGCGGCAAGAATAGTACAAAGAGAACGTATCATGGTAATTTCTTTCGTTTCGCGGCCCGTCTCAAAGATCCGAAGCGGCAATCATTCTGAACGGTCCATCGCCGCGTTTATAGAGAAAATATTCCCCATCCGGTGTGAAGGCAGGCGACATCTCCCATTCTTCACTGTTCAATGAATGCAACGCAACTGGCTCGCGCCAGCCACTATCGGTCTGCTCAGAGATAAAAAGATCGATATTGCTTGTTTCAGGGTCATAGCGACTGAACACAAGACGACGCGACACCGCGTCGTAGGCGAGGTCATTATCTGATATCGCCGTGTTGAGCGTATCGACAGCGATAATCCGAGGCTGCGCGACGGCCATATCAACAGAAAAAATATCGACCATGCGCGTCTCGCCGGCCCTGCCCGATGCAAACAGCAGAACATCGGCCGCAACCTCAACCGCATGACCGTCCCACTCAGGCGAAACAAGCGCAAGAATTGGCGTTAGCCTCGTCCAGTTACCATTTCGATGCGCTGACCAAACATTTTGCCGAACTGGCGCATCCCCTTCAATCGGTCGGGTTGATGTAAAATAGAGCCGCTCGCCATCAGCAGAAAGCGTCGGCTGATAATCCTGGTATATATCAGTTGGATTCCACCGGCTTGGCGTGGACCAAATTCCGGCCTGACAGTCGCGAACCGTTATCCCTGCATTCTTATCGTACCAACTCGTATAATAGATTGCAGCATAGTCCGGCGCGATTGCAAGGCCGTTTACCGAGTTAATCTCACCGATTGTAACAAGCTTCAAAAACGCCGCTTTGCATAAGGCTGTGTGTGAAGATTTGTGCGTCTGACTGGCGCAGGCGCAGAGCAGCAATGCAGTAAATAAGAAAGAAACCAACAAGCGCATCACGCCTTGATAGCGCAGCCCGATATTTTTGTAAAAGCCTGCGCGTGCAGTCTAGTCGATCTGCGGCAACAGCATTTTTTGCGCGCGCCATTGCTCGACGATGCGCTCAATGAAACTTTCATCGTCCATCTCGACAGACCATCCGTCAGAAAAACTCGCCATCAGGCTGCGGGGCACAGCATCACTCGGCAGGGCGTCAAACCTGATCCGCGTCGGCATCGGAACACCCTCGCCGACCGCAATCGCTTCGCCCATGCCAAGCGATGGCAAACAGCTCAAAAGGCTTGTCGATGCGTCCGGCACTGCGGCGCGAAGCGCCTCCTGATCCGCCTGATTGGCAAGGCGCATCGCAAAAATCGTGTTGCATTGCGACAGGATCGTCGGGTCCAGCTCTGTCGGCCGTTGCGAGGCGACCCATAGCGAAACGCCAACCTTGCGGCCTTCTTTTGCCAGACGGATAAGCGAACGCCGTGTCGGGCCAAATCCTTCATCAGGGTTGGCCGGCGCGTAGCGATGCGCATCTTCACAGATCAGCGCAATTGGCGCCGCGCCATTGCTCCATAGTCCGAATTCAAACGCGAGACGCGACACAACGGAGACGACGACCTGAACAACTTCTGATGGCAAACCACCCAGCTCGATCACGCTCACCGGTCGACCGTCAACAGGAATACGGAAAAGCTGGCTCAACAATTCTGTCAGATTATCTTGAATGGTCAGGCTGCCGAACATGAATGCGTAACGCGCATCCTGACTGATCGTATAAATTCTGTTTTTCAAACGCCGATACGGCGCGGTGTTGCGCACAGTTTCAAGTCCGCCCAGCTCTTTATCGATCAGAGTCAGGAGTTCTGAAATCCGATATGGGGTGGGCGTATCGACAGTGATTGCCGAAAGATCATGGCGAAACTTTCCGGCCCGCGAAACCCCGGAGAGGTTCATTTTTTTCGCTGACGGCACAAGATCGGCGAGAAGTTCAATTTCTTCGGTGTAGTCGCCCTTGCCGGGATAGAGCACTTCGACGAGTTCGTCGAAAGTCAGCATCCAGTAAGGCAACGTGAAACTTGTCGGATCAAAGACCACTGCGCGATCATCAAAACTTTTTGCATATTCGTTATGCGGGTCGAGAATGACAATATGTCCGTTGGGAAAACGCTCCAACACGGATCGCAACAGCAATGCAACGGCGCATGATTTCCCGGCGCCGGTTGTACCAAGCACTGCGCAGTGTCGTGAAAAAACTTCATCGACATTGACGGTTGCCGGGATTTGCGCATCCTGTTTGACAACCCCGATACGCACGCTCGCATAGCCATTGATGGCGAACAAGGCGGTGAGTTCATCGCGCGTCGCCACATGAACGCCATCACCGAGGGTCGGATATGAAGAAACGCCGCGCTTGAACCTCGCGGGCGCGTTTATCGTCGGTTTTGAAAACTCGCCAATCAGCTCAACTTCAACGATCCGGACAGCAGATGCCGGGTTTTCATGAGACGGCGCCGGCACGCTCATGGCCGATACAAGTCCGAGCGCAATGTTCGGTCCGGCGTCGATGCTCATAATGGCGCCAAGTTGTGGACGGTTGGCGCGGTCTTCGTCTGCCCTATCCTCCGCCAACATCACCAGCGCATGCGACCCGGTGACGGAAACAACCGAGCCAACACGCGGCTTATCCTGAAAGGCGGCATCGAACGCCTCGGCGGTAGGCGCAGCGGTCCCTTTACGGACCAGCGGCGATTTACGTAAAGCAGCATTAGGCGACGTCATGAGCCCTCTCCACACTGAATTCGTGATTTTGTAAAAGCTCCTCGCTCTCGCCGACATCGGGAGCGGGTTTGGCTTTTACGTCTGACGGCGGTAACGCAATACACGCCAACGTGCCTTGCCCTTTGCGGCTTTGAATGGAAAAACGCCCGCCCTGTAATTCGATAAATGTTTTCGCAACGGCATATCCAACGCCAGGCCCTGAGAAGGACCGATCGAGACCGCGATGAACCTCGCTGAAGGCTTCAAGCGCATCTTCCAGCTCTGCATCCGTGAGGCCGTCGCCATTATCGCGCACGGCAATCTCCGCCCATCCGCGCTCGTCAATGCGCGCGCGCGCCAGAACACGGCCTTTCTGGGCGCAAAACTTGATCGCCGCCTGAAGCAGGTGGTCAATCGCCTGGCCGGTGCGTTCCGTATCGCCCCACCCGGTAATTTCAACGCCTTCGTCGCGCCGCTCAATGATTACATCAGCGGCGCTGGCGCGAACAACGGCGCGTTCAATCGCAGCGCCAAGGACATCGCCCATATCGACAACATCGTCATTGAGTACAACGCCGCCGCTTTCAAGCGCCGCGACTTCGAGCAGGGTGTTGATATGTCCGAGCAAAAGGTCAGCAGACTGCAGAATGTATTCTGCATAGCTGTCGCGCTGTTCGTCGCTCAAATTGTATTGCGCGCCATCACGGAGCATGGTTGCGAATCCCATGATTGCGTTGAGCGGCGTGCGCAATTCGTGATTCATATTGGCGAGGAATTCCGATCGCGCCTTGATCGCCAGCTCAGCTTCAACGCGCGCAGCGCGGACTTCGATTTCTGCGCGGCGACGCATCATTGCTTCACTCATGCGCGATGAGTAATCCGCAATTAACGACCCTTCGGACTTTGTGAACAATTGTAACGCTCGCATTGTGCTTTCCTGATGGAAAAGCCTAGCGAACAAGCGCTAATGCGCCGTTAAGCAAGGCAGGGGTGGAAAATCTTAACCCCCGGTTAACGCGATGGATCGGTTTTTTTGTTTTCTGGGTTTGCGCCGTTATTTTCGCCGTTCTGCGCGCCATTTTTCTTTGGTTTTGCTGTTTCTGGTTTCTGCTCAGATGGTTTTGGAATATAGGCGAGCACGGTGTCGCCGATAGCGGGTTCCACCGGCGCTTCGCGAGAAGCGAACTGAATGGCGCCCTTGCGCATAACCAAAACAATTTCATGGTCCGGGCCCGCTTCTTCCTTGTAGCGCTCGGGCGGATATTCCTCGGAAAGACGGGTGCGCTGATAGATCCAGCCATTATAGTGGCGGCGCAACAATTCATCGAGCGGCGCAGCCGAATGGAGGAAAGTGCGGCCCTGCAAGGTGTACGACATTGCCTGGCGGTCTTCTTCATCCTTGCCGCGCGCATTTACCTGATAGATCGCAGCGCGACCGAGCTCTGGCGCTAGGTCGGTAGAGACCAGCGCATTATGGGCTTCATTACCGCTGACGGCGAGCAGGTAGCCAAAACGGTTAAGGTCTAGGTGATGTTCGGTGACCTCAGACAGGATTTCGCCATAATAGGTCGGGACATCGGCAAGCCGCGCAGGCTTTAATCGCCGCCAGCTTGTGTCTGCAACCATAACCGGAATTTCGAGTTCCTTCAGCTTTGCCGCCAGGGCGATCGACCAAGGCGAAGCGCCGGCAATCAAAACGCCTGGACGTTCACGGGAGGCAAGCTTCAACCATTTTGCCATCGGGCCAATGGAAAAGCCGTGGGCGATGACAGTCACAAACACCATCGCGAACGCAAGCGGGATCAATTTTTCGCCGTCGGCATAGCCCTTCGCGACCAAAGACGCACCAAAGAAACTCGACACGGCGACAGCAACGATACCGCGTGGCGCAATCCACCCAACAAGCAATCGTTCCTGCCAAGGCAGACCTGACCCAATGGTCGAAAGGAAGACCGTCAATGGACGAACAACGAACAGCATCGCCGCCAAATACCAGGCGACACTCCAGTCCAACGCCAAAAAGGAGTCAAAAGTAAGATTAGCGGTGAGGATAATGAAAACACCAGACACAAGAAGAACGGCGATGTTCTCTTTGAACAACCGCAATTCGTTAATGCTGGCGATTTTTGAATTCGCCATGGTAACGCCCATGGCCGTGACCGCAAGCAAGCCTGCTTCATGCTGAAGAAGGTTCGCTGTTTCAAAACAGACGATAACTAGCGCCAGCAATACCGGCGGCTTTAGATATTCCGGCACCCAACCGCGGCGAAACGCCGTGGCAGTGAAGCGCCCGATCGCAAAGCCAAGCGCGCCCGTCAGCAACGATGCAATGACAATCGATCCAATAATTTCGCCCGGGCTGCCATGGCTGGCGCCAAAAACCACGAACTCATAAACCAGCACCGCCAGAAGTGCGCCAATGGGATCATTGATGATGCCTTCCCATTTCAACAACGTCGCGGGGCGCGGATTCAGTTTGGATTGACGTAAAAGTGGTATGATTACAGTCGGCCCTGTCACCACCATGATGCCGCCAAAAAGCAGCGCAATCTGCCAGGAAAAACCAATGATCAAATAGGCGGCAAGCGCACCTAAGCCCCATGCGATCGCGACGCCGGGAAAGACAAGTCGCTGTACGCCCTTGGTGAGGCCTCGCAATTCGGAAAAATTGAGCTGTAATCCGCCCTCAAACAATATCACGGCGACAGCAATCGCAATAATCGGGCGATAAAAATCGCCGAATAGCGCCTCCATCGGCGGCTCGCCGGCTGAGCCCGGCGGATTAAATATTCCGAGTACCGGTCCGGCAACAATGCCCGCAATCACCATCAACACAATTGCCGGCAGATTAAACCGCCAGGCAAACCATTGGGCCCCAACGCCAAGAACGCCGATAATCGCGAAGGCGAAGACGAGATTATCCATTAATCGTAATCACCTTTTTCGGCGCTTTTGCGCTATGATCCGCATCAAGGTCGTTTAGCGATGCTTGAATGCTGGTTTACGCTTTTCAATGAAGGCCGCCATGCCTTCTTTTTGATCTTCCGTACCGAAGACAGAATGAAAAACACGGCGTTCAAACCGCACGCCTTCGGAAAGCGTGGTCTCATACGCACGGTTCACAGATTCTTTTGTCAGCATCACGATCGGTCGCGAGAAGCCGGCGATTTGTTTGGCGACCCGTATTGCCTCTTCGCGAAGCTCGCCCTTTGGCACAATACGGCTGACGAGGCCACAGCGCTCAGCTTCTTCGACATCCATCATCCGTCCGGTAAGGCACATTTCCATCGCCTTTGACTTCCCGATGAACCGCGCCAATCGCTGCGTGCCGCCAGCGCCGGGCATGGCGCCAATAGAGATTTCCGGCTGGCCAAATTTAGCGTTGTCGCCTGCGATAATGAAGTCACACATCAGCGCCAGCTCACAGCCGCCGCCAAGCGCATAGCCGTTGACGGCCGCGATAACCGGTTTGCGCGTGCGCGTCGCCTCTTCCCAGTTTGCCGTAATGAATTCTTCCTTAAAGACATCCATATAATTCTTTGACGCCATCTCCTTGATATCAGCGCCGGCAGCGAACGCCTTTTCCGACCCTGTTAGGATCAGGCACCCAATCGCATCATCAGCCTCAAATTTGCGAATGGCGTCTGTCACTTCATCCATAAGCTGATTGTTGAACGCGTTGAGCGCATCCGGGCGGTTCAACGTAATAATCCCAACACCGCCGTCAGACTCGGTCAGTATACACTCATAGGCCATTGGTTTGTTCCTCGTTGTTCGTTTGGGTCAGAGCACGCCGATCAGGCGGATTACTTCCTGGCGGGCTTTATCATCTTCGCGAAAGACACCCATCATTCGGCTGGTCGTCATCGAGACACCCGGAGTTTTGACACCACGCGCTGTCATACACGCATGCGACGCCTCAATCACGACAGCAACGCCTTGCGGATCAAGCACTTTCTGGATGCAATCGGCGATTTCCGCGGTCAAGCGCTCCTGCACTTGTAGCCGCCATGCATAGGTGTGGACGACACGGGCGAGTTTCGAAATGCCGACCACTTTGTTACGCGGCAAATAAGCGACATTCGCTTTGCCAATGATCGGCGCCATGTGGTGTTCGCAATGAGAGTGAAACGGTATATCCTTCAAAAGAACAATCTCGTCATAGCCGCCGACTTGCTCGAACGTGCGTTCAAGATAAGTTTCAGCGCATTGCTCGTAGCCCTGGAAATATTCAAGGTAAGCCTCAACGACACGGCGCGGCGTATCGGAAAGACCTTCCCGGTCCGGGTCGTCGCCGATCCAGTGAATGAGCTCGCGCACCGCCGCCATGGCGCGAGCGCGTTCCTCCTCAGTTCTTTCGCGGTGCTGAGCAGCCATAGCGGCCTACCTCTCGTCTATAGCAACAACATCCCGCTGAGCAGGACCTGTATAATTCGATAGTGGACGGATCAGTTTATTATCGCCGAGCTGTTCCATAATATGCGCGGTCCATCCAGTGATCCGGCTCATGACAAAGATCGGCGTAAACATCGGGATCTCGAACCCCATGAGATAATAGGCCGGACCCGCCGGGAAATCGAGATTTGGATAGATGCCTTTTTCCGCCACCATGGTCTCATCCAACGTCTTCGACATCTCCCAATACATCTTGGCTTCATCAGTTCCAATAATGTCGACCATATCTTTATAGGCGCTGGTCATGGTCGGCACGCGGCTGTCGCCTGATCGATAAACCCGGTGACCAAAGCCCATTATTTTTTTCTTTGTCGCCAACGCATCCAGCATCCAGTCTTTCGCGTTATCCGCCGTGCCAACTTCCTTCAACATATACATCACGGCTTCGTTAGCGCCGCCATGGAGCGGGCCTTTGAGGGACCCAATTGCGCCGGTTACAGCGGAATAGATACCGGAAAGCGAGCTGGCTATAACGCGCGCGGTAAAGGTGGATGCATTAAAGGAATGTTCCGCATAGAGGGTCATGGAGGTATCGAAACATTTGACCGTTTCCGCCGGCGGGACTTCTCCGAAACACATATGAAAGAAGTTTTCAGAAAACCCAAGGCTGTTGTCAGGGGCAATAGGCTCTTTGCCATTCCGCAACCGGAAATCGGTCGCCACAATCTGTGGAATTTTCGCATACATGCTGATTGATCGCTCATAGAGCTGGTCAGTTGCATGATCGTCAATCTCATTGTCTTCAAGACCAAGGAAACTCACCGCAGTGCGCAGCGTCGCCATCGGGTGGGCGCCCTTCGGGAATTTGCGCATAACGGCGAGCAAATCATTAGTGAGGCCCCGTTGCGCTTTTTCAGCGGCGTTAAAATCACTCAGCTGCGCCTTTGTCGGCAGCTCGCCATTCCAGATAAGATAGGCGGTCTCTTCAAATCGGCATTGGGTCGCCAGATCCTGCACCGCGTAACCGCGATAGGTTAAAGAGTTTGTCTCAGGCATCACTTTTGAAACGGCCGTATCATCCGTCACAACACCAGCAAGACCGTAATTAATATCTGCATCCGCCATAATCTTTTCCCTAACCTTGATCGTTTGTTTTCATTGAGTAGCTTCGCTCAACCTTCGCGACGCGCACTGTGTAATGTTCGTACCATTGCGCTCGTCCGATTTCGCGCGCTTGTTGATGATCGGCCTGGTGTTTCCAGTTGGCGATCGCCTGTTCTGACTCCCAATAAGAAATAGCCAACCCAAATCCATTTGCACTGCGCGCCGATTCGAATCCGAGATACCCCGGCATCGTCGCCGCCAATTCCTCCATCTGGTCCGCCATGTCAGCGTAGCCTTTGTCGCCTTCGGTCCGGCGCGCGGCGAAGATGACGGCGTAATAGGGAATATCTGGCAGTGCAGCAAAAGACATATCCGGGCGGGTTATGCTACATTACCGGCCGGAAAGGAAGACCTGCACTGCCGTCATTTAATGTAACAAATACAAGAGCTTATACGTTTTATGGGAGAGCAGTTCGCTATTCGCTCCACGGCCCGTAAAAAGCCGCGCCCGTTCACTCCAGCGGCGTATCGCCGATCTGGAAATTGTAAATCGACTCATCGAACTTATTGTAGTCGTGGTAACGCAAAAGATCGTAGAGATCGCGGCGGTGCTGCATCATATCGAGGATGCCGTTCTGGTCGCCGTCTTCCAGAATTTTGTCGAGGCCAACGTCGCAAGCGCCCATGGCGAGCCGCAATGTCGTCACCGGATAAATCACAACATTAAAGCCAAGATCTTCGAGTTCTTTTTTATTCAGTAGACGACTTTTTCCGAACTCGGTCATGTTCGCCAGGATCGGCACATCGAGCGCTTTACGCACCGCCTCGAATTCCTGTTCAGACTTCATCGCTTCGGGGAAGATCATATCAGCGCCGGCGTCAACATACGCCTTCATTCGGTCGATCGATGCGTCAAGCCCCTCAACCGCGCGCGCATCCGAGCGTGCAATCAACACAAAGTTTGGATCGCGTTTGGCGTCCGCCGCGGCGCGAACGCGCTGGATCATGATGTCCGTCGGAACGATTTCTTTGCCATCGAGATGGCCGCATCGTTTGGGCATCACTTGATCTTCAATATGACATCCAGAAAGCCCCGCGTCTTCCATCATCATAATGGTGCGCGCCGCCGCCATTGGTTCGCCAAAACCAGTGTCGATGTCAATGAAAGCCGGCAGGTCAGTGACGCGCGCAATCTGTCGGCCACGTTCGACAAATTCCGTCATCGTCGCAATGCCAATATCTGGAAGACATAAGTCAGCCGCCATCACGGCGCCGGAGATATAGACGCCGTCAAATCCCTTCTGCTCGATCATTTGCGCGCAGAGAGGATTAAATGCGCCCGGAAACTGCAAGAGCTTGCCGGAGGCGAGCCCTTTGCGGAATTCGGTGCGTTTTTCGGCGGCGGATTTGGTTGTGAATAGCATAATTACTCTTTGTCCGGATCTTGTTCCGATTGTTTTTCTTTGTTGAATGACTGGTTGAGCGCGACGCCCAGCACGACGCCAATACTTATGCCGAGCGCAAAATTGCCCAAGGCAACGCCGATAG
>JAJFGC010000237.1 GCA_021776345.1 Hyphococcus sp. | reverse complement strand
GAGCGCGGCGATGTTGTGATCGCGGCGTGGAGCGAGTACGCCTCAAACCAGATTCAGCTTTTATCATTGGCAAAGCGCTTTGGCGTCGAAATCATTCGGGCGCCAATTACTGAGTCAGCTGGCGTGGATCTCGGTGCGCTTGAAAAGCTGATCAAGGACAAGCGTCCGAAACTGGTCGCGGCCGTCCACATGAATACGTCGAGCGGTTTTATCGAAGATGTCGCGGCGATCGGCGATGTCTGCCGTAAATATGACACCCTCTTTCTTGTCGATGGGTGTCAGTCGTTTGGTCAGATGCCCATCGACGTGAACGCTATCGGCTGTGATTTTTTCTCCGCAACGTCGCGAAAGTTTCTGCGCGGGCCTCGCGGTGCGGGGCTGCTTTATGTCTCTGACCGGGTTCTGAAGAAGGGGCTTGAACCGTTGTTTCCGGATTTGCGGGGCGCAAAGCTTTTGGACGAGAAAAATTATCGCCCGGCAAAGACAGCACAGCGTTTTGAGGATTGGGAGTTTTCATACGCCGTGCTTTTGGGTTTTGGCGAGGCGGCGCGATATGCGCTTGAGATCGGCCTTGATAAGATCGAGACGCGGTTATCCGACCTCAACGCCGAGATTCGAGCACGAATCGAGGAGATTGATGGTTGGCGCATTATTGACCGGGGCAACCCGCTGGGCCCGATCATACCGTTACATGCGGCGGCCAAGGATGGCGAGGCCCTGCATCGCGGGATTTCTGCCCATGGGGTCAATACGAGCATCATTCCAGCAGACTGGGCGCCGATGGACGAAAATCTCACTGCGGGCGGCTGGGCGATCAGAATATCGCCGCATTATTATAATTCGCCGACGGATATTGACCGCCTGACGCGGACGTTGGAGGAAGTGCTCCAATAAGTCTTTCAACTTACGATATTGAGGCAGGAAATGGATTTTGCGCTTTCAGACGAACAGGAAGCCATTCAGGAAATGGCGCGGCGGTTTGCGGCGGATGAGTTGGCGCCGCACGCGTCGGAATGGGATGAAAAACATCACTTCCCTGTCGACGTTATCAAGAAGTCTGCCGACCTTGGTCTCGCCGGGATTTACTCACGCGACGATGTTGGCGGGTCGGGACTCGGTCGTCTTGATGCGGCGCTGATCTTTGAAGCCTTGTCAGAGGGGTGCACCTCGACTGCGGCCTATATCTCTATTCACAATATGTGTTGCTGGATGATCGACCGCTTCGGCGCGGAAGAGTTGCGTCAACAATATTGCCCGCAACTGGCGTCGATGGACATGATCGCAAGCTATTGTCTGACCGAGCCCGGCTCGGGTTCGGATGCGGCGGCGCTAAAAACCAAAGCGGTGCGTGATGGCGACGATTACGTCCTCAACGGATCGAAAGCGTTTATCTCCGGCGCCGGCACGTCCGATCTTTATGTGGTGATGGTGCGCACCGGCGGCGAAGGACCCAAAGGCATTTCAACGGTGCTGGTTGAGAAGGGAACGCCGGGGCTTTCCTTCGGCGCGCTAGAGCGAAAAATGGGATGGAATTCGCAGCCGACAGCGATTGTCAATTTTGAAGACTGCCGCATTCCGGTTGCGAACCGCGTCGGCGAAGAGGGCGACGGTTTTAAATTTGCGATGATGGGCCTCGACGGCGGGCGGCTAAATATTGCGGCTTGTTCTCTGGGTACGGCAAACGCCGCTTTGAAAGCAGCGCTTGATTATGCAAATGAGCGCCAGGCTTTCGGTAAGCGGTTGAACCAGCAGCAGGCGATGCAGTTCAAACTTGCCGACATGGCGACCGAACAGGAGGCTGCTCGCGTCATGCTTTACCAGGCGGCGTGGAAGCTTGATAACAAAACACCGGATGCAACACGCCATTGCGCCATGGCGAAACGCTTCGTCACCGATACAGGTTTTAAAGTCGTGAACGACGCGCTGCAAATCCATGGCGGCTATGGCTACTTAAAGGATTACCCCTTGGAGCGCATGCTCCGGGACGTTCGCGTCCACCAAATTTTAGAAGGCGCCAACGAAATCATGCGGGTGATTGTCGCGCGGGACTTATTGAAAGAGTATCAGGCATAAATAACACAGGGGAGACACGATGCGTTATTTTTCGTTTATAATTTTGTTTTTTATTGTGGCAACAGGCGCCGCCTCTGCTCAAACTAGTAGCCAAGCTGTTCACGAGCGCAACAAAGAAATCGCGCGAAATTTCTATCAGGATTTGTGGTTCAGCAGTAACACAGACAAATACGCTCTTTACGTCGCAGATGTGTTTACAGCCCACGATATTGGCGAACGAAAAAATTCCGTAGAGCCAGCGATTCGGCAAAAAGAAATCGCCGATTTTTTCTGGAACAACGGAGAGCTTTCTGGTTCGATTGATTATCAGATCGCGGAAGGAGATTTGGTAGCGACGCGGTGGCATGCGACTTTTGAGCCGGAGACGCTTTTTGGCAAACTCGCATTACGGAAAACAGACTTCTACATCATCAATGTATTCAGAATTAAAGATGGGAAGATCGTCGAGTTTTGGAATCATCGCCATGATATTGATACGTCACAAACTGATAAATTTCTTTTCAAGGGCCTTGGCATTGGTTTGTTGATCGCCCTCATTCCAGCATTTTATGCTTTTTCGCTGCGCCGAAAGTTAAAACGTGCATGAAGCTGCAGCGGGATTTACTGAAAGAGTATCAAGCTTAGGAGAAAGCAATGGCCAAGGGATACTGGATTGCTCATGTAGATGTGAAAGAGCCTGAGCGCTACAAAGATTATGTGACGGCGACGAAAGCGCCGTTCAAAGAGTTTGGCGCCAAGCCATTGGCTCGCGGCGGTCGATTTGAAGGGGTGGAAGGCAATGCCCGGGCGCGCAACGTTGTCCTCGAATTTGAAACCTACGAGCGTGCGCTTGCTTGTTACAACTCGCCCGAATATCAGGCGGCGGCGAAAATCAGGCAGTCCTGTTCCGATGGTGAAATACTGATCGTAGAAGGCGCGTAGAGGATGGGTGGCGATGCAAGTAAGTAAATGAGAATTTTTGTATCGATAATCGCATTTCTTTCCGGCGCGGGATTGATTGCGTATTCCTATATAGGTGCTTTCGTTACATTGGCTGGAGAAATTGAAAGAGATTTTTATGGGCCCACCCCACTGTCCGCCGTTTCGAAGGTTTTGCAGTATATAAATTCTGGCGAGATTCCGCAGCTTATCGGCTTTCTATATGGGGGGGTGTTATTACTGATAGTTGGTGTTTTGTATTTGACGGGCCTTATTGGCGGGAAACCAAAAAATGACGAATGAAGACAAGACGCCCAAAGGCTATTGGATTGGCCGTGTGACGGTTACCGACGAAGAAAATTATCCGGGCTACTTGAAGGCGGCTCAGCCTGCCTATGAGAAATATGGAGCGAAATTTATTGTTCGCGGCGGCAAGCATGACGGTGTTGAGGGCGAGTCCCGCGACCGAAATGTCGTCATTGAATTCGAAAGCTACGCGCATGCGGTCGCCTGTTACAATTCACCAGAATATCAGGCGGCGGCAAAAATTCGCCGGGCAAACTCGATTGGTGAAATTCTTATTGTTGAAGGAGTTTAAGTCCGTTGACTGACCAGATCCTTTTCTCCCGCACCGGCGACTGGGGTGTCATCACCCTGAACAATGAAAAAGCGCTCAACGCCCTTAACTGGGATATGGTCAAAGCCATGTACGCGCAGCTCGAAAATTGGGCGGCGCTCAATGCGGTGCGCGCGGTTTTGGTAAAAGGCGCTGGCGAGAAAGCCTTCTGCGCCGGGGGAGACATCCGCTGGCTGCATGACGAAGCGAAGAAAGACCCGGCCCATGCATCTGAGTTTTTTCGCGACGAATACACCAACAATGCGCTGATCTATCAGTTTCCAAAGCCTTATGTGGCGATGATTGACGGCATCACCATGGGCGGCGGTGTTGGTATCTCCGTCCACGGAGATTTTCGCGTCGCTGGCGACCGCACGCTGTTTGCAATGCCGGAAACCGGGATTGGCCTTTTCCCCGATGTCGGCGGCGGCCATTTCATGCCGCGCCTGCATGACGGGCTGGGGCTCTATTATGCGCTGACCGGCGCCCGGGCGAAGGCGGCGGACTGTATGGCTTCAGGCATCGCCACTCACTACACGCCTAGTGACAAACAGGCTCATCTGGAAGAAGCATTGCTAGCGACGCCATTGAGCGCGCATGCGCATGCCGACATCGAAGAAGTGCTGGACGTTCATGCGGGCGATCCGGGCTCTGCTGGCGTCAACGATATCCGCAAAGATATTGCGCGCATCTTCGAAGGCCGCGAAAGCCTTGACGACTTAATGAAGGCAATGAAAGCCGATAACACCGATTTTGCTTCAGACACCTACAAGACGCTGTCGCGGATGTCGCCGACGTCAATGCGCATTACGTTCGAGCAGATGAAACGGGGACATGCGCTCGACTTCAACGATAATATGAAAATGGAATTTCGAATTGTCCGCCGCGTGATGGCGGGCCATGATTTCTTCGAGGGCGTGCGCGCGCAAATTCTCGACAAGGATCGCGATCCGAAATGGAAGCCGGCAAGCCTTGGCGAAGTCAATGACGCTGATATCGCGCATTACTTTGAAGATCTTGGGGATCAGGAACTGGAGTTGCATTAATGCCAATCGTCCTGATCACAGGCGCTAACCGCGGCATAGGCCTGGAGTTTGTCCGCCAATACGCAAAAGACGGATGGAAAGTTCATGCCTGTTGCCGCCAGCCTACGGCAGCTACAGAGTTGAAAGCTGTCAGCGGCGCCATCACTGTTCACCAACTGGACGTCTCTGACTTTGCTGCCGTTAAAAAACTGGGGACTGCCATCGATGAGCCGCTTGACGTGGTCGTCGCCAATGCCGGCGCCGGCGGCCAGGATGTCGGTGATTTTGGCGATATTGATTATGACGCGTTCACGGCGCTTTTGGCGACGAACACGCTTGGCGTCGTCGCGACACTGGAAGCGTTCGCACCGCATCTGAAAAAAGCGCAGGGAAAATTCGCCGCGATCTCATCCAATCTTGGGTCGATCGGGCAGGCGGGTGGTTTTGCCTCCGCTTACTCCACCTCGAAGGCAGCGCTCAACATGGCGGTGAAATCCTACGGCGCCGGTCTCGTTATCGACGGTGTTGCGGTTGCGCCATTTCATCCGGGCTGGGTCAGCACCGATATGGGCGGGACCAGCGCTCCGACTACGCCGCAGGAAAGCGTCGCCGGATTGCGCCAGCGGATCGAAGAGATGAAACCAACAGCCGACCCGCTTTATCTTGACTATGCGGGCAGTGAATTGCCGTGGTAGACCCACGCTAAATTCTGGAGAGAAAAGAATGACAAAAATCGGGTTTATCGGCCTCGGCAATATGGGCGGCCCCATGGCCGCGAATTTGGTGAAAGCGGGCCATGACGTAACGGCGACGGACTTGTCGATAGGCGCGGTTGACCGGGCGGTGGAAGCTGGATGTCAGCGGGGCGAGACAGTCGCGGCTGCGGTAAAAGACGCCGATGTCGTCGTAACGATGTTGCCTGCCGGCGCGCATGTGCGGTCGGTTTACACCGAAGACTATGGCGTCATTGCCAATGCGAAAGAGGGCGCGCTTTTTATCGACTCATCAACGGTTGATGTTGATTCAGCCCGCGCCGTAATTACAGCGGCAACCGATAAAGGTTTCGCCATGGTTGATGCGCCGGTCTCTGGCGGCGTTGCGGCTGCGACGGCAGGGTCGCTCACCTTTATGGTTGGCGGCGAGAAGCAATCATTTGAGGCTGCCAGGCCAATCCTCGAAGCGATGGGCAAGAATATTTTCCATGCGGGCGATGCAGGCAATGGTCAGGTTGCGAAGATTGCAAACAACATGCTGCTCGGCATAACCATGATCGGCACTTGCGAAGCATTCAACCTCGCCGAAAAGCTTGGCCTTGATGCACAGACGTTTTTTGACATCTCTTCGACTGCCTCTGGCCAGTCCTGGTCAATGACGAGTTACTGCCCGGCGGCCGGACCTGTGCCGACTGCGCCGTCGAACAATGACTATAAGCCCGGATTTGCTGCGGCGATGATGCTGAAAGATATGCGTCTGGCGCAGGAAGCGGCGCATCAGGCGAAGGCGGCGACGCCGCTCGGCGCACAGGCTGAAGCGCTTTTTGCGCTGATGGAGTCCGCGGGCAAAGATGACCTCGATTTTTCAGGCGTGATGAAGCTGATCCGGGGTACGCTGTAACGAGTCCCGGCTGATATAACGAACATCGACTGACGCAACGAAGGGGAGACAACGATGCGTAGTTTACTTATTTTTGGAGCAATGGCGCTGGGAACCATCGGCGCGGCGGCGAAAACACCGCTGCCGATTATAGATATGCATTTGCATGCACAATCGGTTGCGGAATACGGCCCGCCGGGTCAAAAATTCTGTACGCCTCATAATGAATTTGAGCCCTTTGATCCGGGGCAGGGCGTTACCTGGCCTGAAGAATGGATGCGACGCAATTTGAATCCGGAATGTGAGCGCTGGGCTATGAAATCGACGTCAGATGAGGCGCTGATGGCAGAAACCCTCGAGATTATGGAGCGGCGCAATATCATCGGTGTTGTCAGTTCGCTCCCCGATACGCTGGAAAAATGGCGGTCGGCATCACCGGATCGTATAATACCTTCTCATCAGTTTACCCTTGGCCGTGAATCTGACGTGACGCCGGAAGACATTGCCACGTTGTTTAAGTCCGGCGATATCGCCGTGCTCGGCGAGGTAACAAATCAATATGCAGGGTTTGCTCCTAATGCGCCCGAGTTCGGGGCCTATTGGGCGATGGCGGAAGAACACGATATTCCTGTTGGTATCCATATGGGGACGATGCCGCCGGGATCGGCCTATTTATTCGGCGGCGCTGCGCGCATCTCGCTGGGTGATCCGTTTTATCTGGAAGAAGTGCTCGTCGCCCACCCAAATTTGCGCGTCTACATGATGCATGCTGGTTATCCACATGTTGATCGCACGATCGCAATGATGCGCCAATACCCGCAGCTCTATGTCGAAATTGGTGTGTTGCCGGTAACCATGCCGCGTGACGAGTTTCACGACTTTTTGCAGCGGTTGGTGCGCGCCGGTATGGGCAAGCGGGTGATGTACGGCTCAGATCAAATGGTCTGGCCAGGCATTATTGAGGCATCGATTGAAGCTGTGGAAACGGCGGATCTGACGAAAGCGCAGAAGCGGGATATTTTTTACAATAATGCAGCGCGGTTTCTTCGCTTAGATGATGAAACCATAAACCGTCATCACGGGCGCGACTAACTCAGCCGAGGTAGTCTGTCGTCCGGTAATGAATACCGTTGTCGGCTTTTTCTTCTTTCTTGTCCTTGCGAAGGAAAGAAAGGCCGAATTCATTTTTGTGGCGCCAGGCAATTTTCGCCTTTTTCTGAATGCCGCTTTCTTCAAAGCGTAGTTCGAAAAATTGCGGCACATCGTGGTCATCTTCAAGTTGAATACGGGCGCCATCGGCGCTCAGATTAATGACCACGCAGCGGATGAAATCGATTTTGTTCAGATAAATCCGTGCGAGTTTCACGACGTTTTTGCGAGGGCTGCGGCGACGCGTATTATTCTCGCCTGGCAGATCGCCAGTGGATGCTGGCGCCCGGCTCTGTGTAATAGCCGCCAGACGACGATTAATGGCATCGCGTTCAGCATCAATTTCAGCCTCGCAGGCTTGCTTGCCGTTTCGAGCGCGACCGAAACCAGTGTGTGAAAGATCTGCCATGACCTTATCTTGGGTTATTCAGGTTAATTTCGAATTAGCGTTAACCGGAGGCGTTTAAGGGTCTGGTAATTTCTGCCGCGCCGCCCCATCTTCGGGCAATGCGACCGGATTCTGCGGACATACTCGAAACACAAGGCGAGGCTGAGCCATTTGGACGGTCCATCGCCCGCATGTTTGCTGTGCTCTTCCGACCGGCGATGAGGAAGTGGCGTTTTCGCATCGGGCTGGCCTTCGTACTCACGGTTGCCGCAAAGGGCCTGTCTGTTATTGCGCCGGTCTTTATGGGCAACGGGATCAACAAACTGACAACAGGCGAGCCGGTAACCGGCGAGGTCGTTGCGGCGGCTGGACTTTCGTTTGTCGTATTCTTTGGATTGTTCGCGGGCGCGCGATTTTTGTCGAATGCATTGCCCGCTATTCGCGATGCATTTTTCACCCCAGTGACGCAAGACGCGCAGCGCATCATTTCCGTTGACGCCTTCGCCCATGCGCAAAATCTTGATCTCCAGTTTCACCTGACCCGGCGGTCCGGCGCCTTGAACCGTGTTATCGAGCGCGGCGCTCAGGCCATGGAATATCTCCTGCGATTTCTCGCCTTTAACATTGGGCCGACGATTATTGAGCTTGCCTTTGCAGCCGTCGTTCTCGCGGCGCTCTATGGTATTCAGTTTTCCTTGGCTGCGATTGTTACCGTTGCGGTTTATACGGCCTGGACAATCATTGTGACTGAATGGCGCAACCGACAACGACGGGCCTTCAATGAGGCTGACACGAAACTGCGCGGCATTGCGATGGACACGCTCGCCAATTTCGAAACCGTAAAATCTTTCGCCGCGGAAAATCGGGAAGCCGCGCGATACGATGGTGCGACACGAGAGTATAACGATCATTACATCAAGATCATGCAGTCACTGTCTGTCTTGAATGCGGGCCAGGAGTTGATCATGACGGCCGGATTGCTGGTGGTTGCGATCATGGCGGGGTATGGGGCAGTTAATGGGACAATGCAGGCTGGCGACGTCACGGCAATTATTCTGATGCTGATCAATATTTACCGACCGCTCAATATTCTCGGCTGGGCCTGGAGGGAGATTAAACAAGGCACCGTCGATATTGAAAAACTGTTCAATCTGATGGACATGAAGTCCGCCGTTCAAGATGCGCCTAATGCGCCGGATTTCGCGCGCAAAACTGGCGAAATCCAGTTCGAGAATGTTGGCTTCTCCCATGAGGGCAGGGCGTCGGGCCTGAAAGATGTGTCGTTTACGGCGCCCGGCGGGTCGTTCATTGGCATCGTGGGTCCGTCTGGCGCGGGTAAATCAACAATCCTCAAGCTCTTGTTCCGGTTTTATGATCCCGCTAACGGGAGCATTAAGATTGACGGACAGGACATCGCTTCTGTGACGCAAAATTCGTTGCGTTCGGCGCTAGGGCTCGTGCCACAGGAAGTTGTTCTCTTCAACGACACATTGCGCTTTAATCTTGCTTATGCGCAGCCCGATGCAACCGATGATGAAATCATGGAAGCGGCAAACCGCGCGCAGCTTGGCGTCTTTATCGACAGCCTGCCGCAAGGACTTGAAACCCGAGTGGGTGAGCGAGGTCTAAAACTCTCCGGCGGCGAAAAACAGCGCGTTGGCGTTGCCCGCGCCATCTTGCGCAATCCGCCCATTCTAATTCTCGACGAAGCGACATCTTCACTTGATTCGACAACGGAAGAAGATGTCCAGATTGCGCTTAAAGAAGCGTCTCGCGGGCGAACGACGCTAGCGGTGGCGCATCGGCTTTCGACGATTGCGGCGGCGGATGTCATTGTGGTGCTGGAGGACGGCGAGATCATTGAGCGCGGTACTCATGGCGATCTTATTGTGCTGGATGGACTTTATGCTTCGCTCTGGCGACGACAATCTGGCGTTGAAGCTGATGTTCTGGCGCCTGTTAGCGGGTTAACGCCGCAGGTTGCGGAATAAATTAAGCCGTCGCCTTTTGGTCTTTTTCTAGCGATGTCCATTTTTTCAAGACAAGTTCCAATGCGTCTTGCTTGACCGGCTTAGGAAGATAGTCATCCATGCCAGCGTCGAGGCAGCGTTTGCGGTCTTCACGCATGGCATGCGCCGTCACGCCAATAATTGGGGTATGGTCACCAGTAATTCCTTCAGCGGCCCGGATAATATTTGTGGCCTGGCCGCCATCCATCTCTGGCATCGAGACATCCATCAAAATGATGTCAAAGCCGCCTTCCTCATGGGCTTTTACCGCAACCTTGCCATTGTTCGCGAGGGTCACCCGGCAACCCAGTTTTTCCAGCATCGCCTTGATCACCAGTTGATTGACAGCGTTATCTTCTGCAACCAGCACATTGAGGCCGCTGTTATGGCTACCATCCGCCGCAGATTCTTCCTGCCTTTTTTCGTCTGTCTCGGCCTCAGACATAACAGCCGTAGTCATGCGCAACTCATCAACGGAGCCTTCGTTCAGCGCCATCAGGATCGAATTCAGCAACAAAGATGAGCGTGCCGGCTTCACAAGATAGGCAGAGAAAATATCGCCGGCCAGGCCTTTTGGATCGCCTTTGCGTCCTGCCGATGTAAGTAGAATCAGCGGAGTTGTGGCGATCAGCGAATTTGCTTTTATTTGAGTGGCAAGCTCAATTCCATTTACTTCCGGCATTTGGTAATCGAGGATCGCAATGTTGTAGGCATCTTTCTTCGCTGCCGCCGTCATCGCCTCAAGAGCATCGTTTGCATGGGCGAAAGCGTCGGACTTCAATCCCCAGGAAGCAAGTTGCTCGGTTAAGATTGTTCGGTTGACTTCATTATCATCGACAATCAACGCTCGAAAATCTTTGAGCTCGGCGGACGGCATCGGCAGGTTTTCATCCGCGCCTTCATCGATCGCAAGCGACAGACGCACCGTAAAAGTAGAACCAACGCCAACCGCGCTTTCGAGCGATATCTCGCCGCCCATCGCGTTGATCATTTTGCGGCTGATCGCAAGGCCAAGGCCGGTGCCGTCATGGCGACGGACGGCAGAACCGTCGACTTGCTCAAATTCTTCAAACACCGAGCGATGTTGATCGCGTGGAATGCCGCAGCCGGTGTCGGTAACGGATATGACCACGTCCGCGAGCTCGCCGCGGCGTTTGCCGGAAACTTCCAGCAAAACATGTCCTTCATCTGTGAATTTGACGGCATTGCCAACGAGATTTGTAACGATCTGTCGAACCCGCCCCGGATCGCCGACAAAATTGCCGCCAAGGTCAGGCTGGTAACGAACCATCATCTCAAGGTCTTTTTCTTCCACGCGAAGCGCGAGAAGACTTGCGACGTCATCAATGGAGCTGCGCAAGTCAAAAGGTTCGTTGACAAGCCTGAATTTTCCCGCCTCCAAACGTGAAAAGTCTAGAATATCGTTGATGATTTTCAGCAATGCATCGCCGGAGCTGACAATCACTCTGGCCATATCGGACTGTTTATCCGTTAGGTTCGTATCAAGAAGGAGAGAGGCCATGCCAACAACACCGTTCATTGGCGTGCGGATTTCATGACTCATATTGGCGAGGAATTCGGACTTGGCGCGGTTTGCCGCCTCTGCAGCGTCTCGCGATTGCAATAGTTCGTTCGAGAGCTCACGCAAATCATCTTCACGTTTTTGCGTAACAGTGATATCGTTATAGGTAACCACATACCCGCCGCTTGGGCGGGCGCGGATATTTTCCTCGATGATTTCCCCATCTTTTTGGCGGCGAATAGCTTGGAAGCGACCGCTTGTCGCAATAGCCTCGGCGCATACGTCAAAATATTCCTCGCATGAGGCGTATTCGTAAAGCCCATGGCGAATACCAATGCTCAAAACCGGTCTGATATTGGCGCCAATCGCCCATAATTCTTTTGGCAGGCCGGAGTCGGCCCATGCCTTTTCATTCAGATCAATGATATTGAATTCGTGGTCGAGTACGACTACGCCTTGCGCCATCGATTCCATGACTTCTGCTAAGAGCTGGGATTTGCGCTCTATATCTGTGGTGCGCTCGCGAACAATATCTTCAAGATGAGCGTTGTTTTCTTCCAGCTTTTTTTGGGCATCGGCCGCCTCCTGGCGAGCACGGACGCGAACCGTTACCTCCCGGGCAACACCGCGATATCCTTGAAAGGCGCCGCGCTCATCAAAGACAGGTTTCGCGCTGCGTGATATCCAAACGGGCGACCCGTCATCGCGTTTAATGCAATGAATAAAGTCAAAAAAGGGCTGATGGGTCTTGATCTGTTCTATTAGCGGCGCCCAATCTTCAGCGTTTACGCCATACCCGCTGAGGGAAAATTTGGCCCCAATTATTTTTCGATGATCGACGCCGGTAATCTTGGTCGCTCGTTCCGAGACATATGTATACCGAAGAGCTCCATCGGTTTCCCATGCCCAGTCGCCGGCGCTTTCTGCAAAGTCACGGTAGCGTTCTTCGCTTTTGCGCAACCGTTGCTCAGCCTCAACTTCAGCCGAGATATCCCGCGTCCAACCGACATAGCCAGTGAACTTACCGGTCGCGTCAAATTTTGGCTGCCCCGATGTTGATAAGTGAAGAATTAAGCCGTCGGCGCGTTTCATCGAGTACCGAAAATCGGTTATCGGCATTCTGTTCTGCACGGCTTCGGCGATCCTGACGGTGCTGTCGTCGATTTGCTCATGCGGTTGAATAACCGCAGCGGACCCTCGGCCAAGCACTTCACTCATTTTTCTGCCGGTAATGCGCTCGAAGTTTTGAGAGATATATATCAGCTTGCCTTCGGCATCTCGTTCCCATGCCCAGTCGGATGCAGATTCAATAAACGTACGCAGATTATTTGCAGCCTCGTCAGCCAGATGCCGTGTCTGTTGTTCGCTGAGACTCATTTCGGAAATTAGCGCTCCATAGCGCGATTGCTGCAGCCAGCCAACAACAGCTGCACACAACAGTATGCCGCCAAGCAACATCAGATCACTGTTGTTCGAAAAGAGGATCATGGTGCTGAAGGGGACGAGGCACAACATCATCGACGCCAATGCCGCACGCGGTACGGCAGCAAGAGAAAACGCGCTGCCAATACCACAAAACGCACACCAAAGCGCCAGGAGGACATAGCCTCCAAAGTCTGCATATCGTGAAAGATGAATTGCGAATATTGAACAGGCGATGCCGAGCCCAATGATTACGGGCGTTACCGTATTTACACGCTGGCGCTTTTGCAAAGCGGACATTGCGTCGATGTCCATCTGAAACCATGTCGGTAAACGCACTGCCAGAAAAAGAAAAAAAACGGAATTGCCAATAACAACCGTAGACAATGCGTATTTAGAAAAGTGAAAACCGATTAGAAGCGAACAAAGCCCGATACCGATCATAACGCGCGGCAATTGTTGTTGTAGTTCGCGTAATTGACGGTCAACGACAATGTCCGGCGTCGCATTTGGCGTCGCAGTTATTGGCACCCGCCGCAAGATCGTTTTCAGACTCATTTCGCGCATTCTATCGAACTATGAACACAGCAAGATCAACAAATATGGTTAATTCGTCGTTTAGGATGCGGCGTCATTATGGGCTCGTCCGACAGTGTTTTTCGTCAAGAAAATGGACAATTAACGCTTCGGTAGTATTGTTCGCCAGGTGATTAACGAGGCGCCAATGATGATCGCATTGCCATCCTCCAGACCAGTTTTTGACGGGTTCTCCGGCTATTATCAAAGCGATATCGCCCCCTATCTCGATGCAAAAGAAGGCGCTCGGCAACAAGCCGTGAAACGGTTTTGCACTGCAATAGCCGCAACCGGTTTGCTCGCGCTTATCGTTTTGTTTTTTCTGCCATGGCAAGAAGTTCGATTTCATGCGGCGTTTGCTGTCAGTGTCATCGGCGGCTCGATTGGCTATGCTTTCGTCGCCAAAGTCCGCAATACGCTCACCCACGGGCTATTCGAGCGCATTTGCCGGCATTTCAATTTTGCTTATCGCCGCGATTTATCCCGGCCTGATTATTTTGAGACGTTTCGCCGGCTCGACCTTCTGCCGAACCACAACAAAGAAGATTGGGAAGACGAAATCAATGGGGCGCATAGCGGGTCACAATTTTCGTTTTGTGAAGCCCATTTAAAAAAACAAACATCCGGCAAGAAAAAACGCACGGTATCTGTGTTTCACGGTCAATTGTTGGTTCTTGATTACCACAAGAAATTTCTTGGCGAGACCGTGGTTAAGCGTGATGCAGGCGTTTTCAATGGATTAATGAAGCCCGGGAGCAATTTCCAGCGCGTCGGTATTGCGTCGCCGAAATTCGAGAAAATATTTGAGGCCTGGTCGACGGATCAGGTGGAGGCCCGCGAGCTGCTTGATCCTTTGGTGCTGGAACGCTTTGAAGAACTTGACAGGCTGTTTGACGGTGCCAAATTGCGCGCAGCTTTTACGGGCGGAAAATTATATGTGGCGCTTGAGACGGGCGACAAGCTTAACATTGGCTCGATGTTTAAACCGCTTCAGGGACCGGAGCGAACCGAGAAAGTTCTTAAAGAGTTCGACCTTATTTTTGATCTGATCGATGTGCTGGTAAAACGGATCGATCGGCGGATAGACGGCGCCTTTTCAGTTGACGCCATCAAGTCTGTTTTTTAGGATTTTTTATGACGCGGACGCTTTATCAAACACTTCTGGGCTCGCGTTTTGATGAACTGCCCGAAAAGATCAAAGCGATGCACGCGGGCGCCGGACGTGCTGAGGGCCGTGCGGATATTGTGCGCGGCGAGTCTTTTCTGGCGCAACTTATCTGCAAACTAACACAGCTTCCCGAGACCGGCCGGGATGTGCCCGTCGTGACGACTTTTGAACCAATTGAAAATGGCGAACGCTGGACGCGGGTGTTTAATGGCGAGGCTTTTCGGACGGATATGCTGATCGACCGGTTGGCGGGCGCTGTTCGGTTAGCTGAAAAATTCGGGCCGTTTTTGTTTCGGCTGGAACTTATTCCCCACAAGGACGGCGTTGATATGCTTCCGCAGAGCGTGTCTTTGTGGGGCGTCACATTGCCAAAAATATTGTGCCCGGAGGCCGTTGGTCTTGAGCGGGTCAAGGATGATAAATATCATTTTGATGTTAGTGTGCGCTTTCCTCTGGCGGGGGAGGTGCTACGATATGCCGGGTGGATTGAGCCGGTTGACGCCTCAACGGCCGGCGTGGCAGAAGCGCAGAATCAAGCGACAGCGTCAGCGAAACTTACCGCGTAGCGTTGCAATGTAGCGAGACTTGAATGCCTAAGTTTTCCGATGGTGTACTTCGCTTTCAACGGGATGTGTTCCCGATGAAGAAAGCCCTGTTCGAAGCACTGAGTCTGGGGCAGACGCCGGAGGCGCTCTTCGTCACCTGTTCAGACTCGCGCATCGAAACGGGCATGCTGACCCAGTGTGATCCTGGCGATTTGTTTGTCTGCCGCAATGCCGGAAATATTGTCCCCCCTTACACGGGCCATACTGGCGGCGTCACCGCGTCGGTGGAGTTTGCTGCCGCCGTTCTGGAAGTCCCGCATATTGTTGTCTGTGGCCACACCGGCTGCGGCGCCATGGCCGCGGCGCTGGATGAATCGAGTGTCGAAAATCTGCCGCATGTGCGCGAATGGCTTCAGTTTACGAGACTGGCGGTGGCGAATGTGAAGTCGCGCAGCGAAGGAAAAAGCCCTGCGGAACTTCAGGAAATGTTGACTGATGAAAATGTAATTTTACAGCTGGAACATTTGAAAACCCACCCGGCAGTCGCCGAACGTCTTGCCCGCGGAGAGATGAGGCTGCACGGATGGGTGTATCATATCAAAACCGGTGGCGTGCGCGTCTATGATGAGATCCGCCGCCAATTTATTCCGGTTGCAGACTATTATTGATTAAGCGGCCGCTGCTTGCGGACCCGGTCCATAATCGTTCGGCCCGTCGGATGGTTTGGTCAAGAAGATCAGAGCGATGATTAAATTTACCAGCGGAATAATCATAGCGATCGCCCAGATAGCAGGTTTCCCAATATCATGAAAACGCCGGATACTGACCGCAACGCTGGGGACGATTAACGCCAGCATATAAAGAAACCCCAAAATGTTGCCGAGACCAAGCATGCTGGCGATAATGCTAAGGCCGATGGACCCGATAAAATAAGCAAGCATCCACCACCAGAACTCGGCGCGGCCGGAACGGCCGTCAAAATTTGCATAATTGTTGAGTACTGTCTTTACCGACTGCATGATATCCATGGCCCGCGCCTCCGTTAGGATTAAGCGTGACAGAATAGGGATGTTCGAACATATCGCAAATCCTGCAAAATAAGCTGATGCAGTGAATTTTCAACAGGATTTCTAAGTCTCGTTTAGCCGCAATCAATCCGAGTAGGCTGGCCACGGCACGGAAGCCTGGTGGATGATATTTCCCCCGTATTTATCCAGATGATTTTGCCGAATAATTTGTATCGCAATTGCCGACACTGTAATTGGCGTTTTAGACACGACCTTACAAACCGCGTCTCCCTCTATGCCCACGCTGGGAGAGATTGTGACACTGATAAATGAGTTCGTCGGTAATTTCTTTTCCTTCACTTTTCGTCTGTGGTCGACCTTGGCGTCGTCTCCGCAATCAATGTCGATTATCGCTTCATCAGTAAGGCTGGGATTGAATACCGACACCGTTAACCCACGATTACTGAATCGAAACCGGTGGTTGCCGGCATGCTCGACTTGCTCATCAGCAACTTCGATCTTAGAAACATTTCCAATTCGTATTGGGTGAACAATCCAGTTTTCTGCTGAGAATGGTCTCACCGTTGGATTATCGGGGTCGTCAACCGTTATTCCGGTTGGGATCAACCGTAACAAATCATGTTGTG
>JAJFGC010000236.1 GCA_021776345.1 Hyphococcus sp. | reverse complement strand
CGACGCTGATGTCGATTGGGATGCGCGCCGCGCGACGTTCAAACCGAAAGCGCCAAATCGCATGGGCGGCGCTTTCGACAAATACGCAAAACTAGTTTCCTCGGCGTCGATCGGCGCTGTCACCATTGATCCACCAATTTCTTGAATAAAAGGGATGACGACCATGAAACTCTACACCGAAGATGATGCTAATCCGGGCGTTGTAAAATCCAGCCCCATTGCGGTCATCGGTTATGGCAGCCAGGGGCGCGCTCACGCGCTTAATTTAAAAAACTCCGGCTGCGATGTCGTTGTCGGCGCGCGCGAAGGCGGGCCCGGCGCTAAACGGGCGGCAGAAGATGGGCTCGAAGTGGCGAGCATTCGCAAGGCGGTTGCGGGCGCTAATCTGATTGCGATGTTGACGCCTGACATGTCCCACGAAAAGATTTTTAAAGAAGACATCGCGCCGGCGCTGAAAGACGGCGATACGCTTTTGTTCGCTCACGGATTTACCGTTCTTTATGGCCGCGTCAAGCCGCCGGAAAATGTTGATGTCGTGCTTGTGGCGCCGAAAGGCCCTGGTGATCTTGTCCGTCGCGAATATGAGCGCGGGCGGGGCGTTCCCTGTCTCTTCGCCGTGCATCAGGATGCGACGGGAAAAGCGAAAGAAAAAGCGCTCGCTTATGCAAGCTTGATTGGCGGCACGGCGGCTGGCGCAATTGAAACCACCTTCCGGGAAGAAACAGAAACTGATCTCTTCGGTGAACAAGCCGTTTTGTGCGGCGGCGCGACCGAGCTTGTACTCGCTGGTTTCGAAACGCTGACCGAGGCCGGCTACAAACCAGAGGTCGCCTATTATGAGTGTTTGCACGAGTTAAAGCTCATCGTTGATCTCCTCTACGAGGGAGGGCTTGCAAAAATGCACGAGTTTATTTCCGAAACAGCGATCTATGGCGACCTAACGTCAGGGCCGCGCATCATCAATGCGGAAACCAAAGAGCGCATGCGCGAAGTCCTGACCGATATTCAGGCAGGGAATTTTGCGCGCGATTGGATTTTGGAAAATCAGGCGGGCAAGCCGCGTTACGATCAAATGTTGGAAGCTGATCTCAATCACCCAATTGAAAAAACCGGCAAAGAGCTGCGCGAGATGATGTCGTGGTTGAAACCTGGTGCGAATACCAAAGAGGACGCGTAACCAAACGCGCCAACAATACAAGGTGACGTCGAGGCCCAAAATGACAACAGCGTTAAAGACATCTGGAATGAACGAGGCGGTTAGCACCGCCCCGTCGACGGCGCAAAAATCCGGGGCAGAGCTTGTGCTCGATGCCTTGGAAGAACAAGGTGTCGACGTTATTTTCGGCTATCCCGGCGGCGCGGTCTTGCCGATTTACGATGCGCTTCACCATCGCAGCTCCATTCAACACATTTTGATGCGTCATGAGCAAGGCGCGGTTCACGCGGCCGAGGGCTATGCGCGCTCGACGGGGAAAGTCGGCGTGGCGTTGGTCACATCGGGTCCTGGCGCTACGAATGCGGTGACCGGTCTTGCTGACGCGCTTCTCGATTCTATTCCAATAATCTGTATCTCAGGTCAGGTAGCGCGCCCTTTTATCGGGACTGACGCCTTTCAGGAATGCGATACGACGGGGATTACGCGCTCATGCACCAAGCACAATTACCTGGCGCAATCTGCGAAAAGTCTTTCCGGCATTATCCATGAAGCATTTCATATTGCGCGCCGCGGACGACCCGGTCCGGTGTTAGTCGATATACCGAAGGACGTGCAGTTCGAAGAGGCTGCTTATACGCCCCGTGCTGAGGCAAAGAATCGAAATTGCATCGTCGTGCCCGACATCAAAAACAATGACATTGAGCACGCTGTTGAATTAATGCGTCATGCCCGCAGGCCGGTTTTTTATACCGGCGGCGGTGTTATCAATGCCGGCGCGTCAGCTCAGTTGCGCGCACTCGCAAGGCAAACCGGTTTTCCGCTTACGTCGACATTAATGGGCCTTGGCTCTTTTCCCGCGTCTGATCCGCAATGGCTTGGCATGCTCGGCATGCATGGCAGCCTCGAAGCCAATAACGCGATGCATGATTGTGACTTAATGATTTGTGTCGGTGCGCGGTTTGATGACCGTGTCACCGGGCGCCTTGATGCGTTCTCTCCGAATTCCCGCAAAATTCATATCGATATTGACCCGTCGTCTGTAAACAAGAACGTCCCCGTCGATCTTGCGATCATCGGCGATGCTGGTGAAGTGATGGACGCCATGCTTGCCGAATGGCGGCGGCGCGAAACCCAGGAAAAGCATGACAAGGTGCGGATTGCGGAGTGGTTGATGCAAATCGATGGCTGGCGCGCGCGAAAGTCTTTTCAATTTGAACCAGCGGATGATCGCATCAAACCACAACATGCCGTCCAAAGGCTTTATGAACTGACGCGTGGCAAAGACGTCTATATTACGACGGAAGTCGGTCAGCATCAGATGTGGGCCGCCCAATACTTTCATTTCGATGAGCCGAACCGCTGGATGACATCAGGCGGCCTCGGGACCATGGGCTATGGCTTGCCGGCGGCGCTTGGCGTCCAGGTGGCGCATCCCGATGCGTTGGTGATCGACATTGCCGGCGATGCGTCTGTGCAGATGACGATGCAGGAGATGTCAGCGGCTGTTCAATACGGATTGCCGATCAAGATTTTCATTATCAACAATGCCTATCTCGGCATGGTGCGTCAGTGGCAGGAATTACTGCATGGCAGGCGCTATTCACATTCTTATTCTGACAGCCTGCCAGATTTCGTCAAACTTGCCGACGCCTATGGCGGGCATGGCATTCGCGCGGAAAAGCCGCATGAGCTTGACGCCAAGATCGAAGAAATGCTGGCGTCAAAAAAGCCGGTTCTTTTCGATTGCGTTGTCACCAATGAAGAAAATGTTTTTCCGATGATCCCATCAGGCGCGGCGCATAATGAAATGTTGATGGGCGGCGCGGTAACCGGCGATGAAATCAGCGACGAAGGGAAGGTGTTGGTATGAACACAACTACGACACCGTCCCAGTCGGTCTATCCCGTTACGCCCGATCAAGGCGCAGCAAAGGAAGCGATATTGACGGTCATAGTTGATAACGAGCCCGGCGTTCTCTCGCGTGTTGTCGGACTTTTTTCTGCCCGCGGCTACAATATTGAAAGTCTGACGGTTGCTGAGGTTGATGTGGAAAAACATCGCTCGCGCATTACGATCGTCACTAGCGGCACCGAACAAAAAATTGAACAGATCAAAGCCCAGCTTGGGCGTTTGGTGCCAGTGCGTCGGGTCGCTGACGTTACTAAGGAAAGCGATGCGCTGACCCGCGAATTGGCGTTGGTCAAAATTTCGGCGACGGGCGATCACCGCGTTGAGGCGATGCGGGTTGCTGAAATTTTTCGCGCGCGACCACTTGATACCACCCATACGTCTTTTATTTTTGAGGTAACCGGCGCCCGCGACAAGATAAATGCGTTTCTCGATTTGTTAAGACCATTGGGGCTGACGGAAGTTTCCCGGACCGGCGTCTTATCTATTCGCCGCGGCGCTGAGACGGATTAAAATCATGGCGCTCGTACGCTTTTTACACAGTCGACTTAGTCCCGCGTGGGGTTCTGCCCCACGCGTTTAGTAACAGCTGACCTTGATAAGGGACTAAGATGATGACTGACGACCATGTGAGAATTTTCGATACGACATTGCGCGACGGTGAACAGGCGCCTGGCTTTTCTATGTCAACCGACGCCAAGCTGACGGTGGCGCGTACGCTTCGTGATTTAAATGTTGATATTATTGAGGCGGGTTTTGCGGCGGCTTCCCCGGGCGATGCGGCGGCAGTGCATGCTGTCGCAGAAGAAATCGAGGGACCGCGGATCTGTTCGCTGGCGCGGCTGACCGGCGCTGATATTGACGCTGCAGGCAAAGCGATTGAGCCGGCAAAGTTAAAACGCATTCACACTTTTATCGGCACCAGCCCCTTGCATCGCGAAGCGAAACTGAAGCTGACGCAAAGCGAAATCCTTAGCCGTATTTCGGAGCTGGTCGCCCACGCAGTGTCTATTTGCGACGACGTGGAGTTTTCGCCGGAGGATGCGATCCGAACAGAACGCGAGTATCTGGTGGAGACAGTGACGGCGGCGATTGAAGCAGGCGCCTCAACCATCAATATCCCCGATACGGTAGGCTACACGACACCGGAAGAGATTACTGATCTCTTCCGGTTTTTGATTTCGACTGTGCCTGGCGCTGAAAAAGTAACGTTCAGCACCCATTGCCATGACGATCTTGGCATGGCGGTCGCCAACAGCCTAGCGGCGGTGCGAGGCGGCGCCCGGCAAATTGAATGCGCAATCAATGGCATTGGCGAGCGCGCCGGGAACTGTTCACTGGAAGAAGCCGTGATGGCGCTGGCCACTCGCAATGATTTCTTCGGCGCTACAACGCAGATCAATACGACAAAGATCTTTCCTGCGAGTGTCGCGCTCGCGCGCGTGACGCATAATCCGATCCCGCGCAACAAGGCCGTCGTCGGTAAGAATGCCTTCGCCCATGAGGCAGGCATTCATCAGCACGGCGTGCTCGCAGACAAGCGCACCTACGAGATTATGGACGCTGAAGCGGTCGGTATGCCGTCGAATTCTATCGTGCTTGGCAAACACTCGGGCAAGCATGCGTTGCGGTCGCGTATTGAGGCATTGGAGTTGGAAATTACACCAGAGCGGCTCGACGAAGTCTTTGTAAAATTCAAACGCCTGGCTGATGCGCAACGTGAAGTAACGGACGCGGATGTCGTGCGCCTTGTTACTGGATCAAATCAACGACCCGGCCGCGGCGGCCCATGGCGGCTGCGCCGCGTTGAGTTGCGTGTCGAGCTGGATGAAGACACCCAACCTTATGCGCGGATCGGCCTTGAGCATGAAAACGGTGAGCGCCAGACCGTAACATGTGAAGGCGAGGGCCCGTTTGACGCCGCTTTCAATGCTGTCTGCGCCATTGCCGGCGTCGAAGGTCGCATCCTGACCCTCGACATACACCATATTGCCGGCGCCGAAGACGGCATTGTCCGCGCTGAAGCCCGGGTTGAGATCGGCGACACCGAATATCTAGGTACGATCAGAGAGGTTGATGTCGCGCATGCAGCGGTCGGCGCATTTGTCGTTGCGGTTAATCAGGCGGTCACGAAACGTGACGCCGAAGCCGCATAAAGTGGGCATCATATTATGAATAATAGGCAGTCATTATTCGATAAACTTTGGGAGCAACACATAGTTGTTCCTGAAACGCCTGAGTCACCGGCGGTTCTTTATATCGATCTACACCTTGTTCACGAGGTGACGTCGCCACAGGCGTTTACAGTTTTGGCGGAGCGTGGCGTCAAGGTACGCCGGCCTGATTTGACAATTGCGACGCTGGATCATTCGACCCCGACGCTGCCAGCCAATGAAAATGGCGAACTTCCTTATGCGACACCAGCTGCAAAGGAACAGGTTGAAACCCTGATCGAAAACTGTGCGCACCATAATATTCGCCTTCTTGGTCTTGGCGATCCTGATCGAGGGATCGTGCATGTGATCGGGCCGGAACTCGGTCTTACTCAGCCCGGTAAAACCGTTGTCTGCGGCGACAGCCACACCTCGACACATGGCGCCTTTGGCGCGCTCGCCTTTGGGATTGGCACGACCGAAGTTGGGCACGTTCTTGCCAGTCAATGCGTTTTACAACGCAAACCCAAATCCATGCGCATCGTTTGTGATGGCGAATTGCAACCCGGCGTCGCCGCCAAGGATTTGGCCCTGGCAATTATTGCTGAAATTGGCGCCGATGGCGGGCAAGGCTTTGCGATCGAATTCGCCGGGGAGACGGTGCGGACGCTCTCCATGGAAGGGCGCATGACCTTATGTAACATGTCGATTGAAGCGGGCGCTCGCTTTGGCATGGTTGCGCCGGACGAGACAACCTTCGAATGGGTGGCGGGCCGTGAATACGCACCAAAAGGCGAGGCGCTGGAAAAAGCGATAAATGATTGGAAAGTGCTGGCCAGCGATGAGGACGCCGATTTCGATAAGGAGATAAAAATTGATGCCTCGGCAATCGCGCCAATGGTGACGTTTGGCGTTTCACCCGACGCGGCGGCTCCCGTTGATAGTGAGATGCCAGCTGCGCAAAGTAATGTGGAACAGCACGCTGCCGAGTATATGAAGTTCGATCCGCAACAACCGTTTTCTGCTAATGCTGTGGACCGGGTTTTCATCGGCAGTTGCACGAACTCACGGCTTTCTGATTTGCGGTCGGCGGCAGCGATCATGCGCGGGCGAAAGGTCAAAGACGGCGTAGTCGCGCTTGTCGTGCCGGGCTCTGAAAGCATCAAGCGTGAGGCCGAAGCAGAAAATCTGCACACAGTGTTTATTGAAGCCGGAGCGGAATGGCGCGAACCTGGTTGTTCAATGTGTATCGCGATGAATGGCGATCAGGGTCTTCCTGGCGAACTGGTCGTCTCAACATCCAACCGAAATTTTATTGGCCGCCAGGGTAAGGGCGTCAGAACGGTTCTCGCCAGCCCGGCAACGGCGGCGGCGTCTGCGATTGAGGGGCGCATCGCCGATCCGAGAAAATATCTGGAGGCTGGCAATGATGTTTGAGCCCTTTCAACGACTGACATCGCGCACAATCGTCTTATCTCAGGAAAATATCGATACTGATCAAATTATTCCGGCTCGATTTCTGACAACGACATCAAAAGAAGGGCTCGGCCAATCGGTCTTTTTCGACTGGCGCTATAATACCGAAGGGCGTTTGCGCAACGATAGCCCGCTGGACGGGTTTGCGCCGTCAGAGTTTGAAATTCTTGTCGCAGGGCCGAATTTTGGCTGCGGGTCGTCAAGGGAGCATGCGCCCTGGGCGCTAAGTGATTTTGGTTTTCGGGCCGTGGTTAGTTCCGACATTGCCGACATTTTCAAAAGCAATGCTCTTAAAAACGGATTGCTGCCAGTTGAAGTGGATAAAAAAACGCACCAACAACTAATGAAGACGCCCGGCGCTGAGGTTACAATCGATCTTGAGTCGCAAACTGTAAGGATTGGACATGACTGGCAGACAGTGTTCGAAGTCGAAGCCTTCGCGCGTCGTTGTTTGCTTGATGGTGTTGACCCACTTGGTCATTTGATCAAACAACTGCCGACTATCGAAGCTTATGAGAGGCGCCGCGATGAGTTATAAGATTGCGTTTTTACCCGGTGACGGCGTCGGCCCCGAAGTCGCCGCCGCAGCACGGGCCATATCGGTAGCGGCGGCAGAAAAGTTCGATATTCCGCTTGAGTTTCACGACTATGATTTTGGCGGGATTGCGATTGATAAAGATGGCGACCCGTTTCCGCCTGAAACGAAAAAAGCATGCATGGCGGCCGATGCGGTTTTCCTTGGCGCCGTCGGCGGACCGAAATGGGATGGCGGCGGCCTTCGTCCGGAAGCAGGGCTGCTTGAATTACGTAAGACGCTAGGGCTTTACGCAAATCTCCGCCCTTTGCGGATTGTGCCCGGAATGGAAGAGATGTCGCCGTTGAAATCGGACCGCGCGCAAAATGTCGATATGCTCATGGTGCGCGAGCTCACCGGCGGAATTTACTTCGGTAAGCGCGAAGAAGGAACAGAATTTGCCTCGGACGAATGCGCCTATTCCCGCGAAGAGGTGATCCGGGTTGCACGGATCGCTTTCGAGGCGGCAAAGGGGCGACGAGGTAAAGTGACGTCTGTTGATAAAGCGAATGTGCTGGCGACAAGCCGGCTATGGCGCAGTGTTGTTAATGAGCTTCATGCGGCGGAGTTTAGCGGCATCGAGTTGGAACACGTCTTGGTGGATGCTATGGCGATGAAACTGATACAGGCGCCAGCGGCGTTTGATGTTGTGCTTACTGAAAATATGTTTGGCGATATATTGAGTGACGAGGCATCGGTCATTACCGGTTCGATTGGTCTTGCTCCGTCGGCCTCGCTGGGGGACAGGAAAGCCGGGCTATATGAGCCTATCCATGGCTCGGCGCCGGATATCGCGGGACATGATAAAGCGAACCCAGTTGGCGCTATCTTGAGCGCCGCCATGATGTTCCGACACAGTTTTGACGCGGGCGCGCCGGCGAGTGCAATTGAAAATGCCATCGAGACGGCCTTGTCTGAGGGTTTTGGTACGAGAGATGTCGGCAGGTCTGATACATGCAGCGCCTTTTCTGATCATGTTGCGGCTCTGCTGTCCCGCTAGCGGGACAGCAGAGCAACTTAATCCGTAAAGAGACTTTAATATTTCGGGCCGCCTGATTTCTTCAGGTGACAGCCTATTGATGGGCGGTTAGTCTGTCGCCAGAATCGTCCTATTTGGGGCATTAGTGATTTTGATGGATATCTAGCGTATGGCTGAGAGCGTCATAATAATCGGGGGAGGCCAGGCCGGCGCCCAAGCTGCGGTCAGCCTGCGTCAGGAAGGCTGGGACGGGGGCATTACCATTCTTGCGGAGGAGGAAGTTGCGCCTTATCAGCGCCCGCCATTGTCGAAAAAATTTCTGGAAGGCGCGCTGGATTTTGATCGTCTCTTATTGAAGCCAGAAAAATTTTACACCGAGCAAAATATCGATTTGCGCCTCGGTGTTCGCGCTGTCGCGATTGACCCTGATGCAAAGACTGTCCTGCTCGGCTCCGGCGACAAACTACAATATCGGAAATTGATTATCGCCACAGGAACAGAGGCGCGTAGGCTGCCGATTCAAGGCAGTGACGCCGACGGCGTTTTTTGCCTGCGCACAGCAACGGACGCCATTGCATTGCAAGCGAGACTAAATGAAAATGCTTCTGTTGCTATCATCGGCGCTGGCTATATTGGTCTTGAAGTTGCCGCCACGGCGCGAAAGCTAGGCGCCAAAGTCACGATTATCGAGGCTGCGCCACGGGTGATGTCGCGCGTCACTGGTGATTTTCTTTCCCAATACCTGCAGAGATATCATGTTGTCAAAGGGGCCAAGTTGTTGCTTCAGGCCTCGTTGACGTATTTTGAAGTTGATGGCCAGAAGCTTATAGCTTGTGTCTTTGATGATGGCGAATGTGTCAACGTTGACACGGCGGTTGTCGGCATAGGCGTGTCACCGTGCTCAGCTCTCGCAGAAAAAACAGACGTTGACTGCGATAATGGCATTAAGGTCGACGAATATTGCCGCACGAATATTGATGACATCTTTGCAGTAGGCGATTGTACTAATCACTATAATGATCATTACAGTATCAACGTGCGGCTGGAGTCTGTTCATAATGCGATTGAACAGGGCAAGACCGCAGCGGCGACAATCTGCGGCAAAAACAAACCCTACCGGCAGGTTCCCTGGTTTTGGTCCGACCAATATGATCTCAAAATCCAATCTGTCGGTATTAGTGCAGGCCATGATGAGCATGTCGTTGTTGGCGATCCTGAAGCCGACAGCTTCTCGGTCTTATATTTTAATGATCAGCGCCTGATCGCTGCTGATTCTATTTGCCGACCAGCCGATTACATGGTTGTAAGAAAATTGTTGCAAGAAAGAGTAGAGATCAGCCCTGCGGCCGTAAAAAATGCGCAAGGCGATTTGAAATCCTAGATCGCAATGCGATAGCGGCGCCATTCTTAATCCGAATAGCAGAAAGTATGAATCCCATGATCAATCTTTCACGGCGCGGCGCGCTTAAATCAACAGCGGCAATAGGCGTGCTGGCAGGTTTTGGCTGCGGCAAGAAAAATGAAGCCCCGTCAAGCGCGCCGGACCTGACAAATCTGGATGCGATCGCAACAGCGCAGGCAATCAAAAATGGTGACGTTACAGCGTCGGAAGTCGTGGAAGCGGCAATTGACCGAGCTGAAAAGGCAAACCCGTTGATCAATGCAATCACAACGCCTTACTATGATACGGCGCGGGAAAGAGCAGCACAGGCAGGCGATGGCCCGTGGTTTGGCGTTCCGACTTTTATTAAAGATCTCACTCACGTCATTGGTCAACGGACTACCTATGGTTCGCGTGGGTTTGCAAATTACATTGCCAGCACCCAATCGACGCTGGTTAGTTCTATTTTTGCAAGCGGCATGATCAGCCTTGGAAAAAGTGCAACGCCAGAATTCGGGCTGACAGCCACAACCGAACCGGTGCAAAATGGCGCAGCGCGGAATCCCTGGAATAGAAATCATTCGACAGGTGGATCATCCGGCGGGGCGGCTGCGCTGGTGAGTGCGCGCGTGACGCCTGTTGCGCATGCGTCTGACGGCGGTGGATCAATTCGTATCCCGGCGTCATGCTGCGGTGTTGTCGGTCTAAAGCCGACCCGCGGACGGATGCCAACGGCAGACCGGACAGAACCGCGCCCGCTAGAAGTTTCCGAGCATGGAGTTGAAAGCCTGACGGTTCGCGACACTGCCGCTTTTCTTGCGATGATGGAAGTTGAAACTGAACTTGGAAAAGTAGGCCTCGTCGAAGGGCCAGCAACTGCGCGCAAAAAGATTGCCTTTCATAAAAACACGTCTTCGGGAGCCGCTGTCGATCCCGAAGTCGCCGCAGTGACAGATGAAACTGCCCGTAAACTGGAGGCGCTAGGTCACGAAGTATCTGAGGTTAGGGATCCGTTTGATGCATCAGTATTGCAGGATTTTATGATCTATTGGGCTGCGGGCGCTGCGCAGACCATTTCTGATTGGGAAAAAGCGACAGGGCAAAAAGCTGACTACAGTACGTTTGAGCCGTTCACCTATGGTCTTGTTGAGTATTATGTAGCGCGCCAATCATTAGTCGAAACCGCAATTGGGCGGCTTCTTTCTTTTGAGCGTGATTACCGCGCGGCGTTTGCAGATGTTGATCTCATATTATCACCAGTTCTGGCGGGGCCGCCGCCAGAGATAGGGTATCTATCTACGACTTATGCGTTCCCGTTGGTTTTTGAGCGATTATCTGAATATGTCGCGTTTACCCAATATGCGAATATTTCAGGCGCACCGGCGATGTCTGTTCCCATGGGCATGTCGGCGACGAATTTGCCCATCGGTGTGCAATTAGCGGCCGCGCCAGGTGGGGAACGGGCCATTCTCGAAGTGGCTTATGAACTAGAAGAAGCCGCGCCGTGGATCGTAAAAAAGCCTGATCTTCCATTCTAAAACGGTTTAACCCACACGCCGGTTAGATCAATGTTGCGACAAAGAGCTGTTCATGCAAAGCAGCATTGGTCGACAGGGAGGAAGAGGCATGAAGATTGAGGAGCGGTTTATCGGCGGCGGGCCGGTTGAGGGTTGTGACGCGGATTATGGTTATCTATCCGGTTTTGCCAACACCCATTCGACCGAGGCAATTAAGGGCGCGCTCCCCATCGGGCGTAACTCCCCACAAAAACCGCCGTTCGGTCTTTACGCCGAGCAATTGAGCGGTACTGCATTTACGGCGCCGCGAGCGACGAATAAACGGTCATGGCTTTATCGCATGCGACCGTCTGTAAAACATGGAACAGGGTTCGAGTCGTCTCAGCACGCATTCTGGAAGACGGCACCCTGCCGCGATGAAAATGATCTCCCGGCGATGCAATTGCGCTGGGGCCCAATCGATATACCGGACGCGCCGACAGATTTTCTGGATGGTATACGCACCATGACCACATGTGGCGATGCGCCGACGCAAACCGGCATTGCCGCGCATGTTTTTGTCGCTAATAAATCGATGGACCGGCGGTACATGATGAACGCCGATGGTGAGATGCTGATCCTGCTGGAGCAGGGATCATTGCGGTTCGTGACCGAGTTTGGATTGATCAAGGCGAGCGCCGGCGAAATCGTCGTCATGCCGCGCGGGGTGAAGTTTCGCGTTGAACTGATGGACGAAACAGCACGCGGGTACATCGGAGAAAATTATGGCTCGATAATGTCTCTGCCCGAGCGGGGGCCGATTGGGTCAAATAGCCTCGCAGCGGAACGCGATTTTCTCTTTCCGGCCGCAGCGTATGAGGATCGCGAAGAGCCATGCGAATTGCATATGAAATGGCAGGGCAAGTTTTACAAAACCAAGCTTGGCCATTCGCCGCTTGATGTCGTCGCCTGGCACGGAAATTATGCGCCTTATAAATACGATCTGCGTAGATTTGCGACGGTTGGGTCTATCAGTTTCGATCACCCGGACCCGTCAATCTTCACGGTGCTGACGTCGCAATCGGATACGCCTGGCGTTGCCAATATTGATTTCGCTATTTTCCCCGAGCGATGGCTCGCAATGGAAGATACTTTCCGTCCGCCTTGGTATCATGTGAATGTCATGAGCGAATTTATGGGTCTGTTATATGGCGTATATGACGCCAAGCCCGGCGGTTTTAAACCCGGCGCCATGAGCCTGCATAATGCGATGTTGCCCCATGGTCCTGATACCGACGCATTTGAAGATGCGAGCGAGAAAGAACTCGCGCCTGAAAAGCTTTCCGGCACGATGGCGTTTATGTTCGAGACGCGTCTGGTACAAAACCCAACAGCCTTCGCCTCTGACCGCTCACGAATTGATCTTGATTATGAAAAATGCTGGGACGGTCTTGAGCGTAAGTTTAATATCAAAGATAAATGAAATCTCGTGATGCTGGGTGATGGCCGTATTTAGGGCGTTCTGGTGCATCAGCTATAGTGGGGTGTGATGCAGCAATGCGCGTCTCAGTTGTTTCATGGCATTTTGTGTTTGCCGCAAGACCTCCGATTGGATTGCTTAGATTGATTCACGCAAATGTATCTTACAACAAATACAGCAATCATAAACAGGAGCACGGTCGTAGAGCTTCCATGGAAGAGATAATTTGATGCATTTACGTTGCGTTACTCACATTGAGCGACCAGCCGCCTTCGTCTTTTGAGATGGTTGCATCGACGGCAAAGACTTTTTCCATAAGGCCTGCCGTCATTGTCTCGTCCGGCGTACCGTCGGCGTTGATAATGCTGTCTTTCATCCATATCAGACGATCCGCATAGCGAGCTGCGAGTGATATATCGTGGAGCACAACGATCGCGCCGCCGCCGTGATCGACGTAGTTTCTGATGAGCGACATAATTTGGAACTGGTGCGCGAGATCGAGGGCGGCAACTGGCTCATCGGCAAGAAGCAGTGGCGCCTGCGCAGCAAAAGCGCGTGCACAATGCACTCTTGCTAGTTCGCCGCCGGACAGCGTGTCTGTGCCACGATCTTCAAAGGCTGATAAATCGCAATCGGATATTGCTTTGGCAACGGCCGCTTCGTCCAACTGAGTTAGTTTTGTCGTGGACCCGCCATAGGCATAACGACCTAAGGCAACAACATCGCGAACCCTTATTGGCCAGGCAAGCGGGCGCATTTGCGGTAGATAAGAGATTTTCTGGGCGCGGGCGATTGGCGATAGATCTTCAATCGGCGAGCCATCGACTGTGACCGTTCCGATCGTAGGAGAGATCAAACCCAGTGCACATTTAAGCAGTGTTGTTTTACCTGCGCCATTCGGTCCAATCAATGCAATCAATTCTCCCGACTTAATCTCTGTCGAGACGTTCGATAAAAGGCGTCTCCCTTTTAGTTCCATAGTGATATTAGTAAGTTTGATATTGGTCATTGGGTTCGCGCCCGTTGCATGGCGATCCAGACAAAAGCTGGGGCGCCAATCAGCGCCGCCACAACGCCAAGGCGCAACTCTGTCGGCGTCGGAATTAGGCGAATGAAAATATCGGCGAGGACCAAAATGATGCCGCCGAGAAATGCAGAAGGCGCAAGCGTGCGCGCGGGATCGTAACCGACAAAAGGCCGGACAATGTGCGGCGCCATAATGCCGATAAAGCCGATAGCGCCGGCGATTGAGACAGCGGCGCCGGAAATGAGGCCTGTACCCAAGATCACGAAAATTCGAGTGCGTTTCAGATCAACGCCGAGACCGTGAGCTGCTTCTTCGCCAAGCGCCAGGGCAGGCAAGGATCGCCTCGATAGGACAATAAAGACCAATCCGGCCCCGAGAAAAGGCGCCGCTAAGGCAATATCGTTAAAACTGCGATTGGCGACAGAACCAAGCGTCCAGCTGATTAGATCAGAGAGGGAAAACGGGTTGGGCGCAAGGTTGAGCAGAAGCGCCATCACGGCACCGGCGAAACTCGATAGCCCGACGCCCACTAGTATTAAGGTGACAACGGACGAAGTGTGAATAGCGGCGATCGTGAGGAGGGCCGTGGCGGAAATTGCGCCAGTGATGGCGGCGACCGGGACCACCAAACTGGAGAAAGCCGCCGCGCCATAAAAAAGCGCAAGCGTCGCGCCAAGTGATGCACACGCAGAAACACCAAGCACGCCAGGCTCCGCAAGCGGGTTGCGTAACAATCCCTGCAAGGCTGCGCCGCAAAGGCCAAGAGCGCCGCCGACAATGAAAGCAGCGATGGCGCGGGGCAGCCTGATTTCCCACAGAACAATCTCATCGCCGGTTGCGCCGACGCCAAAGAGCGCTGCAAAAAGGCGATCAGGCGACATGACCGTTGAGCCGATAAAACAGGCGGCAAGGATCGCAGCAAAAGAGACCGCGCTGAGGAGGAGGAGTAGCGCGCTGTCTTTCATTGGCTCGTCGTTTCCGATGTTGCGCCAGCGGCAAGCGTCTCAAGCGCATCAAGGAGAAACCACGCGCTGCAAGCAGTCCAGGCGCTGGGCAATTCGACAACAGGTGTGTTGCTTAATTGGCGTCGTGCGATCGGGTGGCGCGACGGCGTCCAGATGTCTGAAACCAGGTCTGTTGTATCGAAAAAACCGGCGGCAATGAGATCGGGGCTTTCATAGGCCAGACGTTCAAGGGGAAGAAAGCCCCAACCCGAAGCCGACTGAAAATTTTGATACCCCGCACGGATCAACAATTCGTCGATAAGGGTCCCTGCGCCGGCTACTGCTCCTTTTGACGTCATATAGAGCGCTGATTTTTGATCGGTCGATGTTTTGAGGGCCAGCAACCGCGCATCCATGTCCGCGACGAGTAATTCGCCTCGTTCTGGCGCGCCAAA
>JAJFGC010000235.1 GCA_021776345.1 Hyphococcus sp. | reverse complement strand
AATCAGCTTGTCGGTTCTGCTTATGGTTCCGCTGGCGAACGCTGCATGGCGACGCCGGTTGCGGTGCCTGTCGGCAACGGCACAGCTGAAACGCTGATCGAGATGATGAGGCCGCGGGTGGAAAGCCTGCGGATTGGCCCCTCGATGTCAGAAGACTCCGACCTTGGACCGCTCGTCTCGGCGCCGCATCGCGACCGTGTTGCGAGCTATATTCAGATGGCGGTGGATGAGGGTCAGGAGCTTCTCGTCGATGGCCGTGATTTCTCGCTTCAAGGCTATGAGAGCGGCTTCTTTATGGGCGGGACACTGCTTGATCATGCGAAACCTGAGCACCGCTCCTACCAGGAGGAAATTTTCGGCCCTGTCTTGCAGATTGCCCGCGCCGAAAATTTCGAAGAAGCAGTCGCAATGCCGTCAAAGCACCAATACGGCAATGGCGTTGCGATCTTTACCCGCAACGGCGCCGCGGCGCGCGAATTCGCAAAACAAGTAAATGTCGGCATGGTCGGCATCAATGTGCCGATCCCGGTGCCGGTCGCCTATCACACCTTTGGCGGCTGGAAGCGGTCAGGTTTTGGCGACACCAACCAGCACGGCCCCGAGGGCGTCAAATTCTGGACCAAGGTCAAAACCGTCACCCAGCGTTGGCCTGAGGATGTTCAGGGCTCGGAGTTTGTTATTCCGACGATGGGGTAAGCATATTGCCAATTAACACACAGAATAATCTGCAGCTTTTGGAATGGCCCGGTCCGCCCATGAAATTTTGGCGGTTTATGCCTTTCCACAAATTTTTGGATGTCATTGTTCATCACCGTTTATACTTTCCGTCTCAGTACTCGCTCAGAACTGACGACGCATATGAAGGATTTTTCGCGTGGCCGGATGTCGAAGGTTTGCCGGCGGAAAGTGATCCGTCTGCGCCTAGGGCTGCAACAGACTATGTGAACTGTTGGCACGCATCTGAGGTTGAGCCAGCAGGATTGTGGAAGCAATACTCCGATCCAGCTGGAGGTATCGCGATCGTTACGGATAGGGAGCGCGTAGTTGGTGCATTTAGTGATTCTAAGGAAACACTAGTGCCGGGTATGATAGAGTACAATGACACTATCGCTGACAGTGGCGTATCAGAGTCTTTGGCATCGACTGTTTTTCGAAAACGGAAACATTTTGCAACTGAGCAAGAATTACGCATCTGGATTCCCGGCGAAAAAGGCGCAATCGAATACAACCGAATGACTGACGAGTTTTTTAGCGTTAACCCGAATGGTGAAAGGTCACAGATTCCGAGTGGTAAATCAGTTAAGTGCAATCTCGACGTGCTTATTGAAAAAATAGTAGTTGGCCCAAAAACCGAGCCATGGATATTTGACGCCGTGAAGTCGTTGTTGGAGAAGCTAGGGCTGTCGTTTTCGCTTGGCTATTCCGAGGTTGCAAGAAGACCACATTGAAATGACTCAAACTTTCCAACTAACCGGCCGCTGCCTTTGCAGCGCTGTCGAATTCTCCTTTGAGAACAAAAATCTCGACCACCCAAGCGCGTGCCATTGCGGGCAGTGCCGTCAATGGTCGGGGCATGTCTGGGCGACGGTGAATATACCACTGGCCGCGCTCACCTTTGGCAAAGGCGAAGCCGACATCAAATGGCACCGCGCCTCGGATTTCGCCCGGCGCGGGTTTTGCGGGACATGCGGCTCATCTCTGTTCTGGCATGCCGACGGCCTCGAAAAGCACAAAGACCAGATCGCGGTTGCCCTGGGCGCACTCAAGGCCCCAACAGGCATCAAGCTTGAAGAACACATATTTGTGGCCGATAAGGGGGACTATTACGACATTGCGGACGGGCTGCCGCAAAAAAACAATAATTAAGGGGCTGCGGGTGTTCGGAATTGAAGTCGCCGACATTGGATCACTGAGCCATTGGGTGCTTTTTGGCGCACTTTTTCTGACGCCGTTCCTGCAAGAAGATTTTGGCGTCATCCTCGCGGCATCAGCCTCACTCGCTGGCGTCGCGCCTACGCTTTTTCTGGCAGCCGCAATCCTCACCGGACTCGTCGCTTCGGACGCATGGAAGTACTGGATGGGGCGTCTCGCGCGGCGTTATGAATGGGCTCATAAATTTGCCGAAAAACCAGGCGTTTCCGTCGCCGGCGACCTTATTCGCAAGGAATTTCTGCAAACCATGCTGACAGCGCGGTTTGTGCCGGGCACACGTATTCCAACTTATATTGCTGCTGGTTTTTTCAAGGCTGATTACGCAAAATATATCCTGACCCTAATGTTTACGGCGTCGCTTTATATCTTTGTTGTTTTCACCGTGTTTCATACAGTTGGCGTTGTTGCGGGTGAAGAGGCGGTTGTCTGGATGCCGCTGGTCGCGGTTGTGCTCCTTGTCGCCTATGTTTTGTTTCGCTGGATTAATCACAAGCGCAAGCACGAAGGCGTCATGACCCCCCTCTCAAAAGAGTTCGATCATCCGATTCCTGATGTCGGGGAGTGTGTCGACGAAGATGAAAGCGAGCACGACGCCAAAGAAAAGCTTGAGGCTTAACCCCTGGCGATGAACGACATGCCTGGATTTTGGCGGCAATTACGGAAAGCCACCCCGGGCGCTGAACATCGCGCGCATTTTAACAATGCTGGCGCTGCGCTAATGCCCCAACCCGTTATTGACATCATGAAGGCGTATATTGATTTGGAAGCGCGGTTCG
>JAJFGC010000234.1 GCA_021776345.1 Hyphococcus sp. | reverse complement strand
CTCAACGCGGCTGCACTTGCATCCGCGACCGTCTCAATTTTTAGGCTTTCGAGCCTTCGCCGATCACTTCCCAGCGTTTCAACTTTGATTTTGGCGCACATTCCTGAATACGCACTAGATCACCGGACTTGAACTTGTTTGCTTCGTCATGCGCATGAAAGTGGTTTGACCGGCGCACTGTTTTCTTGAACAGCGGGTGCCTAAAAATCCGTTCCACATCAACGACGACGGTTTTATCGCCTTTGTCGCTCACGACCGTTCCTTGAAGAATTCTTTTGGGCATATCCGCCTCTTATCCTTAGCTTGCGTCTGCGCCGGCGCGTTGGCCGAGCACTGTTTTAATGCGGGCAATGTCCTTGCGGACTTCGCCAATGCGATTTGTTTTTTCAAGCTGACCAGACGCCCGCTGAAAACGCAGATTGAACTGCTCTTTCTTTAGTTGAAGGAGTTTATCCTTCAATTCATCCGTAGTCAGATCACGTACTTCTCCGGCTTGCATGAGATTTCTCCTTACTCGCCAACGCGCGTTACAATGCGCGTCTTAATCGGAAGCTTGGCGGCGCCAAGTAAAAGCGCTTCACGAGCCGTTTCATCAGGTACGCCGTCGATCTCAAACATGATCCGACCAGGCTTGACCCGCGCGGCCCAGAATTCAACTGAACCCTTACCCTTACCCATTCGCACTTCGGTCGGCTTTTTAGACACCGGCACATCCGGGAAGACGCGAATCCAAACGCGGCCCGCCCGCTTCATAGCGCGCGTGATCGCCCGCCGTGTCGCTTCAATCTGGCGTGCTGTAATGCGTTCCGGCTCCAAAGCCTTCAAACCATGCGAGCCAAAGTTCAAATCAGTGCCGCCTTTGGCAACACCTTTGATCCGCCCTTTGTGCATCTTGCGGAATTTTGTTTTTTTCGGTTGCAGCATTGCTCAACTCGTCCCGTAATCCAGTTCCTAATTCGGCCGGTTGTGGCCGACGCCGCCCGTCTGGGCGTCAATTAATCGTTTTTCTTGCGCCATCGGATCGTGTTCCATGATCTCACCTTTGAAGATCCAGACCTTAATGCCGATAGAGCCATACGTCGTACGCGCAGTTGCAACGCCGTAGTCGATATCCGCGCGAAGCGTATGAAGCGGCACGCGACCTTCGCGATACCATTCTGTCCGTGCGATTTCAGCGCCGCCGAGACGGCCCGCAACATTAACCCGAATACCCAGAGCACCCATCCGTTGCGCCGTTTGCATGGCGCGCTTCATGGCTCGCCGGAAAGCAACACGCCGCTCAAGCTGCTGAGCGATGTTTTCGGCAACCAATGTCGCGTCGGTTTCAGGTTTGCGGATTTCAACAATGTTGAGTACCGTTTCTGAAGACGAAAGTTTCGAAAGCTCCTTACGGAGATTTTCGATATCCGCGCCTTTTTTGCCAATCACGACACCCGGGCGTGCGGTATAAATTGTCACGCGACACTTCTTGTGCGGACGTTCAATAACAATCCGTGATACGCCGGCCTGCGCAAGTTTCTTCTCGATATACTTACGAATGCGAAGGTCTTCGTGAAGAAGATCGCCATACTGGCCTTTGTTAGCGAACCAACGAGAGTCCCAGGTTCGGTTGATCCCGAGGCGCAAGCCAATAGGGTTTACTTTCTGACCCATTAGGCGGCCTCCTCAACTTCTTTAACGACAATCGTAATTTCAGCGAACGGCTTTTGAATTCTGCCAACGCGGCCGCGAGCACGCGCGCGCCAGCGCTTCATCACCATGTTTTTGCCAACAAAGGCTTTGTCAACAACCAGTGAATCAATATCGAGATCATGGTTGTTCTCAGCATTCGCGATCGCGCTTTCCAGCACCTTTTTCACATCCTGTGCTATTCGCTTGCGCGAGAAGGTGAGGTCGGCAAGCGCCTTTTCGACTTTCTTGCCACGAATAAGCTGGGCAACAAGATTAAGCTTTTGCGGCGAAACGCGGATCATCCGACCTTTCGCCATGGCTTGGCTGTCTTCAAAACGCCGTGGATTTTTCTTCTGACCCATGACTATTTTCTCCGCGCCTTTTTATCCGCACCGTGACCGAAATAAGTCCGGGTTGGTGAAAATTCGCCAAGCTTGTGGCCAACCATATCCTCGGTGACGTGCACCGGGATAAATTTATGGCCGTTGTAAACATTGAATGTTTGCCCAACGAATTGCGGCAGAATGGTCGAACGACGCGACCAGGTTTTGATACCGCCTTTATGTTTGCCGTCTTGCGCTTCCTCCATTTTTTTAAGGAGGAAGCGATCGACAAACGGGCCTTTCCAGACTGAACGTGGCATGAGTTTAACTCCGGCGTCCTATTTTCGCTTCTTCTTCGCATGACGCGAACGAAGAATGTATTTGTCAGTTTGCTTGTTCTTGCGGGTTTTGGCGCCTTTGGTCGGCTTGCCCCAAGGGGTAACCGGGTGACGGCCGCCAGAAGTACGTCCCTCGCCGCCCCCATGTGGGTGGTCAACAGGGTTCATGACAACGCCGCGTACCGATGGGCGTTTGCCTTTATGACGATTGCGCCCCGCTTTCGCGAGCGACTGGTTCATATGATCTGGGTTTGAGACAGCGCCAACGGTGGCCATGCACTCGCCAAGGATCAGACGAACTTCGCCAGATTGCAGACGAACCTGCGCCATGGCGCCGTCACGACCAACGAGCTGCGCATAAGCGCCCGCAGACCGTGCGAGCTGACCGCCCTTGCCCGGCTTCATCTCGACATTGTGGATAATCGTTCCCACCGGCATTGCCTTCAACGGCATAGCATTGCCAGGCTTCACGTCAACTTTTTCGCCAGCAATTACCTTGTCGCCCACCTTTACGCGTTGCGGCGCCAAAATATAGGCCTGCTCGCCATCAAGATATTTGATCAGCGCAATAAACGCCGTGCGGTTGGGGTCATATTCCAAACGCTCAATCTTCGCCTCAACGTCAAACTTGCGACGTTTAAAATCAACAACACGATAGGTCTTTTTCGCGCCGCCGCCGCGACGGCGAACAGTAATGCGACCCGTATTGTTACGGCCCGCTTTGGAATGCAGCCCTTCGGTCAGCCCTTTGACCGGCTTGCCCTTCCAAAGCTCGCTGCGATCGACTAGCACAAGCTGGCGACGCGACGGCGTAGTTGGTTTGAATTTCTTTAAAGCCATGTTCTTGCGAGCCTGTCCGTTAAAGTCCTGTCGTCACGTCAATCGCGTGACCTTCTTCCAGCGTTACGATCGCTTTTTTAACCGTCGACCGCGTGTAGACGCGGCCGCGGAACTGTTTCGTCTTTCCTTTGATGCGCAGCGTATTGACTGCTTTCACTTTCACCTTGAAGAGCGCCTCAACCGCTTCAGTAATTTCCGGTTTCGTCGCAGTAAGCCGCGTCAAAAATACAACTTGGTTATTTTCCGATGCGATCGTGGATTTCTCCGTGATTACCGGCTGGATCAAGGTGTCGTAATGAGCCTCAAGGCCTTCCGATGGTAATGTTTTTTTGCTCATTTGAGGCGCGCCTCCAGCCCTTCAACGGCTGCTTTGGTCAGAACGAGTTTGTCTTTGCGCAGGATGTCATAAACGTTTGCGCCGACAACCGGGATCAAATCGATCCCTGGAATGTTACGTGCAGCGAGACCAAGATTTTCATCAATCTCGCTATCAACGATCAATGCATTTTGAACGTTCAACTTCGCAAAGGCGTCGATAAGCGTTTTCGTCTTTGCCTCTTTCACCTTTGCATCTTCCAAAATGATCAACGATCCATCAGCCTGTTTAGCTGAAAGTGCGTGCATCAGTGCGAGGCGGCGAACTTTCTTTGGCAAGCCGATAGCATGGCTGCGCGGGCGTGGGCCATGAGCCTTGCCGCCGCCGCGGAACAGATTAGCCTTACGGTTGCCGTGACGGGCGCCGCCGCTGCCTTTTTGGCGCCCAAACTTTTTGGACGTGCCGCGCACTTCATTACGCTCTTGAGCGTGATGTGTACCTTGCTGACGCTTCGCCAATTGATAAACAACGCAGCGGTGCAAAATGTCTTTACGTGGCTCAAGCCCGAAGATCGCGTCATCCAGATCGATGTCGCCGGCCTTCTTGTTATCAAAACTGAGGACGTCGGCTTTCATTATTCGTCCCCTTCTTTTGCCGGTTTATCGCCAGCATCTTCAGCCTTATCGGCTTCAATTGATTTTTCGGCTTCTTCGGCAGCGGCGGCTTGCTCAGCAAGCTGTGCTTCACGAGCAGCTTGCGCAGCGGCTTCTTCTTCAGCGGCTGCTTGCGCCGCGGCTTCTTCAGCCTGCTTCTTAGCTTCTTCCGCAGCAGATCTCAGCGCTGCAGGCAGGATCGCATTTTCAGGAAACGGCTTCTTGACCGCATCTTTGATTAAAACCCAACCACCTTTTGATCCAGGAACTGCGCCCTTCACCAAAATAAGGCCACGATCGGTATCTGTTTTGACCACCTGCAGGTTTTGAGTCGTCACCCGAACCGCGCCCATATGGCCGGCCATTTTCTTGCCTTTAAAGACTTTGCCCGGATCCTGGCACTGACCCGTTGACCCATGCGACCGGTGCGAGATTGAAACGCCGTGAGTAGCGCGCAAACCGCCGAAATTGTGGCGCTTCATGGCGCCGGCAAAACCTTTACCGATCGACGTACCCGTGACATCCACATACTGACCTTCAAAATAATGATCAGCAATAATCTCTTCGCCCACACTCAGAAGATTGTCTTCAGCAACGCGGAACTCAGCAACTTTGGCTTTCGGTTCAACATTCGCCTTCGCGAATTGACCGCGATCAGCTTTGTTGACGCGCTTAGGCTTTTTCTTGCCCGCGCCGAGTTGAACAGCCGTATAGCCGTTTTTCTCAACAGTACGTTGAGCCACGACCTGACAGCCTTCCATTTGCATAACCGTAACAGGGACATGATCTCCATTATCGGTATAGACCCGGGTCATCCCCAGTTTTTTTGCTATTACGCCGGTGCGCATCGCGGTTGCTCCTTACGCCCCAAGTTTAATTTCAACGTCGACGCCAGCCGACAGATCAAGTTTCATTAGCGCATCAACGGTTTGCGGTGTCGGATCGACAATATCCAGCATCCGTTTGTGTGTGCGCATTTCAAATTGTTCGCGGCTTTTCTTATTGACATGCGGCGAACGGTTCACGGTGTAACGCTCGATACGCGTTGGCAGCGGGATAGGCCCGCGCACATTCGCGCCAGTACGTTTCGCCGTGTTGACGATTTCTATGGTCGAAGCGTCGAGCACGCGGTGATCGAAAGCTTTCAGCCTGATGCGGATATTCTGTTGCATATTCTTAAGTCGCTTCGCTTTAAGTTTTACGCTTCGATAGTTTTTCTAGTGGCTTGCTAAGACGAGAAAGCGCGGGCCAGATTTCGTCTGGCCCGCGCCATATTTTTGATATTCTATTCGACAATCTTCGAGACGATGCCTGCGCCAACCGTACGGCCGCCTTCACGGATAGCGAAGCGAAGCTTCTCTTCCATCGCGATCGGCACGATCAGTTCAACATTCAACTCAGCATTATCGCCAGGCATAACCATTTCCGTGCCTTCTTTGAGGGTAACAACACCGGTTACGTCCGTTGTGCGGAAGTAGAATTGCGGACGATAGTTGCCGAAGAACGGTGTATGACGACCGCCCTCTTCTTTCGTGAGGATATAAGCTTCAGCAACAAACTTCGTGTGCGGTGTGACCGAACCAGGCTTACAGAGAACTTGGCCGCGCTCAACTGCTGTACGCTCAATACCGCGCAAGAGGACGCCAACATTGTCGCCCGCTTCACCACGATCGAGCAGCTTACGGAACATCTCAACGCCTGTGCAGGTCGTTTTTTGCGTATCTTTGATGCCGATGATTTCCAGCTCGTCGCCAACATTGACCACGCCGCGCTCAACCCGGCCGGTAACAACCGTACCGCGACCAGAGATCGAGAACACGTCCTCGATGGGAAGCAGGAACGGCAGATCAACCGGACGCTCAGGCGTCGGAATGTACTCGTCAACGGCCTTCATCAGCGCTCTGATTGATTCTTCGCCAATCTCAGGGGTCTTACCTTCCATCGCAGCAAGAGCAGAACCTTTGATGATAGGAATATCGTCGCCTGGGAATTCGTACGAAGAAAGCAGCTCACGAACTTCCATTTCGACGAGTTCGAGCAGTTCTTCGTCATCAACCTGATCAACTTTGTTCATGTAAACGACCAACGCCGGAACGCCAACCTGACGCGCAAGCAGAATGTGCTCACGAGTCTGCGGCATCGGGCCGTCAGCAGCGTTCACAACGAGGATCGCACCGTCCATTTGCGCCGCGCCTGTGATCATGTTTTTCACATAGTCAGCGTGACCTGGACAGTCGACATGCGCGTAGTGACGAGCCTCAGTTTCATATTCAACATGCGCCGTTGAAATGGTGATGCCGCGCGCTTTTTCTTCTGGCGCACCGTCAATTTCATCATACGCTTTGAAATCGCCAAAATATTTGGTGATTGCCGCGGTCAATGTCGTTTTACCATGGTCAACGTGACCGATGGTGCCAACATTGGCATGCGGTTTTGTGCGTTCAAACTTTTCCTTCGACATTTTACCTTCTCCGTCTCTTGACGACTGTCGTTAATATACGCCCGCCAGCGGGCTGCCCTAGATTACCGGCTAGCCGGCTAATTTCGCTTTTACTTCTTCTTCAACTGCTTTCGGCACACGATCATAATGATCAAACTGCATCGTGTACTGAGCGCGCCCTTGGGTCGCCGACCGCAAATTGTTCACATAACCGAACATATTCGCCAGCGGCACCATTGCGTGAACAACATTGGCGTTGCCGCGCATTTCTTGTTCTTGAATCTGGCCGCGACGCGAATTCAAATCGCCGATCACCGTACCGGTATATTCTTCTGGCGTGACAACTTCGACCTTCATCACTGGCTCAAGCAGAGCAAGACCCAGTTCAGATTTATTTTCACGCAATGCGCCGCGTGCAGCAATTTCGAAAGCCAGCACGGATGAGTCAACATCGTGGAAGCCCCCATCATAAAGCTCGACTTTGAAATCGAGGATTGGGAAGCCAACCAAAAGGCCATTTTCACGAATTGAATTGATGCCCTTTTCTACGCCAGGAATATATTCCTTTGGAATAGAGCCGCCAACAATCTTACTTTCAAATTCATAGCCGCTGCCAGGGTCCTGCGGAATGACACGCATTTTGATGCGCGCAAACTGACCTGATCCACCAGACTGTTTCTTATGCGTGTAATCGATGTCGGCTTCACGTGTAATTGTTTCACGATAAGCAACTTTAGGCTGACCAATATTGGCCTCAACCTTAAATTCACGACGCATACGATCGACAAGGATATCAAGGTGAAGCTCGCCCATGCCTTTGATGATCGTCTGACCGGATTCTTCGTCAGATGAGACGCGAAATGACGGATCTTCCGCTGCAAGACGTTGCAGCGCGAGGCCCATTTTTTCTTGGTCAGCTTTGGTCTTCGGCTCAACCGAAAGCTCAATCACTGGCTCAGGGAATTCCATGCGCTCAAGCACAACCGGATTTTGTGGGTCGCAAAGCGTATCCCCAGTCGTTGTATCTTTAAGGCCGACGACAGCAATAATATCGCCCGCATACGCCTCTTTAATATCCTCACGGCTATTAGAGTGCATCTCAAGCATCCGGCCAATGCGCTCTTTCTTACCTTTCACGGTATTCATCAGCTGCGTGCCTGTTTCAAGCTTACCAGAGTAAATCCGGCAGAAGGTGAGAGAACCAACAAACGGGTCGTTCATCACCTTAAAAGCCAGCATGGAAAGCGGAGCATCGTCAGATGACTTACGCATGACCTCTTCGTCAGAGTCCGGCAACATGCCTTTGATCGCGGGAACCTCTACCGGGCTCGGCAGATAATCCACAACCGCGTCAAGCATTGGCTGAACGCCTTTGTTTTTGAACGCAGAGCCACACAAAACCGGGTGAAAATCAACCGCACAGGTGCCTTGACGGATGAGGCGCTTGATTGTCGCTTCATCCGGCTCATTGCCCTCGAGATAGGCTTCCATCGCCTCTTCATCGAGCTCAACTACCGTTTCAATCATCTTCTCCCGGTACTCGTTCGCTTTTTCAACGAGGTCTTCCGGAATCTCTTCTTCGTGGAATTTAGCGCCAAGAGACTCTTCTTCCCAGACAACAGCCTTCATCTTCAAAAGGTCAACGATCCCTTTAAAGTTATTTTCAGCACCAATTGGCAGTTGAAGAACAACCGTCTTCGCAGCAAGGCGTTTGTGGATCGTGTCTACGGAATAATAGAAATCAGCGCCGATCTTATCCATCTTGTTGATGAAAAACATCCGCGGCACTTTGTATTTGTCACCTTGACGCCAGACTGTTTCCGTCTGCGGCTCAACCCCAGCGTTTGCATCAAGGAGGGCGACGGCGCCGTCAAGCACGCGAAGCGAGCGCTCAACTTCAATCGTGAAGTCAACGTGGCCTGGCGTGTCAATGATGTTCAGGCGTTTTTCATTCCAGAAGGTCGTGGTCGCAGCGGACGTGATCGTGATGCCGCGCTCCTGCTCCTGCTCCATCCAGTCCATTGTGGCGGCGCCATCATGAACTTCGCCAATCTTATGGCTTTTACCGGTGTAATAAAGCACACGCTCAGTGGTCGTCGTTTTACCGGCGTCGATATGCGCCATGATACCAAAGTTGCGGTAGTCTTCAATTTTGTGCGAGCGGGGCATAATCTTACTCAGTTAAATTTGTTACCAGCGATAATGCGAGAAGGCGCGGTTAGCTTCCGCCATGCGGTGTGTATCTTCACGTTTCTTAACGGCGGCGCCCCGATTTTGCGAAGCATCCATAATTTCGTTCGACAAGCGATCGACCATCGTTGTTTCGTTGCGAGAGCGCGCCGCGGAGATGATCCAACGCATAGCGAGTGCTAACTTACGGTCTGGACGAACCTCGACAGGCACCTGATAGGTTGCACCGCCAACCCGACGCGAGCGCACTTCGATCGCAGGAGTTACATTTTCGAGGGCTTCTTTAAAAAGATCCACCGGCGGACGGCGAAGCTTTTCCTCAATCTTGTCGAGGGCGCCATAGACAATTTTCTCGGCAGCCGGTTTCTTGCCATCAATCATGACGTAATTCATGAATTTCGACAAAGTTTTATCTCCGAACTTTGGATCCGGGTGAACAACTCGTTTTTCTGCGCGGTGACGTCTGGACATTGTTCTAAACCTTACTTCGGACGCTTGGCGCCGTATTTCGAACGGCGTTGCTTGCGGTCTTTGACGCCCTGAGTATCGAGAACGCCGCGAATGATGTGGTAGCGAACACCAGGAAGGTCTTTCACGCGACCGCCACGGATCAGGACCACAGAGTGCTCCTGAAGATTGTGGCCCTCGCCCGGAATGTAGCCAATGACCTCATAGCCATTCGTCAGACGAATCTTTGCGACTTTCCTCAAAGCAGAGTTCGGCTTCTTCGGCGTCGTGGTATAAACACGCGTGCAAACGCCACGCTTTTGCGGATTCGCTTCGAGCGCCGGCACCTTGTTGATGCGTCGCTTTGGTTTCCGCGGTTTGCGGATGAGCTGCTGAATAGTCGGCATTCGGTCTCCTGGCCTCAATCCTTGACGCGCGCGTGCACGCTCGCTTTTCGCGCCATCAGGCAATATACCCATGACGCAAATGAACGGGGCCCCGTCTGGCGGAACGCCGCTCCATGAAAACTTGACTATCGTCGGCTAAAATTGGCTGCGTTTCAGAATCCTGACGGCCAGCCTTCCAGCGGCGCACTACGTAGCGTTGCGGCCTATGCGGGTCAATAGAGTTTCAGGGGATTTTTTAAGATTTTTTAGGACTTAACCCCTTTACCTGCTCTGCGTGCACAAAAACTAAAACCGTCCGCAGCTAGCTAGTTATGCTAAATTTAGATAGATGATAGGTCTCTATCGCGGTCGCCAAACGCTCAATGAGGGTTAGATATACTATGCGGATCGCAATTCTCCAGCATGGCGATTACGCCGAGGCCTATAATCGGTTTAAAAATGGGGGTGGCGAAACCTATTACGCCCAACGCTATTCCGTTGATTTTGTTGAAAAACTTGCCGACCAAGCAGAGTTTGTGGGGATTTGCGCCAATATTGGAGAGCGGCGTGAAGAAGTCGCGCTGAAAGATAATCTCATTTCCGCCTGCATGCCGCCGAAACCTGGAGGCGGTGTTCATGAAGAGGCTGTTATCGACCTTTTCACGTCCTGGCGCCCGACACACCTAATCTTGAGAACGCCGGCTAGGAAAGTTCTCGGCTGGGCGCTCAAAAACAATCTAAAAATCCTGCCCATTTTAGCCGATAGCTTTGGCAAACCCAGCTTTATGAGCCGGTTGAGGGCATTGCCCCTCACTCACAAGCTGAATGACAAGTCAATCACCATGGCAGCCAATCATAATGTGCCCGCAAGCCTTTCTCTTGCGAAAATCGGTGTCCACCCATCCAAGATTTTTCCCTGGGATTGGCCCCACGCACATCGCCCTCAAGACTTCCGGGTAAAATCGCTTGGGACGGCGCTGCCGAAAATTGTCTCCATCGGCGTTGTTTCGAAAAGCAAGGGCGCAAGTGACTGTATTGATGCCGCACACTTGCTTCAACAACAGGGAGTTGCATTTCACTGGCGAATAATCGGCGCTGGACCATATGAAAATGAAGCAAAAGCAAAGGTTTTGAGCCTCAGCCTCAATGACAGGGTCACACTGACCGGGCTCAAGCCCCATGATGAGGTCATCGCTGAACTTGAAGCCGCGACAATTTCTGTCGTCGCAAGCCGGCACGCCTTTCCCGAAGGCTTGCCGATGACCATTTATGAGACCCTGGCAACGCGGACGCCTCTAATATTATCAGATCATCCTATGTTTCAGATGTTCTTCAATAATAGTGACGGCGCCATCATGATCCCGGAAAAATCCCCGCAAGCAATTGCGGCTGCAATCTCCAGATTGTTGGCTGATCCGAAGGCCTATGAATTCCATTCGGAAGCTACAGCTGCTTTATGGGAGCGGATAAAATGCGATCTATCCTGGGGCAAACTCGTCGAAACATGGCTTCAAGACCCATTCGCGGCGCCGGAGAGACTGCGCGCCATGGCGCTTCCAGAGATTAATATCTAGAACGATTCATAGAAACTGTAGACCACCTATTATTCAAACACCCACAAACGCGGACCTTAGAAATTTATCTCGAACTTGCCGCCTCTAAAACTCCCAATAATCCTGAGGCTTGTTCAAATAAGCGAGAAATTGCTGGGTGTCTGACTTAAGTGCAGCCAATGTTTCCTTGGGTAAATCTAACGCCGCTACGGTTTCAGCAGTAGACGGCGTTTTAACACTCAGCTTGTCTTTGATTCGGCTTTTCAAGCCATCCGGCGCGAAACGTCTGACAATGTTTATGCCTGGCACCCGGCGAACCCTGGTATAGGTTTCGCCAAGGATCTTTCGCCCTTCCGTTTTGTTCTTCCACGCTTCTCCGCGACGTTCCGAGTCGAACGGCGCCAAGCCACAAAAACCGCAAAGATCAGCGTAAAACTTTTCTGGATCACTATACAGTTCTGTTAAAAATCCGATCCAGATTTGGTCGCGCGGAAAATAGTCGAGATAGGCGCTAAGCTGCCTCCAATAGAAACTAGGATTGATCATAATCTCGGCGTGTTCACGCACCGCAATGTTGATATCGTGAGAAATAATATCCGGTGATTGCGAGCGATATTGAGCCCAAGCGGACGCGACCCGTTCTATCGGATGGCGGACCGAGTAAACGAGTTTTGCGCCCGGTATTACATCATGGATACGTTCAGGCGTTTCCGGGTAAGTATCGATATCGGAATAACTATTACTTCCCTCCCCAACCATCTTATGCGCTTCAGCCCCAGAAAAGTGCTGTGTATAGGCCTCAAGTCCTTCGGACCACCGCTCATTCATCGAAAAGAAATTGGGTTCGCCGCCTTTGACAAAAAATACATCCGGATGACGTTCGAAAAAACTACATATCGAGGAGGTAGCGCATTTCATTGCGCCGATAACCAGCAGATTTGGTAACCGCTCCGCCAAAGATCAACCTTTTGCTTGCGAGGTTGGGTAGCTCAAATGGCGCGCGCGGTGAACCGCTACGCGCCATTCTCTGTTGGAGGAGTGCATTACTCCGCCGCGTCGGCGCTGGCCTCCACGGGCTCTTCTGACGGTGGCGGTGTCGCCACGACTTCGCTAACGCCTTCTTCAGCCGGCGGCAGCGCTTTTGCGGCCATTTTTTCGCGCTCGGCAATCAGTGCCGCGTCGCGGCGTTCAGCCTCAACCTGGCGACGAGACATGGCGCCGCCGGTACCAGCTGGGATCAGCCGGCCAACGATGACGTTCTCTTTTAATCCTTCAAGCTCATCAATCTTGCCGTTAACCGCCGCATCGGTGAGGACGCGTGTGGTCTCCTGGAACGACGCCGCCGAGATGAACGAACGTGTCTGCAAGCTGGCTTTGGTGATGCCGAGCAGCACTGGCTTCGCTTTCGCCGGTGTTTTCCCTAGATCCTCAAGCTTCTCGTTAGTTTCTGCGAACTCGAGCTTGTCGACTTGCTCTTCATTAAGGAACAGCGACTCGCCTGGATCTGTGACTTCCACCTTCTGCAACATCTGACGCACAATCACTTCGATATGTTTGTCGTTAATCGGCACGCCCTGCAGGCGATAGACCTCTTGGATCTCGTCGATCAGGAAGTCTGCAAGTGCTTCGATACCCATAATCTGCAGGATATCGTGCGGCGCTGGATTACCGTCCATTAGATATTCGCCCTTGGCGATGAAGTCACCATCCTGAACGGCAATGTGCTTGCCCTTCGGCACGAGATAATCAGATGGCTCAAGGCTCTCATCTGTCGGGATGATCTTGATCCGGCGTTTGTTTTTATAGTCTCGACCAAACTCAACCTTGCCGTCGACATCAGCGATGATCGCATGATCTTTTGGACGACGTGCTTCAAAGAGCTCCGCAACGCGCGGCAGACCACCGGTGATGTCGCGGGTTTTGGCGCCTTCAGTTGGAATACGCGCTACCGCATCACCCGGTGCGATTGCGTCGCCATCCTCGACTGACAGGATCGCGCCC
>JAJFGC010000233.1 GCA_021776345.1 Hyphococcus sp. | reverse complement strand
GTGCAACGAAAGCGGGCATTCCACAAACCATCATCGACCACAAAGATTTCGAGACCCGCGAAGATTTTGACGCCGCACTCGACGCAGCATTGCGGATGGCGGAAATCGAATATATCTGCCTTGCAGGCTTTATGAGAATTTTGACGCCAAAATTCGTTGACGATTGGCGCGGTAAGCTCATCAACATCCATCCATCATTGCTGCCGGCGTTCCGGGGCTTGCATGTTCAAGAGCGCATGGTCGACGCCGGGATCAAAATCGCCGGATGCACGGTCCATTTTGTCTCGCAGGAAATGGATGCCGGACCGATTATCGGCCAGGCGGCCGTCCCGGTCTTGCCAGGAGATACGGCCGAAACTCTTAGCGCCCGTATTCTCGAGCAGGAACATCAACTATACCCGGCCTGCTTGCGCCTTATCGTCGAGGGCAAAGCACGCGTATCCGGCGCTGTCGTCGCTTATGATTCCAGCATTTTGGCCGATGGCCAATTACGCAATCCACCGGGCTCGTTCGTCTAACCCGCAGCCGCTTTCAGCTTTTCGGTGAATGTCCGAACACGCTGCGCATTGGCGCCAAGATCAGACACGCCAACCCGCGACTTAGATCGAACATCAACGTTTGTCTTGTCGCCATCTTCGTCAAGACGCACCACAAAGTCATCGACAAACCCGAACCATGCGCTTTTATAGGTCGCCTCGATTAATCGACCATTTTCTGTATTCGTATTATCGATGATTTCCATGCCCATCTCTTCAATTACGGCGCTCACATCAGCTGCTATTTTATCAACCGATCTGGTTAGCACCAAAGTCTCGATATCAGGAAATGCATCGCGTTGCGCTTCTGCGGTTGTCATCTCACTTTTGGGCGCAGGCTCATCACCAACATAAGCGGCCGGGTTTTTTCGCTCAGCCGACGCGCCTGCAATAATCGGCGGCGGGTTGGTAAAATCGGTCGTGATGTCATGAATAAACGGATTGGCCTCGGCCAACGATTTCATTTTGATCGGCGCATAGGCCGCCCCGCCCGCAATCAGTGTTGCGAGCACCGGCAAAAGAACAATACCGCGCGCTGAAAACAACGCGACCAGAACACAAATTACACTAAGCCCCGCAGCCACAATTAAGGGTAGCGCGAGCGATCGAAGGATCTGCAGCCCGGTCGTATACTCCCAGACACCAAACCGTGTACCGGGTCCAGCCAAAGCAACCACAAGTCCAAGCACGATAGCGACGACAGATATTAGTAAAATCAATGTTTTTATCATTTTGAGCCCCGGCCCTGATTGCTGAGAGAAGTCATTTTACAGCGCCGCACCGATTTTTGCCACTAACTTCAACATCCCGGCAGTCCTTGAAATATCGTGTTTTGCGCCTATTTCATGCATGCTGAAAAGGAACATCTGAATGCCCAGACCTGTAACTGTCACAATTTCCCATGACCTTGGCGCTGAGGAAGCACGTCGGCGGGTGCGCGACGGATTTGGCAAGCTAAAGGGTCAAATGACCGGCGGCATGATGTTCACCTTCACCGAAGAATGGGCAACCGACGATAGCCTAAAGTTCCACGCCAAAGGGCTTGGTCAAAACATCACTGGCCAAATCGATATTTTTCCCGAGCATGTCCGCATTGAGGTTACCCTACCGTCTTTGCTGGCCGCTATTGCCGAGACCATCACCGGCAAGGTCGAAAAAGAAGGCCGCTTGTTGTTGGAAAACAAATAGGCTCAAGCGCTCGCCAACATGCGCTCCGTTTCATCCCAGAGCCGCACCGCCGCCTCTTCGTCAACCGCATGCGGCGCTACATGCAAGTAAGGCGGTGAAGTTTCATCAGCCAACTGAGCAATATCACAATCTTCGCAATACTCGCCGCCCCGATGGTCAAGTTTGGAATTTGTAGCCGCCCATAATGTCGTAGTGGCGCCTTGTTCCGGCGTTTTAAACATTGCTTTAGCCCGTTCGGAAATCTCGCCCGTTTCGTCGAGCCATCCAAGCGCGATCATCTCTTCGGTTTCTAGGTGGCGCTGCAACGGCGTCATAATGCCGCCGGGATGCACCGAAAACGCCTGAATACCGTCAGGTTTGCCGCGGCGGTTCAACTCCCCCGCAAATAATGCATTTGCTGATTTTGACTGCGCATAAGCCTCCCATTTGTCATACTCATTTTTGGTAAAATGAATATCGTCAAACTTTATGCCTGATCGCTTATGGCCAATCGACGAGAGACTTACGACACGTGCGCCGCCGGCATTTTTTAAGTAAGGCGCAAACTCCTGCGTCAAGACGAAGTGGCCAATGTGATTTACCGCAAACTGCGCCTCCCATCCCGGTCCAATTCTCGTTTCTGGGGGCGCCATGATACCGGCATTGTTAATCAGAAGATGCAGCTTATCCCATTCGCCAGCCACATCAGATGCAAAGGCCTGAACGCTCACAAGGTCGGATAGATCCATCGTATAGGTTCGAACATCGAACCCAACTGCTTTGAAATTCTCATCGGCTTTTTCCTTGTTCCGGACAGGGACAATTACATTGGCGCCAGCGGCGATTAGCGCCTTCGTTGTCTCCAGGCCAATACCGGAATATCCGCCGGTGACGACAGCGTTTTTGCCCGATAAGTCTATGCCCGCCATGACTTGTCCGGCGCTTGATTTTGCGGCAAAGCCAGACCCAATCGGTTTTTGCCGTTCAACAGCCATGTCGTTTTCTCCCAGCTTCGTGGCTCAAAGGTTGTCGGCCTCAACGCTAATTCCTACCAGCAAAAATCTGCTCTTCACATTGGTTGTTATCCAATTATTAATCGGCGCGGCGCGCACACCCCTTGACTACAAGCGTAATCCAGGGTTTAGATTACAAGTGTAGTCAATACGAGATCAGCCAAACCAAACACCGATCCTCCCTTATGTCAGACCAGATCACCAAAGCAGAATTCGAAGTCATGGACGTTCTGTGGACGAAGAGCCCGCTGGCCGCGGCCGATATTGCAGAACGGTTATCGAAGCAAAACTCATGGAGCTTGAAGACTGTCAAAACGCTCTTACGACGATTGGTTGATAAAGGCGCGGCCAGATACAAGCCCGACGGGCGTCGGTTTTTGTATGCCCCGGTCGTCTCGCGTGAAGACTATGCGCAATCAATGACCGGTAAACTCGCCGATCAACTGTTTAACGGTCGAGCCGCCCCACTTGTCGCCCATTTGGCCGAGGGGCGCGGCCTGACGCCCGATGATATTCGTGATCTTGAAGCACTGATTAAGGAGTTGAAGCGTGAGCGCAGTTAGCATTCTTCTCTGGGTCGGCGAAACGATGCTCGCGATCAGTATACTGATTGGTATCATTCTTCTCATTCGCAAACCGGTTGCGAATATTTTCGGCGCTGGCGCCGCTTATGCGTTGTGGCTGGCGCCATTTGTTAGATTGTTTTTACCGGAGCTGAGAATTTTAACGGCCCCGCAAACGACGTTGGGCGTAGATTATGTCGTCGCATCGCCAATCGAAGCAGCAGCATTAACGCCGACCCTAGACATGGTCGGTTTGACAGCGGCAACACTCATTTTGCTGTGGGCAATGGTCGCGATTGCATGGACCTATCTTAAGCTAGAGGCGCAGTCACGATATCTGCACGCGGCAAGAACCAGCTCTTCCATGGCGCCTTCGTCGATTCAAAACCTCACCCGGCAACAAAAAGACAAATTCGGTATTCATCGCGAGATCGAGATCAGAATTAACAACACCAATAAGGGCCCATCAGTGCTCGGGCTATTGCGCCCCGTTATTTTTCTGCCGGCGAATTTTGAAACAGAGTATTCCAAGCCTGAGCGCGAACTCGCCCTGGCTCACGAGATTTCGCATGTTAAGCGCGGCGATATCGTGGCAACGCTGGTGGCGCTGCTTTTTCAGGCCGTGCAATGGCCGAACCCGCTTGTTCATTATGCGATGCGCGCCTTTCGGATTGATCAAGAAGCAGCCTGCGATGCATTTGTGCTTAAAAAATCGGCAGCATCCGCGGACGCCCCTGGCGACTATGCATCGGCAATATTGAAGTCTGCGCGACACACCGAACCAGCACTTGCATACGGATTATCCCTAGGACACCCAGTAAAGGAGAGACTGATGTTATTGAAGAATCAAAAAGGCGGAATTGCCCGAAAACTCGTTGGAGGCGTCGCCGTAATTGCCCTAACTACAGCAGGGCTCGCCGGTACGGCTAGTTACGGATACGCCGCGGAAAAAAGCAAAAAACAGATTGAGGTTATTGAAGATCGCGACGTCGTCTTGTTGAGCGACGAAGACGGAAAACAAATGGAACGTAGAGTATTTGTCATTGGCGACGGCGATCCAACTGACATCAACATTGAAGTTTCTGATCATGACAATGTTTGGGTCTCATCTGACGGCACAAAACGACGCGTCAAAACAATCGTCAGAAATGGCGAAGAGGGCGATAGCTATTTTGTCGGCGATTGTTCCACATCTGACGGAGAAGGCGAACCAGTAAAACTCGAATGGAAAGATGAGAGTGATGATAATGAAGCGGAAAAGTCATTTTCCCACACCATAATTTGCCTAACGGGCGATGAGGCGTCCGCCGACCCGAAAGAACGCGCCAAACATTTGCGCAAGGCCATCGACAGGATGGAAGAGAGCGCCAAGAAAGAAGAAGCACGGCGTAAGGAAATGATTGAAGGCTTGAGAAAACAGCTCAGGGAACTAGAAAAAAAGAACTAAACTCTTTCAGTGCCAGCGCAGCAGCAATGGCTTGAGCTGCTGCGCCGCATTCTTAGCTCAACGGTCCGCCAAGATTTGAATAAGCAACGCCGCCATCAACGGCAATCGTATCACCGACAACATAATCACCAGCTTTAGACGCAAGAAAAACCGCGGCGCCGGCCATGTCCGAATCAACGCCTATGCGACCAGCAGGAACCATTTTCCCGACAGCGTCGCTTTGGTCTTTCGCTGCTTTGTTCATTTCAGAAGCAAATGCGCCAGGCGCGATGCCGCTGACACAGATGTGGTCTTGAATAAATCGCGCGGCAAGGCGCTTTGTGAGGTGGATCACCGCTGCTTTTGACGCTTGGTAGGGATAAGTTTCCCACGGATTGATTTTGATCCCATCGATCGACGCGATGTTAATGACTTTTCCAGGGCGCTCGTGTGTCGCCGCTTTCTTCAGCGGATCAAACAAGGCTTGCGTCAAGAAGAAAAGCGACTTGACGTTGAGGTCCATTGTTTTGTCCCAACCCTCTTCTGGAAACTCTTCAAAAGCAGCCCCCCAGGCAGCGCCAGCATTATTGACGAGAATATCCAGCTTGGTTTCGTGTTGCGCATATTCCGCCGCGAAAGCTTTACAACCAGCAACCGTTGAAAGATCGTGGGGTATCGATACGCAGTCACCTAGCTTGGCAAGTTCTTCCGCAGTCTGATCGCAAGCAGGCGCTTTGCGCGCCGTAATATAAACTTTTGCGCCTTGCTCAACAAACCCTTGCGCGATCATTTTACCAATGCCGCGAGAGCCGCCCGTGACAACCGCCACGCGACCATTGAGAGAAAAGAGATCTTTCATCATATCACCATTCCTTTATTGCGGCGGGTAATACCAGAACCGTTTAACTTTGGCGTCAACGATCTCATAGACAACGATCGATGACTGGCTCTTGCGCTCGCCATCCTGCTCCCAAATGGGCGTCTCCACGGCGCTGACAAATGTTCCGTTGACGGCAATCTCCGACAAGCTGGACGACACTTTCGGATAGGTTTCGAAATACGCGACCAGCTCATCATGGAGTTGGTTAGCGCTCGACGTAACAACACTTGACTGATTGCCCGTCACTTCGATCCAAGTCACGTTTTCATGCCAGAATTCGCGCATCTTGGCGGCGTCGTGATCGTTGAATGCCGCCATCAGACCATTGACGACATTCACTTCATCGCCAACGGCTTGCTTTTGTGATGCGCGCTCCGCATCCGGTGCGCAGGCGAAAGTGGCCAGAAACGCCAACGCTATTAAGTGCCGCATGAAACTAACCCCTACTCTGCCCCGAATTTCGCGCGCCATTCTTCGACTTGCTCGTCTTCTATCTTTTTAAACAACACGTCTGCCGGTGTAAATTTCTCACCACCCTTGAGCAAAGACAAGCCCGCCTTGATATCGTCTGGCCAGCCAGACGCCTCTTCCGGGTCCAGTCCAAAGATTGCAAACATCTTGTCTGCGGTGTACGGGATCACCGGTCGCGACAGAACTGCAAAAAGAACAATGAGGTTCAGCGCAAAGCGCACCGACGCCGCAGCACGGTCTTTATCTTTTTTAATGGCCGTCCATGGCGCCGCAATCTGCAGATATTCGTTGCCGGCAACCCAAATTGCCCGAAGTTCTGTAAATGCTTTTCGAAATTCCATTTCTTCAAGAAACGCCGTGTAGTCGGCGACGCGCGGTTCTAGCTCGGCAAGAAGCGCTTCTTCTGCCTCGCCATAGGACCCTTCGCTTGGCGTCTCTTCGCCGAAACGCGCCGCGCAAAAGCGGGTGATGCGGTTGACGAAATTACCAAGCACATCAGCAAGATCTTTATTCACAACACTGGCGAAATGCTCAAGCGTAAAGGAAGCATCATCAGATTCAGGCGCATTCGCCATCAGGTGCCAGCGCCAATAATCCGCCGGTAATAATTCAAGCGCCTGATCCATGAAGATGCCACGGTTTTCGCTGGTCGAGAACTTCCCGCCATACCAGGTAAGCCAGTTTAGAGATTTCAGTTTGTCGACTGTTTTCCAGGGCTCTTCCGAACCCAATAACGTGCAAGGGAAGCTCACGGTGTGAAAAGCGACATTGTCCTTTCCCATCACCTGAACGTAACTCACATCGTCAGCGCCCTTATCCGTTCGCCACCAGCGTTCCCAGTTTTCGTTATTTGAGATTGCCCATTCTTCGGTTACCGCAATGTACTCGATCGGCGCATCGAACCAGACGTAGAAGACTTTGTTTTCAAAACCAGGTCGTTTCTCACCATTATATTCAACCGATATCCCCCATTGCAGATCGCGGGTGATAGAGCGATCGCGCAGCCCTTCTTTCAGCCATTTATTGGCGATGGATTTTGTCAGCTGTGGCCAATTTTTTTTCGACTTTACCCAGTCGGCAATTCTGTCCTGTAACTTCGATTGCAACAAATAAAGGTGCCGTGTTTCGCGAACCTCAACCTTGTTTGAGCCAGATATTGCCGAATAGGGATTTTTTAAATCGATAGGATCAAGCAGCCGGCCGCAATTATCACATTGATCGCCCCGCGCTTTCTCGTAATCGCAATGGGGACACGTCCCCTCAACATAGCGATCAGGCAAAAATCGTTGGTCGTCGACCGAGTAGATCTGCTCATCGACACGCTCTTCGATCAACCCATTTTTCTCCAGCACAGCAGCAAAGTGCTGGGTGAGTTTGTGATTTGGTGCATTTGAAGAGCGTCCAAAATGATCGAATGACAATCCAAACTGCTCTCCGGCGCGCGCCTGAATGTCATGCTGTTCTCTGCAATATTCGCGAACTGTCTGACCGGCGGCTCTGGCCGCAAGCTCCGCCGGCGTCCCATGCTCGTCAGTGGCGCAAAGAAAAAGCACCTCGTGACCACGCTGACGCTGAAATCGCGCATAGACATCAGACGGAAGCATTGAGCCAACAAGGTTGCCCAAATGCTTGATTCCATTGATGTAAGGTAGCGCTGAGGTAATCAGAATGCGGGACATTGAGGGGCTTTCATCGAACTGGTACGGTCTATAGCGGCATGCGGCGGGCCCTCGCAAGTCGAACCCTCAAGGCTTTAGATCACGAAACATGATATGCGCATCGACGAGCCCGACGCGCGGGTGATCAAACGCTTTTGGAACCGTTCCAATAATCTCCATACCGGCCTTTCGCCAGGCGCTTAACGCGCCCGCGTTGGAGGCGACGACCAGGTTGAACTTCATGCCGCTAAAACCCATCGCGACCGCCTGCGCCTGCGAGCGAAGGCACAGCGCCGTCGCAATGCCTTTTCCCCGCGCTTCACTAGCAACAACATAACCAGCATTGCAGATATGGGCGCCCGGTCCGCCTTGATCGGGTCTCAAATAATAAACGCCAACCAAAAGCCCCGTGTCATCATAAGCGACCGCATTATACCCGTCCTTTTTCACCCAATAAGTCTCGGCATCGGCCTCTGAGACATCTGACGGCAACGGATATGACTCACCCGCACGGAACACTGGTTCCAGCACCGCCCAAACTGCGGGCCAATCTTTTTGCTTTTGCTGTGATATTATCAGTTCCATGAAGGCCAGCGTAAACGCTGCGCCTCCATGCGCAAATCGAAAAATGACTAAATGTTTGCCGAGGCCGTTTCTTCAATCGGTATCGACTGCAAAGCCCCTGCTGCGGCTTCGAGGAATGTCGATAGTCCGCCCAGCATATCCGTCAGAGAATAACCATTTGCATAAGCAGCAATAAACGCAATGAAAGCCACGAGCCCGAGTGTCCGCGCAATCGTGCGCCGCGCCGCCAAGAATAAAACAATGCCGCCGAACAATTCTACTGGACCGGCAAGCCCGGTTGCCGCCAGCGTTTGCCAGATATTATCGAGACCTTCAATCTGACTGCCGACCGTCGCAAACCCGCCCGGCGTGCTGGTCATGTGGGTTGCGCCCAGCAAAGCCAACAGGCCTGAACATGAGCCTTGTAAGGCATCCTTGATGAAACCGATCGGTGCGGACAGAGGACCAGCAAACCCGTGTTCGCCTGCGGGCTGTACGTCGTAAGCTGCGCCTCTTCCTCTGATTGCTGACGCCATGTTCATCTCCACTATCGGTGCATGATTGCGGGCAAACTATCCTGAGCCGAGTTGGACATTGTGCGGCTAAAAAACGGCGGAAGGGCGCCGCACGCATTTGTGATCAACGAGTAGCCTATTGCGAATAGAGGCGCCTGTTTAAGAACGCCGCCTCGCAAACTTTTGCCCACCAGCGCAATCATGACCCATGCTAGAGCGCATGCGGAATAATGAATATGGATGCCGTAAAAAATTGAATACAAAGCCGGGCATATTACTATGTTTAGCGAAATATCCGGTCTCAAGCTCTGTTAGTTTTAACGCCCCATTTTGTCGCCGTCGCTTTGTAGGATTTTGCGATCAATTTCCCGAGGATATTCTCATCAACATCTTCAAGTTTGTTGACGTAAAGACAGGCCCTGCCATTCTTATACTTGCCAAGCTTTGCCAGCAGCGGATCCTTATCGCCAAGCGATCCGAGAACGTAGAGAACCATATTCGCTTTGCGTGGCGAAAAGCCGACAAGCAGCATGTCGCCCTCCCGCCCGCTTTCATATTTATAATGGTATGTTCCGAAGCCAATAATTGACGGCCCCCACATCACCGCCTTCTCGCCGGTGATCTTCTTCATCATTGTGAGTATTTTTTTCGCGTCGCGCCGCCGGGCTTCATTCTCAACACTGTTGATAAAAGCTGTAACGCTTTGCGCCGTCGGTTTTGTCTTCATCTCCGCTTTTTTTGACGCAGCGGTCTTTTCTGCGGGCGCCTTGCGCTTTGCTGCTTTCTTTTTTGCAACAGGCATGATGTCAGCCCTCCATTGCTTTTTCCCAATCGCGGGGCAGTTTTTTCGATGTCCAATAAAATACACCTGCGGCGGCAAGGCTAAAACCGCCAAGCGTTGTCAAGGCAATCCGAAGCCCGGTCACCTCGCCATAGGTCGCTGCAAATATATCAGATAGGCCGCCAACCCAAAGCGGTGCGAACCCCAGCGCCAAAAGGTTCAGAACAAAGAAAAATATCGCCGTCGCAATCGCGCGTAATTTTACGGGCGCCAAAGTCTGCACCAGAGAAAACGAGGGGCCCAGATAGATGCCAAGTCCGACCAGAAACGGCGCCAACCAGAAAAATGCCCAGAATGGCGTTGACGCCCATATTGAGAGCCACCCGGCCGGTATCGTGATCAACATGCCTATGCCTGGAATCCACGCATAAGCGCCTTTGTCTTTCTTCCCAAAGCGATCTGTCAGATACCCGCCCATATAGGTGCCAATCCCATATGCCACGCCATTAAGCAGCGCCAAGGGCAGCGTGATGTTTGTATAGGAAAGCTCATAGGTGCGTCGGAAGAAATCAACAATCCAAAGTCCGGTTCCATACCCGGTAAAGGATGCAAGCGTCACCGCAGCTGTTACCCCCCAATAGGTCGGGATCGTCATCAGCTTTTTGAGACCTTCTTTAAACGGTATCGGCTTCGCGACACCTGCATCTTTGTCCATCGCGCCGCGAATAGGTTCTTTCACAGTCAATTTCATAATAACTGCGAGTAATACCCCCGGTATGCCAACCACGAAAAACGCGTTCCGCCAACCAAGATTTTCTAGAACCCAGCCACCGGCAAGAAACGCAAACATTTGCCCGAAAGGAATGCCGAGCGAATAAATCGCCAGCGCGCTCGCGCGTTTTTCTTTTGGAAAGTAATCGGAGATGAGGGAATGTGCTGGCGGCGAACAGCCCGCTTCACCGATGCCAACGCCGACCCGCGCCAGCGCTAGCTGCAACGTGTTGCCGGCAAAGCCAGAGAGCGCGGTAAAGCCCGACCACATGGCAAGCGCAATCGATATAATCGAGACCCTGTTCCAACGGTCTGCCAGCCAGGCGATTGGGATTCCCAAGGTCGTGTAAAGCACCGCGAATGCCAGGCCTTTCAACAAGCCGAGCATGGAGTCGCTAAGACCGAGATCTTCTTTTATCGCTGGCGACAAAATCGCAATGAGCTGGCGATCAATGAAATTGAACGTATAAACGATCGTCAGAATGACCAGCACAAAGTAGCTATATCTTGAGGTTGATTTTTCGGACTGAGCCTCAAGCATTGTCTCGCTCACAGGCGAAATCCTGAAACACAAGAGATGCCGGATTCGCCAATTGCCGTAACAGCGCGCGGATTATCGATCGACATCAAGGATCGTATCGCCGCAAAGGTTGAGTCCGAGCGCGACAGTTGGAACGTGTACCTGGCGAGATCCTGAAGGTCTTCCCCCGACAGGCGCTGTTCAAGTTCATCAACCATACAGTCCGCCGTCTGCGCGGGTAATCCGATCGCACGAAATCGATCCTGCAATGTAATGCGCGCGGCGGTCGCACATCCGGCTACCATCAAGATTGCGCCAAGAATTGGCGCCAATTGTCGTCCCGTCATGCAATCTCCCACTCATTTTATGTCATTCGATGTTTATGGTTGGCGAAACAATGCGTAAGATGACGCACAAGCGCAAGAAATAAGGGCACTATTTTCGATGAAAGCAATGATGAGCCGTGAGCCGGGCGGACCGGAAACCTTAAAACTCACCGAGGTAGAAACACCCCTGCCAGGCCCCGGTCAGATCCGCCTTTGCGTCAAGGCGGCAGGCGTCAATTTCCCCGATACGCTCATTATCCGCGATATGTATCAGTTTAAACCGCCGCGCCCGTTTGCGCCCGGCGGTGAAGTCGCTGGCGTAATCGATGCTGTTGGCGACGGAGTCGCCGACCTTAAAGAAGGCGATCGTGTGATCGCAGGCGGTATCAGCGGCGGATTTGCCACCCACTTTATTGCCGATGCCCAAAGAACAAACAAAATCCCCAACTCAATGCCGTTTGATGAAGCTGCCGGCTTTATGCTGACTTACGGCACCTCACACTATGCGTT
>JAJFGC010000232.1 GCA_021776345.1 Hyphococcus sp. | reverse complement strand
CTCGCCAACACAACCTGAAGGGCATCGATCTTTGCCTTCCCCGGGATGTGCTCGTCGTCATCACCGGGCCCAGCGGTTCAGGCAAATCGTCCCTCGCCTTCGACACCATCTATGCCGAGGGACAGCGACGCTACGTCGAGTCGCTGTCCGCCTACGCCCGGCAGTTCCTGGAGCAGCTCGCCAAACCCGACGTGGATGCCATCGAAGGGCTGTCGCCGGCGATCGCCATCGAGCAGCGCGCCCTCGCCAAGAACCCGCGCTCCACGGTCGGCACGGTCACGGAGATCTACGACTATATGCGTCTGTTGTGGGCGCGCATCGGCGTTCCCTATTCACCCGCAACAGGATTGCTGATCTCAGCGCAAACAGTGACCGAAATGGTCGACCGGTTGATGACCGAAGAAGACGGCGCACGGTTTTATCTGCTGGCGCCGATTATCCGCGGACGAAAGGGCGAATATCGCAAAGAATTTGCCGAGTTGTTGAAGCGCGGCTTTCAACGGGTAAAAGTCGATGGCGACTATTATGAAATTCCCGACGTGCCGGCGCTCAACAAGAAAATCAAACACGATATCGAGGTTGTGGTTGATCGCGTTGTGATCAAAGACGGCATCCAGTCACGCCTAGCCGATTCATTTGAAACCGCGCTTGAACTCGCCGACGGCATCACCATCGCTGAAAGCGCGGACAAGAAGGACAAGAAAGGCGACGCGAAACGCATCATCTTCTCGGCAAAATTCGCCTGCCCGGTCTCTGGCTTCACCATTGACGAAATCGAACCGCGGCTTTTCTCGTTTAACGCGCCGGCGGGCGCCTGCCCCTCCTGCGACGGGCTCGGCACGGAAATGATCTTCGATGAAGACCTCGTTGTGCCCGATGGCAGTCTCGCACTCAATAAAGGCGCCATCGCCCCCTGGTCGAAGGGCACGTCGCCCTATTATGCCCAGACGCTTGAGGCGCTGGCGCGCAAATACAAGTTCAAAATGACGACGCCGTGGGACGAACTCGACGAGGAAGCACAACATGTCGTCCTCTACGGGACGGATGAGACCGAGGTGAAATTCATCTATGCCGATGGTGCGCGCAAATATGAAGTGGTCAAACCGTTTGAAGGCGTGATCCCCAATCTGGAGCGGCGCTGGCGCGAAACGGACTCCAGCTGGGTGCGCGAAGACCTCGCCCGATTTCAGTCGATCACCAATTGCGATTCCTGTCATGGATTACGGCTGAAACCACAGGCGCTCGCCGTGAAGGTCGGGGCATTGTCGATTTCCGAGGCGACGCAATTTTCCATCAAAGCCGCAAACAAATGGTTCGACGAGCTGGAAAAAGTCCTCTCCAAAAAGGAAATGGAAATTGCTGCGCGAATCCTGAAAGAAATCCGCGAGCGGCTTTCCTTTCTGAATAATGTCGGGCTCGACTATCTCACCCTGTCGCGGGCGTCGGGCACGCTTTCCGGCGGTGAGAGCCAGCGCATCCGTCTCGCCAGCCAAATCGGATCCGGCCTTACCGGCGTACTTTATGTCCTGGACGAGCCATCGATTGGTCTGCACCAGCGCGATAATGAACGCCTGCTTGAAACGCTGCGCCACCTGCGCGATCTCGGCAATTCGGTGATTGTCGTCGAGCATGACGAAGAGGCGATCCGCAGCGCCGATCATATTGTCGATATCGGCCCTGGCGCCGGGGTCCATGGCGGCGAGATCGTGGCGCAAGGCTCGGTCGCCAAAATCATCGCCTCGAAAAAGTCGCTGACCGGCGACTACCTCGCCGGACGGCGCGAAGTCCCCGTCCCGGCCGAGCGTCGCCCCTACAATAAGCGCAAAGTGGTCAAGATCACCGGCGCCAGCGAAAACAATCTGCAAAACGTGACGGCGGAAATCCCCGTCGGCCTCCTCACTTGCGTTACCGGCGTTTCCGGCGGCGGCAAGTCGACGCTGATCATTGAGACATTATATAAAGCGGCGGCGCGAAGGCTTTATAATTCAAAAGACGCCCCCGCCGCCCATAAGAAAATCGCCGGGCTCGAAAACTTCGACAAGGTGATCGATATCGACCAATCGCCCATCGGGCGCACGCCCCGCTCAAACCCCGCGACCTATACCGGCGCCTTCACGCCGATCCGCGACTGGTTTGCCGGCCTGCCGGAGTCCAAAGCCCGCGGCTATAAGCCGGGGCGGTTTTCCTTCAATGTCAAAGGCGGTCGCTGCGAAGCGTGCCAGGGCGACGGCGTCATCAAGATCGAGATGCACTTCCTCCCGGACGTTTACGTCACCTGCGATATCTGCAAGGGCGCGCGCTATAATCGGGAAACGCTGGAAGTGAAATTCAAGGGCAAATCCATCGCCGATGTCCTCGACATGACGGTTGAGGAAGGCGCGGAATTTTTCAAAGCCGTGCCGTCGATCCGCGACAAGATGGCGACGCTCAACCGCGTTGGCCTCGGCTACATTCATATCGGCCAGCAGGCGACGACGCTCTCCGGCGGCGAGGCCCAGCGCGTCAAGCTCTCAAAGGAGCTGTCCAAACGCGCCACCGGCCGCACGCTTTATATATTGGACGAGCCGACCACCGGCCTCCATTTCGAGGACGTCCGTAAGCTGATGGAAGTCATTCAGGAGCTGGCTGACAATGGCAACACTGTCGTCGTCATCGAACACAACTTGGACGTGATCAAACAGGCCGACTGGATCCTGGACCTCGGCCCCGAAGGCGGCGATGGCGGCGGCGAAATCGTCGCGGCCGGAACGCCGGAGGATGTGGCGAAGGTAAAGCGGAGTTATACGGGGCGGTTTTTGAAGGGGATGTTAGGGAGCAAGACGCCAAAAGCATCAGCGAAGAAGAGGGCGGTGAAGCGGAAAAGGCGGGCGGCTTAGGATCTTATGTCCTGATCTTGTGCATAGTGTTCAGGAAATCACAGATATTCCTCTAACCATGTTTTTATCGCCGTCTGCACGAAATCGAACCATTTTATCGACGTTTGCCTTTATCTCATCTCGATTTTTGTTTGCATCGTACCAGTCACTGGCAGCTTGCACCATTTTCCGAACAAATGATATCAAGTCCATTTGTATACCGGGGCCGGACGAGTAGTTTTCGTCTGCGGTAGCTCCCCCATCGGGAAGCGTTAGAACAACATATCGTACTCTAATGTAGTTTGGATCACCTCCTCTGAGTTTATTTCCGTGCACCACGCCACAACGCAACGAATAAATTTCATCCGGGCCAAACAGAAAATATCGCTGCGCATTCTCGTCAAACCATTTCTTATATGTCTTTGCGTTTGTCTTTTCGATACCGTCCAACGTGCAGCAATAATCAGGCAAAGCAACCGCCAACAACACGGCTGAATAGTACGCCCCCCCTCTTAGCGCCTGATCAATTTCATCGAAAACAAACAGAAATGGATTGTCATCATATCTTGCATTTCTCATTTTTACTGGATCTGTATATGGCATTATAAAACTCACTATATTTGATTTTAGACAGTCATTGTGACCTGATTTACTTTTATCTAAACTGGCTAAACGTAAGCAGGCAAGGCGCACATGGGATGGCTTTGCCTCACGCCTGTCATTGCCGGACTTGTTCCGGCAATCCAGAGACGGTTCTGGATGCCCGGAATAAATCCGGGCATGACAGCATAGGTTTCGACACCTCTCCCCGCTCATCCCGGCAGACGCCGGGATCCAGCAACATGAATATGTCGGGCGAAGCCCGCCTTTCTTCCCATGGGCTAGATTCCGGCTTTCGCCGGAATGAACGGGCCTATATCGTATGATGACCATCATAAACGTAGAGCCTGATGCAATTTTTCTTTGTTTACATCCTCACGAGCAAACGCAATGGCACACTCTACACCGGCTCGACGGATGATCTTATGGGCCGCGTCTGGGAACATAAAAATAAAGTTTTCAAGGGATTCACGTCGAAATATGGCGTGGACCAACTCGTCTGGTATGAGCCTCATGACACAAGAGATGGCGCCTTCACGCGCGAACGCCAGATCAAGGAATGGAAACGCCCGTGGAAATTGGAATTGATCGAATCTATGAATCCAGACTGGAATGATCTTTACGAAACGCTGAATCATTAGATGCTGAAAGTGTCGGCCCCTTCAAAAAACGCCCATCGCCAGCCCTGCGCCCATGGCTTGTCCGAGAGCGCGGCATTTCGCGAGATCGTCTTCACGGATTGTTTTGTCTGCGAGAATTTCTTCCGGCGTTTGCGCATGGGTGCAGATGATAATCGGTTCCTGCACCGCCTTTAACCGCCAGCCGGTGGCGATGCGCGCGGTCTGGCGCATGGCGTTTTCGCCATCGGACCCGGCACAGACCATCTGTGCGTATGGCCGCCCTTCGATCTTGCCAAGCACAGGATAATAACACCGGTCGTAAAAATCTTTCATGATCCCGGCAATTGCCGCCAGGTTTTCCGGCGCAGCAAAAATATAGCCATCCGCGTTGAGTAAATCGTCCGGCCCCGCCTCATCGGCGCGGATCAGCACGGTTTCAGTTTCCGCGCGGGCGCCATCCGCCGCCGCCTCGGCCATCGCCTGCGTCCCGCCGGTTTTCGAATGATAAACAATCAACAGTTTCACCATAAACCAACCCTACGCTTGACTGCGCCGCAGCGCCAGCTGTAAATAAAGCCACGCTGCTAAAATTATATACTCTGTATACGGTGTTCTATTATCCGTACACCTCTTGACATTTGGCCATTCATACTCTATATATTGTATAGTTATTTAAGGCGTTGTTGCGCGATTAACCGCGCACCGCTTGCAAATACTAAAAGGAGTATTTTATGACGATGCAAGAAGCATATCAGGAAAAATATAAAGCCAAGCTAAAAGAGTTTGATGCAGAAATTGACAAAGTAGCGGCGAAGATGGATCAGGCGGAAGCTGACGCCAAGATCAGGTTTAAGGAATATCTTGAAGGATTACGCCGCCAGCGAAGTGATTTCAGCGCACGCTTTGAAAACCTGAACAAGGCAAGCGGCGACGCGCTTAAAGAACTTCAAACCGGTTTTGAACGCGCATGGGATCAGTTGAGTAAATCGTTCGGGGCTAAGCGAGATAAACCCCATTAAGAGATCAACAATGTAACAAAGCTGACTTTCAGCATGGCGCTGGCCCCCGGTTCGCCCCGGGGGTTTTTGTTTGGCTTGCTTCCTTCGCTAAACAGACTTTCGCCAATTCGAGACTGCGACAGCTGATTGCACTTATGTCAGGAGCGGCGCATGGTGCGGCGCGTCAATAAAGAGGAGCTTCCCCATGACCGCCCCCAATCATGCCGGTAAAGATTTTGACGTTATAGTTTATGGCGCCAGCGGCTATACCGGCCGGCTCGTCGCGGAATATCTTTCCAGGCAATATCCGGGCGGCGACCTCAAATGGGCGATGGCTGGGCGCAGCGAAGAAAAACTCGCCGCCGTGCGCGACGAAATTGGCGCGCCGGCGGATACGCCGCTGGTCGTGGCGGATGCGTCTAACCCGGCATCCCTCGATGAGATGGTGAAGCGCGGCAAGACGATCCTCACCACGGTCGGCCCCTACCAGCTTTACGGGTCTGACCTCGTCGCCGCCTGCGCCAAAGCGGGCACGGACTATGTCGATCTTTGCGGCGAGCCAAACTGGATGCGCGAGATGATCGACGCCCATGAGGAAACAGCAAAAGCCTCCGGCGCACGGATTGTTTTTTCCTGTGGATTCGACTCCATTCCGTTCGATCTTGGCGTTTATTTCCTGCAGGAAGAAGCCAAGAAGAAATTTGGCAAACCATGCGTGGAGGTAAAGGGCCGTGTTCGGAAGATGAAGGGCACATTTTCCGGCGGCACCGCCGCGAGCCTAAAAGCCACCATGGCCGCCGCCTTCAAAGACCCCGCCCTTATCGAACTTTTAAAAAGCCCCTACGCGTTAGCGCCGGGCTTCCAGGGACCGAAACAGCCATCCGGGTCAAAGCCGCAATATGACGAGGCAGAAGGCACGTGGCTGGCGCCCTTCATTATGGCGGCAATCAACACCAAAAACATTCACCGCTCCAATCATTTGCTGGGTCACGCCTATGGCGACGACTTCCTTTATTCAGAAATGATGATGACCGGCCCCGGCGATGAGGGCGAAGCGATCGCCAAAGCGGTCGCCGGCGACAATTCGCTGATGGGCGACGATGGCCCCAAACCCGGCGAAGGCCCGACAAAAGACGAGCGCGAAGCCGGCCATTATGATGTCCTCTTTATCGGCAAGACCGCCGACGGCGATGACATTCGCGCGGGCGTCACCGGAGACAAAGATCCCGGTTACGGCTCTACCTCGAAAATGATCGCCGAAAGCGCGATCTGTCTTGTGCGCGACCGCACCGATACGCCTGGCGGCATCTGGACATGCGCGCCGGCGATGGGTTCGGCGCTAATCGACCGGCTGACGAGGAATGCGGGGCTGACATTCGCGGTGGAGGGATAACGCGCCGGCAAGCGCCATAAGACAGACAAGCGCATGCAAAAAAGGCCGGCGTCGCCGCCGGCCTTCTGTTTGCGACATTTGTGTAATTAATGGTCGATGGAGTCTTCGACGTCATCGGCTGCGTCTTCCGCTTTGTCCGCTGCGTCATGCATTGTGTCGTGCATTTCTTTGCGAACATCGGCCGCCTGACGGCGCATATGACTGAACTTGGCCGCTTTCTCCAGGTCCTTTTCGGTCACATTAAGAACAAGTCCGCCGTCACCCTGTTCATGAGACAACCGGGAATAATCGACGGCGTATTTCTGACCCGCGCCGATGGAACCGAGCATGCTCTTTTGAACGACCAGGAACTTCACTGACCCGTCCTTGTCGAGAATGATGTCATTAATGACGGCGTCATCATCTGAATCGTCACGGCTCGCCAGATCCACTTTCGTTCCGATAATTTCCGAGGCAAGCTGGTAATCATTCATTTTGTCGGTGTTGTATTCAGCGACAGATTGAATGGCGTCTTGTGTCAGCGATACCTGGACGCGCGGATCATAGTCGCTGTCCCATGAGACGTTGACGCGGTTAAAGTCCAATGCGCCGCGTTTACCGCCTAGGCCAAAAACACCACCGCTCAAGAAAACAACAGATTTGGCTTTTCCATCAGCGCCAATAACGATGTCATCAACACGGGCGATCCGGTCTCCTTCAACGCCATGAATACCTTCGCCCAAAAAGTCTTTAGCGCTCAGTTGCGTCGGCTCAAGATAGAGATTCGCTTTTGCATCGTGACGCATTTTTGCGCCCATTTTATGCTGTGATTGATCGGCTTGATGTTGTGCTTTCACGCCGATTTCGGTCTTGTTCTTTTCGTCCGCGGCTGCGCCAAGCGGCGTCAAAATCGCGGCGGCTGCGACAGTGAGTAATAACTTTCTCATATAGTCCTCCAAAATTGCTGACTATCTGACAAACAACTGGACGTTGTTTTTGTTCCTCTGGGGAGAAAAGTTTTTGCCGGTGGGAGATTACGATCTCGCAAGGAAACCCGATCGTTCGCCCCCAGGCAACCTACTCAATCCGTTCCTACAGAGCCTACAAAACAGGCCCTCGATGATTCGTTGAAGAAAAATACCGGCGCCCATTTACCGCCCGTCGATTGCGCGTTAGCAGTTCGCCTATGAATTCACCCCTTCCAGACCTCTCCGGCAAAACCGCCCTCGTCACAGGCGCCTCACGCGGCATCGGCAAGGCGATGGCCGTCTCGCTGGCCAAAGCCGGCGCCCATGTGCTGGCCCTTGCCCGCACCAGCGGCGGGCTAGAAGAACTCGACGATGAGATCAAAGCGATTGGCGGCGCGGCGTCGTTGATCCCGATGGACCTTGTCGAAAGCGACGGCATCGAGCAACTCGCCGGCGCCTTGGCCGGACGGTTTGACACGCTCGACATTTTGCTGGCCAACGCCGCCAGCCTCGGAGAGCTGGCGCCCCTCACCGATATCGATCCGAAGATCTGGAACCACACGCTTGATTTAAATCTCACCGTCAATTGGCGACTTTTGCGGGCGCTGGATCCGATGTTGCGCAAGTCGAAAGATGCGCGCGTTGTTTTCATGACCTCGCGTGTCGGCGGCGAGATGGCGCGGGCTTATTGGGGCGCCTATGCCGTTTCCAAAGCGGCAATGGAAATGCTGGCGCAAACCTACGCCGAAGAGATGACCAAGACGAATATCCGTGTCGCGATTATCGACCCCGGCGCCATGCGCACCAGTATGCGGGCGCAAGCCATGCCCGGCGAAGACCGCAATACGCTTCCCAATCCGGAGGAATTAACGCCGCTGCTCTATCATGCGTTGACGGAAGAAAATGACGGCTTGAAACGATATGCGTTTCGCGACTGGCAACAATAGAGCTTAAGATCGTTCCGTTACATACGGATTTTCCTGCTTTTTCAGGGTCAGCCGGATCGGCACCGCCTTGATGTCAAACGCATCGCGAATACCGTTGACGAGATAGCGTCGATAGGCTTCAGGCACAGCCTCTGCACGCGAACATTGCGCGACAAAAGTCGGCGGCCGGGTTTTCGTCTGGGCGATATATCGAATTTTGATGCGCCGTCCCGACACTGCCGGCGGCGAGTGACGGGAGACCGCCTCGGCCAACCAATCGTTGAGGTCCGAGGTTTTGACCCGCGCATTCCAATCAACATAGACTTTCGTCACCGCCGGCATCAACCTATTAAGCCCGGCGCCGGTTTTGGCCGATAGCGGAATAATTGGCGCGCCTGGCGCCTGCGGCAGCAATCGCTCTGCGCGTTCGTGCATCTTTTTGATCTCGGCGTCTTTGTCTTCAATAAGATCCCACTTATTAATGGCGATCACCAGCGCCCGGCCTTCGCGCAAAGCAAGATCGGCGATTTGCAAATCCTGTTTTTCAAACGGCGTTTCAGCATCCAGCAGCAAGACCACCACTTCCGCAAACTTGATCGCGCGCAATGCATCGCCAACCGACATTCTTTCAAGCCTGGATTGGACTTTAGCTTTCTTGCGCATACCGGCCGTGTCGAAAAGCTTCACAGGCCAGTCGCGGTCGCGCCCCTTCCACTGCCACTCAACCGAAATCGCGTCGCGTGTGATCCCCGCCTCCGGACCGGTAAGCAATCGGTCCTCACCGATGATGCGGTTAACCAGCGTCGACTTGCCCGCATTAGGGCGCCCGACAATAGCAACTCTCAGCGGCTTTAAGGGATCGTCCCATGCTACGGGTTCCTCATCTTCAGCCTCCATCGCTGCAAGATACGGTTCGAGCGCATTAAAGAGATCGCCCATGCCTTCGCCATGTTCAGCAGAAACGGGGATTGGGTCGCCAATACCCAATCCGTAAGCGTCATATATGCCGGCCTCGCTGGCGTTGCTTTCGGATTTATTCGCCAGCAAGATCACCGGCTTGTTGCTAGCACGCAGAATTTTCGCAAAACTCTGATCAAGCGGCGTGACGCCAGAGCGCGCATCAATAATGAAGAGACAGATCGCGGCTTCGGCGATGGCAACATCTGTTTGTTGACGCATGCGGCCTTCAAGCGCGGCTTCCGGCGCCTCTTCAAGACCTGGCGTGTCGATAACCGTAAATTCCAGGTCGCCGATTTTAGCGAGCCCTTCCCGGCGGTCACGGGTGACGCCCGGCGTGTCGTCAACAAGCGCAAGGCGCTTGCCGACCAACCGGTTAAACAACGTCGACTTGCCGACATTCGGCCTGCCGACAAGAGCGACTTTTATAGACATAAGAATTCACCAAGAGGCAGGCTCTGTCGAGACCATACCCAACATAAGTCGCGCGCTTAACGCATCGCGATTAGCTTGCCCTCTTCCGTCAGGACATAAATTTTCTCGTCGGCGACAACCGGGGAGATCACCGAACTACCGCCGATCTTTTCCACGGCGACAATGTCACCGGTAATCGGCGAGACTTTCGCAATTTCACCGTCGCTGGACACCAAAATCAAATAATCGCCCGCGAGCACAGGTCCGGCCCAGGAAATGCGGCCTTTTCTCTTTTTCTCTTTTTTGTAGCGCTCAAGCTGCGTCACCCAGATAATGCCGCCCTCATTTCTGGAAATACAGGCGAGCTCTCCGTCCACAGAAACGACATAGATAAAGTCACCGGCAACCCACGGCATTTGCAAGCTGGCAATCGACGTTTCCCAGGCGACTTGACCAGAGCGAATATCAATCGCCGCAAGCCTGCCGCCATGGCTCACCACAAAAACAAGCCCGCGGTCAATCACTGGACTGCCGGCAATATCATTGAGCGAGGCAAGGGCAGTCAGCCTTGTTTGCTGAACCAGCGTTTCGTTCCAGACGGCGCGGCCTGAATCAGCAATAAAAGCGACGATTTCGCCGGAGGAAAACGGCGCAACCACGAGATCGCCTGCAGCCGCCGGACTGGCGGCGGACAAAAATCGCGCCGTTTCTTCAAATGACTGAAATGTCCAATCTTTCTCACCAGTTGTCTGATCGAGCACCACAAATTCGTTCGTATTCGTGATGAAATAGACCCTGTCACGGTAAGCGGTTGGCGGCGTGCGAACCGCAGCTGTCGTCTCATAGCGCCAGATCTCTTCGCCAGTGATCGCGTCAAGCGCGGCAACAAATCCAAACCCCGACGTTACGAAGATGCGTCCCTGATCGAAGGCGACACCGCCGCCAAAACCGATATGGGAGGGTTTTGTTCCGCGGAAAAGTTCACGCACCCGAAAACGTTGTTTGATATCGGGCGCCAGCTCTGTTTCCCACACCCGTTCGCCGGTGTCGGCATTGAATGACGTCACCGTTGATTCTGCATCAAGAACATAAACCCGGTCGGCGACAACGATCGGCGGCGATGTTAACTTGGCGCGCTGTGACGCACTGCCGACATCGGCTTTCCATTCAGTTTCAAAAGTCAAAGTCGCGGCAATGTGGTGAAGCGTGTGATCGGCTTCGCCGCCAGGCTGCGGCCAAGACGCGTTGACGTATGATGGCGGGATTGTAACCGAAGCGTCCGCAAAACGCGGATCGGCTGTGACCTGTTCGTCCAGCGCCAAAATCGAAATTCGATCATCGTCTTCCGGCGCATCATTGTCTTTTTCATCATTACTGCCAAACAGACCGGAAATCGGGTTCGAACTGCAAGATGCCGCCATCGCGAACGCGGCGCCGACTAGTAAGGCGCGCGTGAAGAAACGCCAATCATTCACTGATGTCATGTTACTCGTTTTCCGTTTCTGGGTCGGATGCAGATGTCTCTGTCGTTGCTGGGGGTGTTTCGACAACAGGCTCGACATCATCCGCAGCAGCGTCGAGCGCAGCTTCAATTTCGCTTACCACATCGTCAACGCCGGCGTCGCCCGTGACCGCGCCAAGATCACTCTCGATCGTGTCGCCGGCGCCGATCGCATCTAGCAAATCATCGACCCGCAGCTCACCGGTAATATTGACGCCCGCCTTGCCGGACGCCGCAAGCGCCGCAAAATCTTCTGCTCGCGCTTTCACCGCCGCCGGTGCAGCCAGATCGACCGAGAGCAATCGAAAGATTGAAAGGGCCGTTTCATAATCTTTTGCTTCGAGCGCCGCCAAGCCGGAGACTTCAGATGCATGATACGAAAAGGCGCCGCCTTCATTTGGCAGGCCGCCAAGATGCTTCATGACAGCGTCTCGCCCGTCATTGAGCGAGAGATAGGCCGCGCGCAAGCGCGCCAGATCCTTCACGCGCTTCGGCGTTGAGCCCTTCGTATAGATACCTTCAAAAGCGGCGATGGCAGCAACCCGTTCTCCGTCACGGGCATAGGACGCTGCGCGCTGAAGCTCAGAGAGAACGCTATAACCACTGGCTTCACCTTCGGCGATTGCCCCGAGAGCGGCTCGCCCACCGTCGGCGTCTTCGACGAGTAAATCGACGGCATTGCGATATTCCAGCGCCTGTTCTTTGGCAATTCTGTCCTTATACCCGTTCCAGAACTGCCATCCGCCAACGCCGACGACGATCGCAAGCGCGCCCGCCATCGCTGCGGGTCCATATTTACGGAACATCGCCCATTGGCGGTCTTCCGCCAATTCCTGGTCGACTTCTTTTAAAACACTGTCTTCATTCGCCATGGGCGCCGGGATTCCTACTCACTGACCTCGGATTTGGAGGCCGGTTCTAACGGCCTTTGACGCATCGTGCAACGCACCAGAATAAGGTTGGAATTGGCGAAAATAGGGCGGTATCGGCTCGGTCATCCGATGACGAAATCGGACTGAACCGCCGCCGACAACACTGCGTATCAAACAAGGAGATATAATTATGATCAAACAATGGCCTGTTCTTGCCCTGTTGGCGCTTACCGCCTGCGCCAAGCCGCCGGTGAACCGCACGAGCGACGCGCCGCTGACAACGGTATCCTTCGTTGATTTAGACCAGTATGCCGGCAGATGGTACGAAATTGCCCGGTTCCCCAACAGTTTTGAAAAGAACTGCGAAGGCGTGACGGCGGATTATACGCGCCGCGATGATGGCCTTATCTCGGTCATAAACACCTGCCGCAAAAACGGCGTTGACGGCAAGGTTGAAGTCGCCAAAGGTCGCGCCCGCGTCGTTGACACCGAAACCAACGCCAAACTCGAAGTCAGTTTTTTCGGCCCCTTTTGGGGCGACTATTGGGTGCTCGATCTGGCTGAGGATTATTCGCTCGCGCTTATCGGAGAGCCCTCGGGCCGCTATTTGTGGATGCTTTCTCGGACACCGGAAATATCAGACGAGGTTCGCGGCAATGCGCTCAAAAAACTGACGGCTCTCGGCTACAACACGTCGGCGCTCTATTTCACCAAACAGCCGCCAGCTGAGTAAAGACCGATCCGACATTCATCCAGCAAAAACCCGGATCAATCGCCTTCGAACTGGATCAAGGCCGTGATCTGTTTTCCGGCTGCGCGCAATTTGTCGGCGCCGCCAAGGTCTGGCAGGTCAACGACGAAGGCGCAGAGTTCAATTTGCGCCCCGGCCCGTTCCAGCAAGCGGATCGCCGCCATGGCTGTGCCGCCGGTCGCGATCAGATCATCAACCAGCAATACCCGCTCTCCCGGCTCGATCGCGTCAATATGGATCTCAACCTCGTCAACGCCATATTCCAACTCATAGGTCTCGCCCATGGTCTTGTAGGGCAGCTTTCCTTTCTTCCGGATTGGCACAAAGCCGACAGACAATTGATGGGCGATCGCCCCGCCGAGGATAAATCCACGCGCTTCGATCCCCGCGACCTTGTCGATCTTAGCGCCCGCAAGCGGCTGCACCATCTCATCGACCGCGCGACGAAAACCCCGCGCATCAGTAAGCAGGGTCGTAATATCCCGGAACATGATCCCCTCTTTGGGGTAATCCGGAATGGTGCGAATTACCGATTTCAGGTCCATCGAAGCGCCTCTTCATTGTGCAGATGCGAGAATGACGGAGTCGCAACCCCGGGGCAACTCCCTCGTCTCATCGCGCCATGCGCTCGCTTTATCCGGCGCGGCTTGCGATTGCATGGCGAACCCGCGAGATTGCCGCGCTTAAGATATTCACGACTTTGACCACCGGGCAACACCAGGAGAACCATGTGAAACATATACTATTTACAAGCGTCGCAGCGCTCGCGCTCGTTGCTTGTGGGGAAAAGGCATCGGACGCCGATAATGCAACGACGGACAAAGACGCGGCGGAAATCGCCATCGTCGGAGCACCAGAACTCGGCGAGTGGGGCGTCGAAATCGACAATATCGATCCGGAAGTCGACCCCGGCGATGATTTCTACCAATTTGCTGGCGGCAAGTGGCTCGACAGCTTTGAAATCCCGGAAGAGTTTTCATCCTACGGCGCCTTCACGGTTCTTTTTGAACGATCCGAAGACCGGGTGCGCAAAATCATTGAAGACGCTGCGAACGGCAAAACCGCTGACGGCTCGGTCGAAAAGAAAATAGGCGACTATTTCGCCAGCTTTGTCGATGTTGACGCCATCAATGCAAAAGGGCTTGATCCGATTGCCGATGACCTTGTCCGCGTAGCGGCGCTGGAAACACATGACGATGTCGCACGCATCATGGCGGCGAGCGATCTCGGCGCGAATGCCTTTTTTGGCGCCTGGGTCGATGTCGATTCAAAACAGCCTGACCGATATATCGTTTATATCGCGCAATCGGGTCTTGGCCTGCCGAACCGTAACTATTATCTCGACGAAAAATTTGCCGACAAGCGCGCAAAATACAAAACCTATATTGCGCAGATGCTGGACCTCGCGGGCGTCGAAAACGCCGAAGAAAAAGCACAAGCCATTTATGATGTCGAGCTGCGCATGGCAACCGTCCATTGGGAGCCGGCAAAACGGCGCAAGCGCGAGCTTACCTATAACCTCAAGACGCTTGATGAGTTGACCGCCTTTGCCCCAGGCGCGCCCTGGGCGCTGATACTCGAAGAAGCCGGTCTTGAAGGACAAAATGAATTTGTCGTCCGTGAGGATGATGCGATCCAGAACCTTGCCGCCATCTTCACTGAGACGCCGGTTTCGACCTGGCGCGACTATATTCATTTCCATCTTCTGCGCTCTAACGCTGGAATACTGCCAACGGAATTTGACGACGCCACATTTGCATTTTTTGGAACCGAGCTGCGCGGTACGCCAAAACAACGTGAACGCTGGAAGCGTGGCGTCGCCGCTGTTAACGGCGCACTCGGCGAAGCTGTCGGCCAGGTCTATGTCGAGCGTTATTTCCCGGCGGATTCAAAAACGCAGATGCAAGCGCTCGTGATAAATTTGCGCAACGCGCTAGACCAACGTCTCGACACGCTACCCTGGATGGGCGAGGAAACCAAAGCCGCCGCCCATGAGAAGCTTGAAAAGTTCACGCCGAAAATCGGCTACCCCGATAAATGGGAAGACTACGCCGCGTTGGACGTTACCCGCGGCGACGCCTATGGCAACAGCAAAGCCGCAAATGTTTTTGCCTGGAACGATCAGATTTCCAAACTCGGCGGCCCCATCGACAAGACCGAATGGGGCATGAACCCGCAACGGGTGAACGCCTATTATTCGCCTAACCGCAACGAGATCGTTTTCCCGGCGGCAATCCTGCAGGCGCCGTTCTTTGATCCCTATGCGGATGCTGCGGTCAATTACGGCGGCATCGGCGCGGTGATCGGCCATGAGATCGGCCACGGCTTTGACGATCAGGGCCGCAAGTCCGATGGCGACGGCCGATTGCGCGAATGGTGGACGGAAGCAGACGCCGCCAATTTCCAGCAACTCGCCGACGCCCTTGGCGCTCAGTATGAATCCTACGAACCGATTGAAGGGTTCCCGATCAACCCCGAACTCACCATGGGCGAGAATATCGGCGACATCGGCGGGCTCGCCATGGCCTATCACGCTTATAAATTATCGTTGAATGGCGAAGAAGCGCCGGTGATCAATAACTATACCGGCGATCAACGGTTCTTCCTTGCCTGGGCGCAGGTCTGGAAACGCAAGACCCGCGAGGAGGCTTTGAAAAACCAGATCGCCACCGACCCACATTCGCCGGCGCGCTACCGTGTGAATGGCGTCGTGCGCAACATGGATGAATGGTACGACGCCTTCGGTATTACCGAAGACGACGATCTCTATCTCGCGCCGGAAGACCGGGTTCAGATCTGGTAGGCTGGGTGAATTAACGATCATGAAAAAGCCCCGGGTGACCGGGGCTTTTTTAATGGATGAAAGCTTCATCGATCGCGTTAGCGTAGCCTTGCTGAAATCCCGCTGAGGGTTTCCTTCAGCGCCGCCCGTCTTTTGCTGACGGTTGCGTCGCCCTCACCTTTTTTCAGGATTGCCGCCAACGCGTTGAGCTGTTTGGCAAGCTCTGCATCCGTTGCGTCGTCTCCAAGCAGCGACGCCGAGCGATCGAGCGCCGCCGTCACATCCTTGACGAACGAAGCAGGCAACGCATTATCGCGCTGAAGTTGATCAATATATGCGCGGGCGACCACTGGGTCCGCCGGCCAGGTCACAGGGAATTGCTGTTGTGGGTTAAAGACACCGCCTTGATCGGCGAGCATCGCCGCCGCCAGTTCATTTTCGGTTAAATGTTCGCTCGGCTTCAACGCCATCACGTCAAGACCTCGAGCAATCTCGGTGCCGTAGATCTTGCCGTTATACCAGTAAGTCGACCAGAAGCCGCCGAGCACCAACCGTTCTTTATCGATCGGTCCTCGGTCAAAATATGCGATCTCAACCGGGTTTGCAGAATCGGTAAAATCAAGCACCGACACCCCGCCCTGATACCAGGCCTGAACAAAAATATCACGGCCCGGAACCGGGACGACCGATCCATTATGCGCAACACAGTTTTCCAGATCGAGTTGCGGCGCTGGCAATTTGTAAATGCTTCGCGCCTCAAGCTGACCATCGACGATATCGTAAATCGCGTTGGCGCCCCAATCCTTCGGATCATGCGCGCGACATCGAGGCCGACCGCCGCCGCCCCACTCATCGGTGAAGATGACTTTGGTGCCGTCATTGTTAAATGTCGCTGAGTGCCAATAGGCAAAGCCCTTATCGACAACCTCATCTATGCGCTTTGGTTTCGCCGGGTTGGAGATATCAAAGATGATGCCATTGCCCGAACAAGCGCCGGCCGCAATTTTACTCGCCGGAAACACCGTAATGTCATGACACTGATTGGTTTGACTTGTCTCTTGCGTGTCGTCACCATGATCGCCGCCCTGCCACAGACCACCGAGCCTGCCCGTTTTCGGATCGGCGAAAACGGCTGGGCTATCAACAATGCGCGCCTTGGACGGATCGTTTATCGGTATTTCGATGACGTCGATGCGGAACAAGGCGGTTCTGTTGTCGCCGGCCGCCTCGCCAACGCAGCCTTCCAGTTCTTTGCCATCACGCACTGTAGCGGTGCCTGAATTATAAACGATGATCTTGCCGCCTTTGGCGGAAACAACGGAGTGCGTATGTGAACCGCGACAGGTCTGAACCTGACCAACCTGCACTGGTCGCGCAAGATCGCTAATGTCAAAGATGCGAAGCCCGCGGAAGCGTTCGTCGCTAATATCTTCGGCAATACCATCAAGACCACAATCGACACGGCCGCGAGTTTGTTCGACCGACATAATCAGGAGATCGCCAACGATAGAAACGTCGCCCTGCCCGCCCGGGCAAACAACCGAACTGAAATGTTTCGGCATGCCGCTCTCATCGAGCTTGTAAATATTGAAACCATGGTAGCTGCCCGTCACCATGGTATCGCCTGCGAATGCCATGTCTGTATTGGAAAAGCTCAACAGCGGTGAACGTTCACTCCACTCCGTACCGTCATTGCTTTGGCCATCATCATCTTCCGGCATTGCTGGCGGCAGACCGGCCGGATTATTCGGATCGAAAAATCCTGGCGGCTTCGGTAATGACGCGACAAGCTCAAGATTTAACGCGGCTTCACCGGCATCTTTGAAGCCCGGCGCCAGTTCGGCCCTTGGGTCATCGGAGAGCGTAACCAATACGGCGTTCATCCGCTCAATCTCAGCAGTCTGATCGGTGACAATTTCATTGGTGAATTCGAACAAAATCGGATCATAGGCCGAGCCCGGTTGCTCGTGCAGCTCCTCAACCATTTTCACCGCGCCTTCGTGATGCGTGATCATCAAGGTGAGGAAAAGGCGATCGAACTCCGTACCCTTCTCTTCGGCGAGTTGAGCCATTTGTTCCGGCGAGGCCATGCCAGCCATCTTATGGGATGTATGCATCGCGTGATGTGCTGTCGGGTCAGGCGCTTTCTCGCCGCGATCACGCAGCCAGTCCTGCATGAATTTTATTTCGTCCGCTTGCGACGCATCGATCCGCCCCGCAACATCACGCAGCTCTTTTCGGTTGGTGCGATCCTTCACCAATGCCGACATCTGCACCGCCTGATTGTGATGCGGGATCATGTCTTGCATAAACTTCAGATCGTCCGGCGAGTAGCTGGTATTGGCAATCTCAATGGCTTCTTCGGCGCTGAGATTTTTTGCCGCCTGACCTGGCGCACCCGGCTGCAGGATCGGTACGTCCTGCGCGATAGCGACCCCGGCCAAAGCAAGTGTTATGGTGGTGATGGATGCGCAAAAACGCACCCGCATGCGGGTACCCATAATTATGGTCAATAGAGTCGCTCCTGTGATGATTTCTTACGCCCAGTTTGAAACCTGATTATTGGCTGAAACTACCGAAAAATAAAGTGATGGGTAAGACAAGCTGCCTTGGCCCATCAGTTCACATTATAGCGCGCCATGATAACCGCTTTTCAGGCTCTGCCCATACGTCTTGGGTTCTGCATTCACGGGGACTATAAGATCGCCATGACGCCGAAAGAAAAAATCCGAGAAGCCTTTAAACGCGCCCTGCTACACACGACGCGGGCGCTTTCGTCTCAGCATGATGTTGACGTCGCCTTTGGCGGCGAGCATGCGAGCGTGCAAGGCAAAAGCGCGCGCATTCCATTGCCGGCCCGCGTCATTGATCCTGACGCCGCTTCAATCGCCCGCGGCGAAGGCGACGCCGCCGCCCTCAGGCTTGCCCATCATGATGAGGCCGCCCACCAGGCGCTGGCCCCAAAAGGCGCGGAGGCGCGGGCGGTTTTTGCCGCGCTTGAAAATGCCCGCTGCGAGGCCATTGGCGCAAAGGCGCTGAAAGGCGTCGGCGATAATCTCGCCGCCGCGCTGGAAAAGACCATCGGCGACAAAGGGTATCAACAATTGAGCGCACAGGACGCGGCGCCCGTCGGCGATGTCGCAGCGCTTCTCTTACGCGAGCGCCTCACCGGCCGGAAACCGCCG
>JAJFGC010000231.1 GCA_021776345.1 Hyphococcus sp. | reverse complement strand
AGCGGCTTAGGACAGGTATTAACCGCTCTATTGACCAAGATAGCCTGGCGGACACGAAACGCCCACATAAGTGCGGCTCTCACCCTCAAACAAAACCAAGAACGTCGCAGATGGGCGGTTTGTAAATCGGCCCGACCCTTCCTCACCCGGGAAGAAGTAATATCCATGCTCAAACAGGTCGGATCTGTGACTGCCTTGATGCGGGCCTGTTGTCTTTATACGAGCCTCACCCGGGCCAACAGCACAGACCTTATCACTTTGAGAGTCCCTCAAAGTTGCGCCAGTCCGCACAGCACATTTTGGTGTATATGATAAAAGATCATCAGTACAGTAATCAATTGCCTCTTCGTTTCTAGCAAACTGATGCGTCTCCAAAAGGGTTTGGACGTAAAGCTCTAGCCTCTCGCTATTGCGCCACTCCGCCTGCGACGAGATCGCCTGATCGAGCGCTTCGTCGGCGCGGCCAAGCTCATAGAGCGCCGCCTCCAGATCCCGGTCCGCCCGGCGTTTGGTGCGGATCGCATAGTCGAGATCGGTGCTCGCCGCCTCACGCTCTTCCGGCGTTGCCGCCGGATCATCAAGGACATAGCGCGCCTGATCGATCGCCCGGGCCTGATAATCGGAAGCCCCTGCCGCCTCATCATAGGCGGCCTGCAGTCTGTTGCGTTCAGATTCCAGCGCAAAAATCCGGCGACCGGATAAGTATCCGCCGAGAAAACCTGCCTCAAGCTCAGCTCTGCAGACACCAAGATAATGCCGCCCGCCCCGGCCATAAGCATAACCGCCCTCTTCGGTGCAAAGCTGCCGCAGCGCCGCCTCGCGGCCCTCGACATAAAGGCTGGCGTCCGCCGCAACGCCAAAATTGGTGCATTGTGCCGCCCGCTCATCATAAGCGCTGGCGAGCCGGCCTTCCGATCCGTCATCCAGCCCTGCGCCATACCAGTCGCCGGCGAGACATTCCTTCTCGCTCATGATTTCCGTGGCGCAGCCGGAGATCAGCCCTGCGCCTATCAGGATCATCAGAAAATTTCGCATGGAAGTCGCCCCCGCGTTCCTACATTCCAGTCAAGCATGTCTGCTTGCCGCAATGGCGTCAACGCCGCCGGAACAGTTGTCTAAGAGTTGTGCATGGCGGTTATATGCCGTTAAACGAAACCAGCCGCGAGCAAAGCTCGCAAGGAAACGCCAATGACCAAAGCCGTCTTCATCGATACCAATGGCGCAAGCGACGTCCTCACCATCCGTGAGCACGACTTGAAGGCGCCCGGCGTCGGCGAGCTTCAGATCCGCCACACCGCTATTGGCTTGAATTTCATAGATATTTACCAGCGGCGCGGGCTTTACCCAGTGTCCTTACCGGCAATTTTAGGGTCTGAAGCCGCTGGCGTTGTCGAGGCCGTGGGCGAGGGCGTCACCGCGTTTGCCGCTGGCGACCGGGTCGCTTATTGCGGCGCCGGCGGGGCCTATGCCGAGGCCGCCAATATTGCCGCCGTGATCGCCGCGAAAATTCCCGACAGCGTTTCCGATGAGGTTGCGGCGGCGGCCTTCTTAAAAGGCCTCACCGCCGAGATGCTCGTCAATCAGGTTTTCGTGCTTAAGCCTGAGCACACCTGCCTGATTCACGCTGCCGCCGGCGGCGTCGGCACCCTCCTTTGCCAATGGGCGAAAGATATTGGCGCGCATGTCATCGGCATTGTCGGCTCGGAAGAAAAAGCCCCGCTGGCGAAGGCAAACGGCGCCGATGATGTTATCATCCGTACAAAGACAGTGTCCACGGCGGGCGCCGTGCGTAAGCTGACCGACGGTCGCGGCGTTGATGTGGTTTATGACTCGGTCGGCGAGGCGACGTTTGAGGCGTCGCTAGACAGCCTCGCCATGCGCGGGCACATGGTGACCTATGGCAACGCCTCAGGACCGGCGCCGGCCGTGCGCCCGCTTGATCTTTCCCGTCGAGGATCTTTAACCCTCACCCGGCCGACGCTTTTTCACTACGCAACACCGGACCGATTGCCGGCGATGGCGGCCAAACTCTTCGAGATGATCGCAAAAGGCGCCGTCAACCCAAAGATCGGCCATACTTTCCAGCTTGGCCAAATTGCCGCCGCCCATGATCTGCTTGAGAGTGGAAAAAGCGTCGGCGCCATCGTTTTGAAGCCGTAACAATATAGGGGTTCTTTATGCTTAAACGGGGGGCGCTGGTCGCCACGCTATGTCTCGCTGGCTGCGGCGGCTCAGCCGACGATGCCGGCGAGCTCAACGCCGCAGCAGGTCCGAGCGCAACATCAGGCTGGACCATCGCCCCTGACGGCAATCTCAACGATTTTTTTGAATGCCTCGAGGCGGCGGGTATGGCCCTTGTTTCCGCCCATCGCGGCGGGCCCTATCCCGGGCTCCCTGAAAATGCCGTTGAAACGATGGACGCGATCATGACCGACCTTCCCGCGATCATGGAAATCGATGTCGCGACTTCGGCTGACGGCGTTCTTTATCTGATGCATGACGACACGCTGGAGCGCACGACCACCGGGTCGGGTAAGGCAGATGCGCTGACGTGGGATGAGATCAAAAACCTTCGCCTTGAAGATGAGGATGGCGCGGTCACCAATTTTGCGCCGGCCCGTTTTGATGAAGCGCTGGCTTGGGCGAAGGGCCGGACGCTCCTCCAGGTCGATTTCAAACGCTCGACCCGCTATGAAGATGTCGCCAATGAAATCAATCGTCAGGATGCGGAGGATCAAGTGATCCTCATTGCCTACTCGATGGCGTCTGCGGCCAAGCTCCACCGGCTTATGCCGAGCGCCATGATTTCGGTTTCCGTCAATTCCCAGTCGGAGATCAACCGGGCGGTCGCCGTCGGCGTCCCGGCAACCCGGCTGATGGGCTTTACCGGCACAGAAGAGCCTCGTCCGCGGCTCTTTTCTGTCTTAAATAACAGAGACATAGAGGTTATTTTCGGCACTCTTGGCGGGCGGACCTCGATCGACAATGTTATTGCCCGGAGCGGCGAAGAAGACCGCTATGCGGAGATCGCTGCGGCGGGCGTCGACATCATTGCGACCGACCGACCGAGGCAAGCGTTTGCCGCCCTTGCGCAAGCTGGCCGCGCGCCCGAAGATGGGGTATGCGGCATATCAAAACGCTGAGTTGAAAGGGCATCATTATGGCTGGAAAATATCTCTCGGTTTTTGTTGCGTTGCTCTGTCTTGTCGCCTGCGCAAAAGAGACCGGCCAGGCCGATGCAGCAGATGCAACGTCAGCATCCATCATCGAAACCATCACGACCCAGACTGCCGACGGCGTCACCATTTTTGGCGAGCCATATTTTGGCGCGCTTGGCCCGGACGCCCCGCTCATTCTCCTCTTCCATCAAGGCGGGTCCAACGGACGCGGGGAGTATGCGGGGATCGCGGCCTGGCTCAACGAAAATGGTTATCGCGCCATCGCCTGGGATCAGCGATCCGGCGGCGACCTCTATGGTGAGGCGAACCGCACGGTCGCCGGTATTACCGACGGCGCCGAGTATGGCTATTGCGACGCCGCCCCCGATCTGCAGGCGGCGCTCGACTATGTTCAGGCCGAAAAACTTGCAGAACGCATTGTTATTTGGGGAAGTTCTTACTCAGGCGCGCTGGTTTTCGGGCTCGCTGCTGACAATCCGGCGGAGGTTACAGGGCTAATCGCTTTCTCTCCGGCGTCCGGCGAACCGATGGCCGATTGCCTGGCCCGCACGTGGATCAATGACGTTGACGCGCCGATTTTCGTACTCCGGCCCGCGATGGAAATGGAGCGAGACTCTCCGATTGAGCAACGCGACATTCTACTTGCCGCAGGCGCTGATTTTGTTGTTCTTGAAGATGGCGTACACGGATCATCGATGCTGGTCGATGAGCGCACCGAAAATGACATGACAGCCGCCCGCGCCGCCGTGCTCGACTGGCTTGAACGCGTCACCGGCAAGGGCAACGGCTAGGGCAACGGCCAGGGTAACGCCGGTGAAACGCACGATCTTCATCTATGCGGGCGTCTTGGCGGCCTCGGCTTTTCTGCTGTCATGGCTTGAGTACAAATATGTGACGCAAGTCTTCACCACCGAAATCTATATCATCCTGATCGCGGTTGGCTTTACCGCGCTTGGCGTCTGGGCGGGCTATCGCCTGACTCAGAAGAATGCGGCAAACCCTTTTGAAAAAAACCTCGCCGCCCTTGGCGCGCTTGGTATTACCGACCGGGAATATGAGGCGCTTGAGCTTCTCGCCGGCGGCATGTCCAACAAGGAAATCGCCCGCGCCCTCAATGTCTCGCCCAATACGGTCAAAACCCACCTCGCCAACCTCTATGACAAGCTTGAGGTCAGCCGCCGCACCCAGGCAATCCAGAAGGCCCGCGACCTGGCGTTGATCCCCTAGACTTTCAAGAAAACCGGGTGAAGTCAGCCAATTCACCCCTTTGGGCGATGGCGGCGGCGTCGGCAAAATCTCTATTGTGCGGTATCGTTTAACTCAACACAGGGGACCTGCCCATGCTTCGCATCGCACTCATCTTCGGCGCCATTTCCGGCTCCATCATCATCGCAATCATGATTGCCGGCTACGCCTGGTCCGACGGCGAAGGCTTCGGCGCCAGCCAGGCGCTTGGATACACCGTCATGATCATCGCGCTTTCCATGATCTTTATCGGGGTCAAGCGCTATCGCGATCGCGACCTTGGCGGCGTCATCAAATTCGCCCCCGCCTTCGCCATGGGCGTCGCCATCGCCGCTGTTGCGGGGGTGTTTTATGTCGCCGGCTGGGAGACCTATCTGGCCCTCTCCGACAACGCGTTTATTGACAATTACACCGCCGGGATCATCGAGGCCAAGCGTGACGCTGGGCTTTCGGGAGCCGCGCTGGAAGCGATCATCGCCAATATGGAAGCGTTAAAGCAACAATATGCAAACCCGCTTTATCGCCTGCCCATGACCTTCATTGAGGTCTTTCCGGTTGGCTTGGTGGTTGCGCTGATTACAGCGGCGATCCTGCGCAATCCGAAACGTTTTCCGGCGCGCGGCTAGTCCGCATCACGATAAAATAACGCCGGCAATGGCGGCGACAAAGCCAAAAACAGCAAGCGCCGCCAGCAAATGCGCGACTTCTTCGGCGCCTAATTTTCGCAAAATATAGAAGGAAAATCCGAGCAGTAGCGAAAGGCTCGTCATCCCAAACACAAAAGCGGCTGACGCCATTCCCTTACCCCAAAACCCTGCCTGACCAAACCAAATCCGATGCCCCGGCGCAAAACCCCTTCCGCGCCAGGGCGTTTCTTTAGACCGCCTTGATGTCAGAAACAACAGACTTTGGCGCCTTGCTGAAATTTTACTCTCAGTGTGCGGTTCAACTGGGGCGTCTCGTTTCGCGTGTGCACAAAACGGATTACCGGCGCCCGGGCGCTCTTGCTGACATCCGTCCTCCCCGCTTCAAACGCGACGGGGATCGCCAAAGACGATCCGGCCAAGCGCCGCGGCGGCGGCAAATTCGACAAGGGCGGCAAGGCTCCACGCGCCGACAAGGCTAAGCGGCAAGGGCATCGCCGCATAGTTCAACAGCGCCGACCCGCCGCCGATGGTGAGGCCTAAAAATCCGCCGATCATTGCCGCCTTGCCGGCGGTCTCTGCGCGAGCAAAGCCGCAGACAAGACCGACAAGGCCAGCCGCCAGCATCAGATGGCCAAAGATCAGGATCGGCATAAAGCCGACGCCCTCTTCGGGTGAGCGAAAGAGCGCGCTCTCGGCCTGATAAAACCCTGAAAGGCCAAGTCCATGAACCACCGTTTCATAAGCGAAAATAAATACCCAGACCGCCAGGCCAGAAAAAAGATATCGTCGCGCCATTGCGCCCTCCATGATTTTTATAGCGCGCGGCGCGCGCCTGCCGCATCCTCAGTCTCTCTTTTTCGTCTGATAGTACATGGTTTTGGGACGAAGCCAGAGATCAGTGAGGACGGCGCTCGGCGGCAATCGCGGAAATCTCCGCCTCCAGCGGTTTCAACAGACCGTCGCGATAGGCCGGCCCCACCGCAATCATGGCGCCGTCGCGCAGCGGATCGCAGATTTGTCGCCGCCTTGGCGGACATATTCGCTGACATGGGCGAGATTGACAGCGGCGCCGCTGTGAACCTGGACAAAGCCCGCGGCCTCAAGCCGGTCCATGATCTCTTTCAGGGATTGGCGATGAAGGTGGGTTTTGGCGGCGGTGTGATCAGAAGTATTTCATGTCTGCGCCAGCGCTGAAAGGCAACCAGCCAGGCAGTTGCGTCTCAGTTTGAACTCGAAAGTTTGTTTTTCGCGGGAAACGCTCGTTGGCATTTGGATCGCGACTGTCTTCACCGGGTCAGATCCCGACGAAAACGTAACCGACCCCGTTAATCAGGTCGGCGTGCCTGTGCGCTACCGCGGCGCGCGTGTCATCGTCGAAATACCGTGAGTAGTGAGCGCGTTCGGATCGGTTCACATGTGGCAGTTGTGATTTTAGTCCCAAAGTCTCGCGCGCATCGCGCTCCAGGGTTTCGAATGCGCACAGCGTATCGATTTCATCGGTCTGGCCGGACGCAAACAGATGCTCCCAGGGTGTGATTTGCGTATGGTAGGCGACGCAGGCCTCTGGCGTCGCAAATTTCGTTGGATAGTGGAGCGTTGTCGCTCCCTTCCAATCGCCAAGGACAAAATCTCGAAATGTTGGCGGCTTTTCATATGCCGGCATGTTTTGGGTCACATGCAGGTACCCTGAAACAGTCCAGTCCCACGGGTTCCTGACAAAAGCGACTGTGCGGTATTCACATAAGGGTTTGCAGAGCTGACGAGAGAGATGCTCGACGCATGGCTGCGCCACCGACATGTTTTGTACAGGGTAAATTTTCGCGTCCGGTTCGGTTCGCAATAGCCGACTGATCGTTCCGCCGCCGGTTCTGGGAACATGAACAAACAGCAGATTGCGGTCTTCGAGTAACACACTCACCATAGAGGGGATTATAGCGGATTCGGCGTGCTTCGACAGATAGCCGGCTATGTCCTTAGAAGATCAAAGATTTTCAACCAGACCCGCAGCCAGGCGGTGAGCTTAGCCGCGGCCTGAGGACAGCGGCGCCTCCTGGCGATCTCGCATCAGTTTGATTTTCCAGCCCTTTTCAGGGTCGGCCCGGCCGCTTTCGTAGTCTTTGATCAACCGAAATCCGAGCCACACGGCGACAATGGCGAAAAAGACGCCGCCGATCGCCTGTCCGATCAAAACGCCGGGGGCGCCGCCCCAGACCGCGCCGGCCCAGACAAACGGCGCGACGCCAAGCGTATTCTTGCCCCAGTTCAAAATTGTCGACCAAACCGGACGATTGAGGTTGTTAAAGGCGGCGTTGGAAACAAAAAGTACGCCGTTGAAGAAAAACAGCGGCGTCACCGCAAGGGCAAACCAGAAGATCAACGACCGGCCGCCATCGGTCAGTCGAAATTGATCCGCAATCGGACCATATAAGATCATCAGCACCGCCCAGATAAGGAGCGTATAGGCGCCGGTAAACATCATTGCCTTGCGCAACGTCTCGCGCACACGGTCATAATTTCGGGCGCCGAAATTTTGTCCGATGATCGGACCGACGGCGCCGGACAGGGCAAAAATCACACAAAAAGAGAGCGGCGTCAGCCGGCTGATCACGGCAAAACCGGCAACGGCGGTATCACCGAAAGGCGCAATCGCGCGGGTGACAATCGCGGTCCCGACCGGGGTTGCGATATTGGTCAGGATCGCAGGGCCGGCGATAGCGAAAATCGGCGCAAGATCCTTGCGAAAATGCGCGACGCTAAACGGCGCAAAGCCGCCATAATGCTTGATCACCGGGTACAGCGAGGTGCCTAACATCGCAAACCGCGCCGCAACCGAGGCAAACGCCGCCCCGTCTAATCCAAGGGAAAGGCCAAATATCAAAATCGGATCGAGGATGGCGTTGACGGCGCCGGCGGCAAGCGTTGCGTTCATGGCGCGGCGGGCGTCGCCATGGGCCCGGAGCAAACCTGAACACACCATCGCCATCGCCATCACCGGCATTGCCGGCACGACAATGCGCAAATACCGCACGGCAAGCGCTTTGGTTTCGCCTGTCGCGCCCAGTGAGTCGACGAGAAACGGCGCGCTAAACCAGAAGCTTGCGGAAATAACCACCGCCAGCATCAGCGACGCAACCGCGACGCTGGTGGCGATGCGCCTTGCCTCTTCTTCCTCGCCGCGACCAATGCGCTGGGCCGCAAGCGCGCTCATCGCGATCATCAACCCGATGGTAATCGACATATTGAAGAAGATCAGCGTGCCGGCGAAGCCGACCGCGGCGGCCAATTCTTTTTTGCCAAGCAGCGAGATGAAATAGAGATCGACGAAATCGACAAGAAAAATCGAGACAAGCCCGGCGCTCGCCGAGAGCGACATCACAACCACATGGTGCATCAGATCGCCTTCGAGGAATTTGGCTTTTTTGGCGGTCAAAATCGGCGGCCTAAATTTCAGAGAGGAACCAGATTGCCGCTTATGCCTTAAACACGCGCCATTCTCCATGGTAATCGCCGCGCAGGAGGCTAAGACGCGCTCACATTATTGTGCGCATATCTTTGCTAATTCGGGTTGAAGGAATTCTCAGTCGCCGGAGACAAATTCGATCCCGGCTTCGCCGCGCTCTACCCAGACAATTTTTGCGCGGCGCGGCGCCGAAATGACATCGAGTTGAATGACCAGCTCTTCAGGCAAGTTTTCTGCGCCGGCAGCGGAGATAAGGCAGCCCTTTTCACTGACATTGCGCGCAATACAGTCAACGACGGAACGATCGCTCAAAATGATCTTGCAATTCTTATAGGCAGCTTTGCGCTCGCTGGCCCGCTTGTCGCCAGGCTTTGCAGGCCCTGCTTTTTTTGACGGCGTCCTGGCCGGCGCCGCCTTTTTCCCAAAACTGGGCTTTTGCGTCGATGCCATCGTTCTTCCCCGTATTCTGTCGGTATTTTGCGCAGTCGCGGTGAACACTATGTTAAAAACTGGTTGCAAATGCACCTTAATCGAAACATCTAAGGCATTGTAATTGAGGCGTTCCACAGATTTTTGGGGGTTTTGCCATCGCTTATGCCGGTCTTTCATCATCCGTATGCAGAAAATGCGGCATGGCGCCGCTGCGGCCTCTGACCGCCTTTCGCTTTGGTACTGCCGAGGCTACGTCGACATGACATTATAGAGGGCTCACTCATGGACTTTGACGCTCTTCTCCTGTCGCGCCTGCAATTTGCTTTCGTCATTGCGTTCCACATCATGTTCCCGGCCTTCACGATCGGGCTCGCGGCGTTTCTTGCGGTTTGCGAAGGCATGTGGTTGCGCACCAAGAAAGACGTCTACAAGCGCCTCTATCTTCACTGGATAAAGATCTTCGCCCTCGCTTTCGCCATGGGCGTCGTTTCCGGTGTCGTCATGAGCTATCAATTCGGCACCAACTGGAGTGTTTTTTCCGATAAAACCGGCAGCGTCATGGGCCCGCTTCTTGGCTATGAAGTCCTGACCGCTTTTTTTCTCGAGGCGACGTTTTTGGGCGTCATGTTGTTCGGCTGGAAGCGCGTCGGCAAGCGGCTCCATTTCACCGCGACATGCGCGGTCGCCATCGGCACAACAATTTCAGCGTTCTGGATCCTTGCCGCCAATAGCTGGATGCAGACGCCCGCGGGCTATGCGATTGACGCTGACGGCCGGTTCTATGCGACCGACTGGATCGAAGTGATCTTCAACCCCAGCTTCCCCTCACGCCTCGTCCACATGCTGCTTGCCGCCTACATCACCACCGCTGCGGTGGTCCTTGCCGCCGGCGCCTGGCAGGTTTTGCGCGGCCGCATATCAGAGCCGACGCGGTGGCAAATCCGCATGGCGGCTGGGACGCTTGCCGTCCTGATGCCAGTGCAAATCTGGGCCGGCCACTGGTCGGGCACGGTCGCCCATGAATATCAGCCGGCAAAAGTCGCGGCCATGGAGGGTTGGTGGGAAACCAAAGACGGCCAACCGACCATTCTGTTCGCTATCCCGGATCAGGAAAATGAACGCAATATCGCCGAGATCGGC